>NZ_PDYW01000001.1:0-393615 GCF_002743245.1 Sporosarcina sp. P26b
AAAGGTCACAGGTTCAAATCCTGTCCCCGCAACCAATGGTCCCGTGGTGTAGCGGTTAACATGCCTGCCTGTCACGCAGGAGATCGCCGGTTCGATCCCGGTCGGGACCGCCATTTTTATTTAAAAGTAAGCAATGTGGCTCAGTAGCTCAGTCGGTAGAGCAAAGGACTGAAAATCCTTGTGTCGGCGGTTCGATTCCGTCCTGAGCCACCATGAATGCGGGTGTAGTTTAGTGGTAAAACCTCAGCCTTCCAAGCTGATGATGGGAGTTCGATTCTCCCCACCCGCTCCAATAGGGGCCTATAGCTCAGCTGGTTAGAGCGCACGCCTGATAAGCGTGAGGTCGGTGGTTCGAGTCCACTTAGGCCCACCATTCCGCAGTAGCTCAGTGGTAGAGCAATCGGCTGTTAACCGATCGGTCGTAAGTTCGAGTCTTACCTGCGGAGCCATTTTTATGGGGAAGTACTCAAGTGGCTCAAGAGGCGCCCCTGCTAAGGGTGTAGATCGCGAAAGCGGTGCGAGGGTTCGAATCCCTCCTTCTCCGCCATAATTTTTGGCCCCTTGGTCAAGCGGTTAAGACACCGCCCTTTCACGGCGGTATCACGGGTTCGAATCCCGTAGGGGTCATACATAAAAAGGTATTGCACAAACGTGCAATACCTTTTTTCTATATTCATTTTAAAAGAATACATTAGTAAGTATATGTATAGGGATTTATCACATTGTAGAATGTGCTGCTTGCTACAAAGAATTGGACTTTCATCCGTATAGTGTATGCTACGCAATCTACAACGTATCAAGTCCAGTGAGTTAACTCAATGAATGAACGTAGCAAAAAAGTATGTACTATGATTACCGCTCATAGTACATACTTTTTAAATATTACTTATCTTTCTCTGCATCGATGTAGCTGTCACCTTTTTTGTAAGGAATGTCGCCCAATGGTGATTCAATTCCTTCCTCATCTAATTCTTCTTCATATTCTACTGCTTCTTCATTTCGAACAATACCGGCTGGTTCACCCGTAATGTCGGAGACTGCAAACTCTTCGTATTCTTCTACACCTTCTTCATTTTCGTCATCATACAGATCGTCATAATCACGGTTTTTACTTCCAATAAAGTCAGAAGGGGTATCAGATGTTCCGGACTCGGCAATTTCCTGGAAGCTGTCTTCGTAATCTATTGCGTCACCTTCTCTACGGGCAGCAAATGTATTGGGTTCCGCCATGATTAGTAAATCATCTTCAACGGGTCGATCAGTCGGTATATCTTTTTGTGCATCTTCAATGCACACAGTAGTGTACGGGATTGCTTCTAAGCGCTCATGTTGTATTTCCTTACCACATACTTCACATGTACCGTACGTGCCGTCCTCGATAGCCTGTAGTGCGTTCTGGACTTTCTCCAGTTCGCCTTCTGCGTGCGTGTTAAGTGCCATATCTTTTTCACGTTCGTATAATTCGGTTCCCATGTCAGCAGGGTGATTATCATACATGGATAGTTCACCTACATCGTCCTGCGCATTATTTACAATCTCCGTCTCTTTTTCTGTTTCCGTTAGACGGTCTTCCATAGCACGTAGTTCCTTTTTTAGTGTTTCTATTTGTTTAGTAGTTAACAATGTAGTCACGACCCTTTCTATATTGCTTTCTTTATTGAAAAATGAAATCTGAGAAAGCTTTCTTACTTCAGTCTTTCCCTGTTTACAAGGAAGGGTAAACCTTTCCAACAAAAAAACGCCTACCTTTTTAAGTGTAGACGTTTTTGATACAGTTTATTCAGATGAAGTGAGCTATAAGAATGCCAATCCCAAGAAGTAGTCCAAACAGCGTATTGGTCACGCCTGTATCTTTCATAGCTGGCATGACTTGAAGGGGTTGTTCATACTTGCGGAATGTCTTCACAGCGTGCAAAGGTTTCGGGATGCTTAATAGCACAAGTAATGCCCAAGCAGATACGTGGCCAGTCAATACAAGCGCAATGATCCATACATACGATACGATGAAAAATATAGCCAAGATGGTCACTGCGTTATTTCGACCTGTTAGGATGGCCATAGTTTTTCTACCACCCTTGGTATCTTGTACGATATCACGTATGTTATTAGCCAGCATGATCGCACCGACTAGTAGCATGCTTGGTACGGAAAGTAATATAGCATTACCTGTAACGGTTCCTGTTTGAATGTAGAACGCAATCAAGATCAACAACATACCCATTACGAATCCTGAAACGAGTTCACCGAATGGAGTATAAGCAATAGGATAGGGGCCGCCAGTATAAAAGTAGCCGATCAACATAGCAACGGAACCTACTGCGGCAAGCCACCATGAAGTTTCCATGCAAATGTAAATGCCGAGAACAACGGATAGCCCGTAGAGCATGAGCGCTAAATTTAACACGGTCTTCGGCTGTACGCCGTTTCTGACAATCGTGCCGCCAATCCCGATTGAATGTTCATCATCAAGTCCACGTTTGAAATCGTAGTATTCATTAAACATATTCGTAGCCATCTGCAAAAATAAACTGGCTACAAGCATCGCTAGAAATAACGGAAAATGAAGTGGTCCGTATTGTAGCGCAATCATGGTGCCTAAAAAGACAGGCGCAAAAGCGGCAGTCAATGTGTGGGGGCGTGTGAGTTGCCACCAAACTCGCCAGCCGGTATCGGTTTCTATTGTGTGTTGCACGGGTAATCTCTCCTTATATGTGTAGTCATCATCTGATAGTATACAACAAAAATCAGCAGTTAGGTTATATGAAACAATAGTTGAAGATAATTGTCGTATCGTCTCCCATACAGCGAGACATTATATATTAAGTAAAGCGTCCAATGTGCTAGAATAGAGGTACTTATCGTTCGGTGAAAGTATGCCTGAACGTAAATTGACGAAAAATATTTTGTACGATGATAAGGAGAGAGTGGGATGAATCGGAAATTGACCGATCGAATGAGGACGGTTCCGGCAACAGGCGCTGATTCTCGTTTTTTTACGGAAACAATAGAAGTGGAAACACTAAGTCCACTTGCTTTTTTTGAAGCAGGTCTTTCACATTATGGTGAGCATCGTTTCTTCTGGCAGAATGCGGACAAGACAGTAAAACTTGTCGGATTAGGTCAAGCAACGGTATTAACAGCGGAGCTAGATCGTTTTCAATCGATTTCTTTACAGTGGGCAGCACTGTGTGAGGGATTAATTAAAGAAGAGAAAGATATCGATCCCGTGTTATTTGGCGGATTTTCTTTTGATCCTCATACGCGTCAAGATGATGAGTGGAGTGCGTTCCCAGCCGCTTATTTTACTGTCCCTCTATTCCAACTGAAAATTGAAAAAGGGAAAACGTATGTATCCATTAATTATATTACGGAAGAACCGCAAGCGGCGGCTGATTTTGAAGCATTGCGTCAAGAACGTGATCGGCTGATCCATATTGCACAAATAGATGAATTCACGTTCCAAGGAAAGCCTGATGTGATCAAGCAGACTGAGCTAGCAACGGATCGCTATATGGATGCAGTTGAACAAGTAACATCGCATATTAAAGAACAAGAAGCGGAAAAAGTCGTTATTGCACGTAAAATCAAATTAACGTTTGAAGAAGAATTTCAAAAGGCCGCTGCATTGCATACCATTACGAATGAACAATCGGCTAGTTATCATTTCGGACTGCAAATTGGTGATGAGATGTTCTTTGGTGCGACACCTGAGCGTTTAGTCGAAATATCAAATGGACATGCGTATTCTGCATGTGTAGCTGGCTCAATTGAACGTGGAAAAACGTCTCAAGAAGATCAGCAGCTCGGAGAAGTATTATTACGTGATAAGAAAAACCGTGAAGAACATCAATATGTAGTCGATATGATTACGCAAGTGTTCTCGGAGTTCTGTACATCCCTTCAAGTTAGTAAAACGCCTAAACTTCTAAAGGTGCGGGACATCCAACATTTATTCACACCGGTTGAAGGGGAACTTGCAAAGGACATGGATATATTCCGTCTAGTCGAAGCACTTCATCCGACACCTGCGCTTGGGGGAGTTCCACGTCAGAAAGCGCTTGAAATTATTCGTGAAGAAGAGCAGATGGACCGTGGCTTTTATGCTGGACCGATTGGTTGGACGGATTCCGCAGGTAATGGAGAATTTGCGGTGGCAATTCGTTCTGGATTGTTAACTGGCAATGATGCATATTTGTATGCTGGCGGTGGTATAGTAGCCGATTCTACACCGACTGAAGAATATGCGGAAACATGGGTGAAATTCCGTCCTGTGTTACGCGCGCTCGGAGGCCGTTTACATGAATGATCACCAGACAGGATTAACGAGTTATGTGCTTCGCTTAACGGATACGCTTATACGACAAGGAGCAACCAAGGCGGTTATTAGTCCAGGCTCCAGATCAACACCGCTTGCGTATGCGTTTACGAACTCTACAAATATGCAGACGTATATGCATACCGATGAGCGTTCTGCAGCTTTTTATGCACTTGGATTAGTGAAAGCGACTGGGCAACCTGTTGTTTTGCTATGTACGTCAGGAACAGCAGCATCGAACTATCATCCTGCTGTGACAGAAGCGTTTTATGCAAGACTGCCGTTGATCGTCATCACGGCGGATCGTCCGCATGAATTACGTGAAGTCGGTGCACCACAGGCGATTGATCAAATTCGCATGTTTGGAGAGCACGTCAAAGATAGTGTCGACTTCCCTGTGCCTGAAAACAGAGAAGACATTTTACGGTACATGGAACAACGTGCAGTTAGACTTCTATCCATTGCCAAAACTGCACCTCAAGGGCCTGTGCATTTGAATGTGCCGTTTCGTGAGCCATTGCTCATTGACTTGGAAGCCACAGCGCCTGTTAGCCGATTCCAGCAACAGTTAGTAGGGGATCTCGCTGTAACGGAAGAAATGAAAACTGTACTAGAATCGGCCATTGTGCAAGCGAAAAAAGGCATAATTGTAATGGGTGAGCAACCGACGACTCTAGATAAAGAACGTTTCTGGCAGTTCGCTAGAGCACTTCAATGGCCAGTATTATGTGATCCGTTATCCAATCTACGCTCACAAGTACCGACAGATTGTGATGATCTTTGTATCGATCAGTACGATGCCTTGCTAAAAAGTGAAATGTTTGCTGAAAACGTGCGACCTGATTGTGTCATACGATTTGGTCCGCAGCCCATTTCTAAGCCATTACTTTTGTTTTTGAAGAAGACTTGTCCTAAAACGTATATCGTAGTGGATGATTCACCAAATTATCGTGATCCGATTGGTCTGACTACTCACCACTTGCAAGTGAGTGCAGCGAGTATTTGGCAGCAAGTATCTGTACCACGCGAGCGAACAGAATATACGAAACAATGGACTAGAGCCAATCAAATTTCCGCAGACGTAATGAATGAAGATCAACATTTCAATCAAGATGAAGGTCACTTCGTTCGTCAATTTATTGCCAATTTACCGGATGGCTCTGATGTAGTCTGCAGTAGCAGCATGCCGATTCGGGACTTGGATACGCATTTCAAAAAGACGAACCGTGATTTTTCGTTGTTCTGCAATAGAGGAGCAAATGGAATTGACGGAGTTGTCTCGACTGCTCTTGGAATTCAGGAAGGCCGTCAACGCAAAACCTATTTATTGATTGGTGATTTAGCGTTTTTACATGACATGAACGGATTGATTATTTCCCGGTTACAGCAAACTGATTTGACGATTGTTTTAATTAATAACAATGGTGGCGGGATTTTCTCCTATTTGCCGCAAGCGTCAATTGAACAGCATTATGAACAATTATTCGGAACTCCAACTAATATGACGTTTAATCATGTCGCAGCGATGTATGAAGCACAATACGATGCAGTAGATACGACACGAGCATTTGAACAAGCGATGCAAGCAGCTAAAACGGCTAATTTACGAATTATTGAAGTAGCAACAGTGCGTGCAGACAATGTAGAAGCTCATCGCTCCGTATGGCGGGAAATTGCGAAGAGGGTGGAACGCATTGACAACTAAAATGTTGACGATCAGAGGTATTGATACGCATATTGCAAAGTTCGGGGAGGAACAGTTGCCAGCAATTGTTTTATTGCATGGTTTTACAGGTTCGACCGCTACTTGGCAGCAAACGATTGAAGAGCTTGCGGTGGATTATTATGTAGTCGCAGTCGATTTAATCGGTCATGGTAAAACGGAAGCGCCTGAAAAGATGAACCGCTATAGGATGGAAGAGCAAATTGAAGATTTGAATGAAGTCTTGCAGAAGCTTGAAATAACCAATCCCATTCTACTTGGTTATTCGATGGGAGGGCGTGTCGCGCTAGGCTATACGACAACCTACCCTGACAAAGTGAAAAGTTTAGTACTTGAGAGCAGTTCACCAGGCTTGCGTACGTCTGAACAACAACTTGCACGACGCACAGCAGATGCTAAGCTTGCGGAGAGGATAGAACAGCAAGGAATGATTGAATTCGTCAACTTTTGGCAGGAGATTCCGCTGTTTCATTCACAAAAGAAATTGTCTGACTCACAGCAACAAGCAGTGCGTAATGAACGCCTCAATCAACGGCCAATTGGTTTAGCAAACAGTTTACGAGGGATTGGAACGGGGAGTCAGCCTTCATACTGGCAGGCGCTAGAGCAACTTTCACTTCCTGTATTATTGCTTACGGGCAGTGAAGACGAGAAATTTGAAATGATTGCGCAGGACATGATGAAAAGCTTGCCAAATGCGCAGCATGAAACGATAAAAGATGCGGGGCATGCAATTCACGTGGAAAAACCTCAACAATTTGCTACAATGATAAAGAGCTATCTGAAAACAGTGTAAAAATCGAGGAGGAATTTATTATGACCCGTCAATGGGAAACGCTTCGTACATATGATGATATCAAGTACGAAATGTACAATGGTATCGCAAAAATCACGATCAATCGTCCGGAAGTGCGCAACGCATTCCGTCCGAAAACAGTTATGGAAATGATCGATGCATTTTCACGCGCAAGAGATGATCAGCGAATTGGAGTTATCGTGTTAACTGGTGAAGGGGAGAAAGCTTTCTGTTCAGGAGGCGATCAATCTGTTCGCGGTCACGGTGGATATGTTGGAGATGACGAAATTCCACGCTTAAACGTTTTAGATCTTCAACGCTTGATTCGCGTTATTCCAAAGCCTGTTGTCGCAATGGTTGCCGGATATGCAATTGGTGGCGGTCACGTGTTACATGTAGTGTGTGACTTAACGATTGCTGCAGACAATGCACGTTTTGGACAAACAGGACCTACTGTAGGCTCGTTCGACGCAGGATATGGTTCAGGATACCTCGCACGTATTGTTGGGCATAAAAAAGCACGTGAAATTTGGTACCTATGCCGTCAATACGACGCACAGGAAGCACTCGACATGGGCTTAGTCAACACAGTTGTTCCGTATGAGCAGCTTGAAGACGAGACTGTTCAATGGTGTGAAGAAATGCTCGGCAAGAGTCCTACTGCACTTCGCTTCTTGAAAGCAGCAATGAATGCAGATACAGATGGCTTGGCTGGTCTACAGCAATTAGCTGGGGATGCAACATTGCTTTATTATACGACGGATGAAGCGAAAGAAGGACGCGACGCATTTAAAGAAAAGCGTAAGCCAGACTTCGATCAATTCCCACGTTTCCCTTAAACAAATGAAAGCTGCCTAAATTGGGCAGCTTTTTCATTACGTCATTTTTAATTGGAGGAGTTTCACTTGATGATTCCTAATTGGCTTATGCAACGAGCTAAATTGACACCAGACGCATCCGCTCTTGTTACTAAAGAAGGAAATTGGTCATACCGTGAATTATATGAACAATCTCTTGAAATCGCACAACAACTTCATCATCTTGGAGTACAACCTGAGAATAGGGTGGCGCTACTCAGCCAGTCCAATGAACAAACAGTCCTCTTTATCCATGCATGCTGGTTATTAAGTGTGGAAGTCGTCTGTCTGAATAATCGGCTGACAGAACAGGAATTACGCTGGCAAGTACGTGATTCCGAGGCAACACTTGTGCTTGTTGATGATAAAATAACCTCACTTCCGGAATTGGATGACATCAAAAGCGTATTCTATTCTGCGGTTCGAAAGACTGAACGAAAAGAGTTCACTTTACTGAAACAGTGGACTGAAGATCAGACGCTATCGATTATGTATACTTCAGGCACTACAGGGGTTCCTAAAGGGGTTCGACAAACAGCAGGTAATCATACGTCAAGCGCGCTCGCTTCAGCGCTGAATCTCGGATTGACCGATAAAGATTCATGGCTTTGCATGATGCCACTATTCCACATAAGTGGACTATCGATCGTCATTCGCTCAGTGATTTATGGAATGGAAATGCGCTTGTACGAAAAATTTGATGCGAAAGAAGCTGCTACACAAATCATGGCAGGACGTGTAACAGCGATGTCCGTCGTTGCGCTGACGTTGGATCAAATTGTTCGTGTCATGGAAGCGACTGATAGTAAAGCACATCCGCTATTTCGTACTATGCTCGTTGGAGGAGGACCGGTACCACTGGATTATTTGAATCGCGCGGCAGCGTGTGGATTACCGATACTTCAGACGTATGGCATGACCGAAACGTGTTCGCAAACGACGACTCTTGGAAAAGCGGATGCGGCGCGAAAGCTAGGTTCAGCGGGGAAACCGTTATTTTTCAATCAAGTTGCCATTAAAGATACCGTTCAACCGAGAGAAGTAGGAGAAGTGCTCATAAAAGGTCCTCACGTGACGCCAGGCTACATTGGAAGCCAACA
Source organism: Sporosarcina sp. P26b (assembly GCF_002743245.1). NCBI lineage: Bacteria > Bacillati > Bacillota > Bacilli > Caryophanales > Caryophanaceae > Sporosarcina > Sporosarcina sp. P26b. The sequence continues at coordinate 8,792 of NZ_PDYW01000001.1, forward strand.
TACACGCAATGCGCTGACCGAGGATGGTTGGCTCGTTACAGGGGATGCTGGCTATCTTGACGAGGAAGGCTATTTATTCATTGTCGATCGACGTGCTGATCTCATTATTTCGGGTGGAGAGAATATTTATCCTGCCGAAATTGAAAATGTGTTGCTAGCGCATCCTGCTATAAAGGAAGCGGGCGTATGTGGTAAAGAAGATATGGAGTGGGGGCAAGTACCCGTCGCATTTCTCGTCGGTTCAGTTACTGAGGAAGAACTAGTAGAATTCTGTTCGAAACGTTTAGCACGTTATAAACTTCCAAAAGAATTTCGATTTGTAGAGCAACTGCCACGTAACGCATCAAATAAATTAATGCGCTTCGAATTGAAAAAATGGTTATAAAAAAACAGTGGAGTTTTCATCCACTGTTAGTTGCCTAATGCTTTTTTCAGTACTTCCAAATTTTGTTCCATGAGAGTGAAGTACGTTTCTTCTTTTTGTATGTCTTCTTCAGTAAGTACACTCAAATTATGCAAAGTTAACGCTTCGGCATCCAGTTCTTTTTTGATGACTTCAGCCAATTTTGAGCTGACGTTTTGTTCAAATAAAATATACTGGATGTCTTGTTCTTTTGCTTCTTTTACAAGTGAAGCTAATTCTTTTTGTGAAGGTTCATTCTGTGAATCAAGACCAGATACTGCAAGCTGCTGTAACCCGTAAGCATCTGCCAAGTAGCCAAACGCCGCATGGGACACAAAGAATGTTTTGTTTGGTGACGCATCAGCCATAGTCTTAAATCCACGATCCAATTCTTCTAATTCATCATATAACACATCAAAATTTTTCTTGAATGCCTCTGCATGTTCAGGTAATTCATCGGACAACTCTTGCGTGATTTTCTCTGCAAGTTTCGTGCTGAGATAAGGAGATATCCAAACATGAGGATCAACGGTATCCTCATGCCCATGCTCGTCATGATCTTCTTCTCCATGCTCGTGAGAATGCCCCTCTTCTAATTCCTCGGGATCAATATAGTCGGCGATTGGAACGAACTGCACATCTTCATTCTGCAACGTCTTCTCCGTCTTTTGCACAAAACCTTCGAGTCCAAGTCCGATATAGAAGAATAAATCTCCTTTTGCCAACGCCATCATATCTTTCTGTGTAGGTTCAAACACATGCTCATCTGTCCCAGGCGGATAGATAGATTTCACGTCAACATACTCTCCACCAATACGTTCAGTGAAGTATTGCAATGGGTAGACTGTCGTATAGACGAGTAATTGATCGGATGACGAATCATCCGGTTCGGTCGATGCCTTATTGGTACAACCACTTAAAACGAGTAGTAAAGCAGCGCCTAGCAACAGCAAACGATTTTTCATTAGAAAAGCCTCCGTGACGTAATCGGAATGATTACTATTTAGATTATTTTCTCATCATACAAGATATGATATATGTTTGCAACCTAGTACTGCTTGTTTTTATTCGTTTTTTTGGGAGGTACCGGATCGAATCCACCTTTATGAAAAGGATGACATTTTAAAATCCGCATGACTGCAAGCCAACTACCTTTCAGTGCTCCGTGTGTTTCAATTGCTTCTACCCCGTAATGTGAACAAGTCGGATGAAATCGGCAAGAGGGTGGTGATAAGGGAGAAATGAACTTTTGATAGAATCGGATCAATTGTATAAATACTTTCTTTAGCATATCCATCACCTTCTGACGTAATAAGGTTTAGTTTACCTATAGATGTGGTAAATTAAAAGAGAGAAGCATAATACAATTTAAGAGGAGTGTTTTTTTTTATGTCTAAAGAATTAATTCAAGAACTAAACAAACAAGTATCTACTTGGTCGGTGTTGTATGCGAAACTTCATAACTACCACTGGTATGTAAAAGGAAATCAATTCTTCACATTACACGCAAAGTTTGAAGAATTATATAACGAAGCAACAGCGCATATGGATGAAATCGCAGAGCGTGTGCTAACTTTGGGTGGCGAACCGACTGCAACACTATCACAACATTTGACTGAATCTGTTATCGACGAAGCAAAAGGCACAGAAAAAGCGAATGAAATGGTACAGACACTAGTAGATGATTTCGATAAAACAATGAAATCATTGAAAAAAGGGATGGATTTGGCAGCCAAAGATTCTGATGATATGACAGAAGATATGTTGAACGCAATTTATCAGAGCGTAGAAAAGCATCAGTGGATGTTGAATGCGTTCCTTGGCGAAACAAACGAATAAAACTCTTTATTCAACAAAAAATTAACCGATAGTAAGAAGTGAACACCAGAAAGGAGTTGAACGTTATGGATATCAATTCAATTATGTCCAGCCAGTTGAGAAGCTTGCAATCAACCGTTCAAATGAGCGTCATGAACAAGGCCCTTTCAATGGAAACTTCTGCTATGAATGATATGTTGAATGGTCTCGAAAATCAGCCTGTCGCGCACCCCACAAAGGGCGCTTCAATTGATATCAAGGCTTGATTGGAAAACACACATCTCGTATGATTAGAGATGTGTGTTTTTTAACGGATGCAATCAAAAAGAGTGTTAAACTATATGAAAAAACAAGACATAGTAGGAGGTAGATTAAATATGGCTCAAGGCCAATTTCTACGTAATTTAATTATCGAAACACCTTCCAAACCTGGTAATTTGGGTAAGGTGACGATGGCAATTGGACAGTTAAATGGAGATATCGGTGACATTCAAACGATTAAAGTTGGTACGATTTCTACAATCAGAGAAATCGCACTATTATGTAATGATAAAGAACATTTAGAGGAAATTGTCGAAGCAATAGATAATTTGAAACATGGCATTAAAGTTCAGGCGATTACAGATGATGTACTGCAAATGCATGAGGGCGGTAAAATTCATATGAAAGCCACACATCAAATCCGTTCTCTTGCTGATTTACGCAGAGTGTACACACCGGGTGTGGCTAGCGTATGTAAAACGATTCACGAAGATCCTGAACAAGCCAATTATTTCACAGGCATTTCAAATTCCGTAGCAATCGTGACAGATGGTACAGCCATTTTGGGACTCGGAGATATTGGTCCAGTAGCAGGTATGCCTGTCATGGAAGGAAAGGCCGTATTATTTGATCAATTCGTTGGCATTAGCGGTATTCCGATATTACTTGATACGAGTGATCCGGATGAAGTAGTAGCTACGGTCAAACATATCCATCAAGGCTTCGGTGCAATTTTATTAGAAGACATAGGTTCTCCACATTGCTTTGAAATCGAAGAACGTCTGAAAAAAGAATTGCCGATTCCGGTTATGCATGATGACCAGCATGGCACAGCAGTCGTAGCATTAGCAGCAGCACTCACTGCCTGTAAACATGTCGGTGCAGATTTAGCTAATTCTTCGGTTGGACAAATTGGACTAGGCGCGGCAGGTTTAGCCATCAGTCGTATGTTTATGGCATATGGTGTAGAGGAAATGAAGGGAACGGATCCAAACCCTCACGCTAAAGAAATGTTAGCAGAGCACGGCGGTACTGTTGTCGATTCGATGGAGGAAATTATGGAGACTTGTGACCTGATCATTGCCACAACAGGTGTAGCTAACTTGATCAAGCCTGAAATGGTTCGTAAAGGTCAAATTATTTTGGCTTTATCCAATCCAAACGCGGAAATTGCTCCGGATGTCGCATTGGAAGCAGGCGCGGCTTATGCAGCCGATGGTCGTCTAGTGAATAATGTTCTTGGCTTCCCGGGTATCTTCCGTGGCGCATTAAACGCGAATGCCAAGTCCATTACATATCCAATGCTTATTGCCGCAGCTCTGGCGATTGTCGATAGCACAAAACGAGACGATTTAGTACCACATCCTTTAGATCCTAACGTACACATTAACGTGGCGTTAGCGGTTGAAAAAGTAGTATATGAAGAGCAAGATCAAGAAATATAATACGAAGACCTATTGACGAGATGCCGTTAATAGGTTTTTTTTTATGAAGAATATTTTCTTCGTAACGAGCCATGCTACGTTAAAAAGAAAGTAGGATGATTATGACAGAAGAAAGATATCCAATGTATATATCACTGAATCACAAATTAGTTCACGCGGATCCTCACTCTTCAACGTGGGAATATAAAGTAGAAGTGACAAAAGAAGTATATCCTGTATTTGAAAAACTATTTTCTCAAATGGAACAATTAGAATTCCAAAACTTTCTCCGATCCCATTTACCGTATATTCCATATCACTATGACAAAGACAATGATAGGGTGGATTTGCGCTTAAAGAAGGTCTTTGCATTGATCCATGAATACACAGACGATGAGTCCAAACGTTTTATCGAGCAACTGCCTCTATTTCGTTGAATCTTCACTTACCTTTCCGCTACACTAGAGGAAAGGACGTGATCCATAATGCTGAAATTTGAAGATTTACAGGGAGCCAATGTCGAATTGACGTTTGGACCGAACTCACATCAAATTGAATCTCGCCATGTGCTCGTTCTCATTAAGCACAACGAGCGTTGGTTATTGACTAAACATAGAATACGCGGCATTGAATTCCCAGGTGGAAAAGCAGAATGGGGAGAGACCATTGAACAAGCGGCAATTCGGGAAACAATGGAAGAAACAGGAGTCACTATAGAAAATGTGCATTCATTTGCTGAGTACGTCGTCTTTACCGATCCACCTTTTTGCAAAGCTGTTTTCACAGGGGATATTACGCATATAGAAAAGAACTTTACGTTAATGGAAACGGAAGGCGCGGTTTGGATGACAGACGCTGAGTTGGACGCTTGTACAGAACTTAGTTTTCATATGAAGGATCGTGGAATGAGTGAACTGAGAAAGTGGGTGGAAGCGAATGGTCGAACAAACTAATGGGAAAATCATTCGAAGAAGAGATTATCCTTCCCCAAACCCACACGTCAAATTGGAGGAAATTACCTATAGTTCTGACGGTTTGCTAGTAAAAGGCCTGTTAGCTACACCAAGAGCGGAAGGCCGCTATGACGGTTTGCTTTATTTACGTGGCGGCATTCAACATGTCGGGATGGTTAGACCGGCTCGTATTGCACAATTTGCGTCCCATGGTCTTGTGGTGTTCGCTCCTTATTACCGCGGCAATCGTGGCGGTGAAGGGAAGGATGAATTTGCAGGCGAAGACCGCAATGACGCAGTGGTGGGAGTTGATGTGCTGAAACAACAAAGTAGTGTCAACTCAGATCGAATTCATCTATTTTCCTTTTCAAGAGGCGGTATTATGGCGCTCTGGACTGCTATTATACGTGAAGACCTAACGTCCGCGGTAGCATGGGCAGGCGTCTCAGACGTAGTCTTCACATACAAAGAGCGACAGGATATGCGCCGCATGATGAAGCGTGTCATCGGTGGTACTCCAAATAATCAACCCGATGCGTATCGTGAGCGTACAGCTTTATTCCGTGTACAAGACATCGATATACCGACGCTAATTATTCATGGGACGCTGGATACAAATGTTTCATTTGAACAGGCGTTATTGCTCGAGAATGCTTTGAGTGAGGCGAATAAAGAGTTTGAAACTTGGTATTTGGAAGGCTACACGCATTATATTCCACCTGAAATGAATCGGCGGCTTGTGAAAGATGCAGTGGATTGGATGAAGCGGCAGAGAAGGGGATAGGTCAAACTTGGTAGATGGTTTTTTATGGTCGTTGCTCGACATTGGCTTGTGCATGGAAAGTAGCGAAGGTCATGCTTTGTACCCGCACAGGCACGTGGGGGATTGCCTCCAGCCATGAGCCAACTAGCGGTGGAGCTGCTAGCTGTCTCATGGCCACGGCCTACCCCGCAGTTGTGCCTGCGCTACTGAGTACTTACCAAGTCAGGTTGTGGTTTATAAATGATGAAGATCAGAGGATCGTTGCTCGACATTGGTTTATGCATGGAAAGTGGTGAGGGTCATGCTTTGAACCCGCATAGGCACGTGGGGGATTGCCTCCAGCCATGAGCCAACTAGCGGTGGGGCTGCTAGCTGTCTCATGGCCACGGCCGACCCCGCAGTTGTGCCTGCGCTACTAAGTGAGAACCAAGTTAGGTTGTGGTTTATAGTAGATAAAACCAGTGACTGGGTAGTACTAATTCCTATTCTTGCAAAAGAAGAATCCGAACCGCCCTACACATTATCTAACGAAGGCGGCTGCACGTGGTAGGCGGAGTAATGAGACAGCCAGGTGCACTTCCTGTCTGGCTCATTGAGGAAGCCATCCACCACCGCCGAAGTGGGGCCAATGACCGCCCCCACTTACTTTGCCAGTCAAATCACTACTTTTGCATAAAACAAGGAAGAGTAAGGGTTCGCAAAACAGCTACCTAACATCGTATCCTACTTACTTGTATGAACAAATAATCCGCGCATTCGAAAAACAACTATCTGAACTGCCCTACACATCATCTAACGCAGGCGGAAGCCATCCATCGCCCCACTTACAATGCTCGTCAAATTAAAAACCAAAAAAGAGGCTGACCCAGAATTCTGGGTCAGCCTCTTTCAGCTATCATTACTTAATAACAGGTGGTCCACCTTTAATTGCGATGTCCTCTGAAACGTGGCTGAACTTCTTGAAGTTCTCACGGAAAGCATCAGCTAAGCGATTTGCTTCTTTATCGTATTCGTTCGGATCTTCCCAAGCATAACGAGGGTGTAGAACATTACTCGGTACACCTTCGATTTCAAGCGGCATATTCAATCCGAAGATTTCGTTCTTCTTTGTTTCTACATTATCTAATTTACCAGCGATTGCAGCGCGTACCATTGAACGTGTATAGCCTAAGTTCATACGTGAACCTACACCGTAGATTCCGCCAGTCCAACCTGTATTCACAAGGAATACTTTTGAGCCGTGCTCATCGATCTTCTTGCCAAGCATCTCTGCGTATGTTGCAGCAGGAAGTGGTAAGAATGGTGAGCCGAAGCAAGTAGAGAATGTTGGTTCAGGAGCAGTAATTCCACGCTCAGTTCCAGCAAGCTTGGAAGTGAAACCGCTCAAGAAGTGGTACATTGCCTGTTCTTTTGTAAGGATCGAGATCGGAGGCAATACTCCGGAAGCGTCGGCAGTTAGGAAGATAATATTCTTAGGATGACCAGCAACAGACGGTGTCACGATGTTATCGATATTTTCGATAGGGTAAGCGGCACGTGTGTTTTCTGTCAATGATTTATCATCATAATCTGGAATGCGCGTTACTTCATCCAATACAACGTTTTCTAAAACTGCACCGAAACGGATTGCTCCGAAAATTTCAGGTTCTTTTTCTGCAGAAAGATTGATACATTTTGCGTAACATCCACCTTCAATGTTAAATACGCCGTTATCAGACCAGCCATGCTCATCGTCTCCGATTAGTTTACGGTTAGCATCTGCTGAAAGAGTAGTTTTACCTGTTCCAGAAAGTCCGAAGAACAAAGCAACGTCGCCTTCTTCACCTACGTTTGCTGAACAGTGCATAGAAAGAATACCTTGTTCAGGTAGCAAGAAGTTCATAACAGAGAAAATAGATTTTTTCATTTCTCCTGCGTACTCTGTTCCACCAATCAAAACAATTCGTTTCTCGAGTGATACGATGATGAAAGTTTCCGAATTAGTGCCATCCACTTTTGGATCCGCTTTGAATGAAGGGGCAGCCAAAATTGTGAATTGCGATTCGTGTGCTTGTAATTCTTCTTCTGTTGGACGGATGAATAGCTGGTGAACGAATAGGTTCTGCCAAGCTAATTCATTGATTACTTGGATAGACAACTGGGAGTCTTTATCCGCGCCTGCAAATCCTTTAAAAACGAAGAGCTCGTCTTTTTCCTTCAAATGATCAATGACTTTCGTGTATAATGAATCAAAGATCTCTTCTGAAATTGGGCTGTTCGTGCTACCCCAATCTACTTTATCCTTAGACACTGCATCTTCAACGATGAATTTGTCCTTAGGTGAGCGTCCTGTGTACTTGCCTGTACGTGCAGTAATTGCGCCGTCTGCTGAAAGTTTAGCTTCGCCTCTTGCTGCTGCTTTTTCCGTTAATTCTGCTACAGACGCTTGGATCGTCACGTTGCTTCCACTAAGAAGACTTTTTAAACTATCATCAATTTTTGCAGATATCATATTTACATACCGTCCTTTGCGTAGTCGATTTATTTATCTTGATAAGAATATCCTAATTCGTAAATAGTATAACACATTAAGAATATTAATCTATACTAATGGAAAACTCAAGTGATTTAGAATAAAAAAATTGACAAAATCCAAACTTTTTAATAAGATGTGACATGAACGGATACTCTTATCCCGAGTTGGTGGAGGGTACAGGCCCTGTGAAACCCGGCAACCTGCAATAGACAGTAGTCTAGCGCGAAGGTGCCAAACCTGAAGCAAGGTTTAATTCCTTGGACGATAAGAGTGAAAGGTGCTGCGCGTGAAATTTTGCCTTTTACTCATGGATTGAATGTGAGTGAAGGGCTTTTTATATTGTCTAGCCCTGAATCCTTATGGTATATGCTTGACGTCTAGGCGTGGAACTTTACCAGGGACTTATGAGAGTACCGTATCATGATGCTTAATATAGGGGGAAACAAAATGACAAACCGTCGACTGTTTACATCAGAATCAGTTACAGAAGGCCATCCAGACAAGATGTGCGACCAAATTTCAGACGCAATTTTAGATGCGATCCTAACCGAGGATCCAAATGCGCGTGTGGCATGTGAAACGAGTATCACGACTGGACTCGTATTAGTAATGGGAGAAATCACTACGACAACGTACGTGGATATTCCAAAAGTAGTTCGCGATACTGTAAAGGAAATTGGATATGTTCGTGCGAAATACGGCTTTGATTACGAAACATCTGCTGTACTTACATCTATTGATGAGCAATCACCTGAAATTGCTGCTAGTGTCAACGTGGCACTTGAAGCGCGTGAAGGGTCTATGACAGATGAAGACATAGATGACATCGGAGCAGGTGACCAAGGTTTAATGTTCGGATATGCATGTAATGAAACACCGGAACTTATGCCTTTACCAATTAGTCTTTCTCATAAATTGGCACGACGTTTAGCAGAAGCACGTAAGGAAGAACTAATTCCTTATTTGCGTCCTGATGGCAAAACACAAGTAACAGTAGAGTATGATCAGGATAATAATCCAGTGCGAATTGACACGATTGTTATTTCCACACAACATCATCCTGAAGCTACACTCAAACAAATCGAGAAAGATATTAAAGAAGTAGTCATCGATGCAGTCGTTCCCAAAAACTTGTTGGACGAGCATACGAAATACTTCATTAACCCTACCGGCAGCTTCGTCGTTGGTGGTCCTCAAGGAGACTCCGGTCTAACTGGACGTAAAATCATCGTTGATACGTACGGTGGTTATGCACGACATGGTGGGGGAGCGTTCTCAGGTAAAGATGCTACAAAAGTGGATCGTTCCGCTTCTTATGCAGCTCGTTACGTAGCTAAGAACATCGTGGCAGCTGGACTAGCTGAGCACTGTGAGGTCCAGTTGGCATATGCGATTGGTGTAGCAAGCCCAGTTTCTATCTCGATCAACACATTCGACACAGGTAAACTATCCGAAACACAATTAGTGGAGTTCGTACGTGAATTGTTTGACCTTCGTCCGGCAGGCATTATTAAAATGCTCGACCTACGTCGTCCAATCTACAAACAAACAGCAGCGTACGGTCACTTTGGCCGCACGGATATCGAATTGCCATGGGAGCAGACGGATAAAGTGGAAGCGTTGAAAGAACTTGCTAGTAAAGTACGTGTAAAGCAATAATGGAGTGCAGAAAGGGGAAAACATTTCCTCTTTCTGCATTTTTTATTTATTTGCCGGCGTAATATGAAAAGGAATCAATTCATAATCTGCCTCTTCATAAGCTACTAGCAATCCTTGATCCTCAATGTCTTTTTTCAAAACAGTCTTTTGCTTTACTTCAACGTCAAATGAATAGCTAAATGGATAATTTTCCACCTTAATAGTGTGCTGATCTGCAAAATAGATCCCAATTCGTCCTATCGGTAATGCAGGGAAAATGCCTGTTGAAGGAATGCCGTCGCGAAAGAATATATGTTCATTCGCTTTGGCGACACCTGGATCATTCACACAACAATATAAAGAAAAGTTATCTCCAAGCTGAAGCAAGGCAAAATGCTTTTCAAATAATTCCTTATCAAAATCCTCGATTTCTTTATACAATCGTTCACGACGATTCTGTTCTCCCTCGATAAATAGCTTAGCTTCTTTTTCGTTATTACTCTGTATAAACTGTTCATAATGAAGACTACAAAGCATAGCTGCATAGTGGTCAATCTTTTCTACATCATCGATTCCTTGACGATAAAGTACTGTTTTAGGGAGAAGTGGGAAGTCAGTGAATCGAAAAGGTACCGACTTCGCATCATTCCAAAAAGGCTGTTTATCAAAAGGAGCCCAGCCGATGTCGTGGTTACGAATGGCAGTCAATACGGAATGACGCCATTGATCTTCAGGAAACATATCCTTTTTCCAGTGTTTCATTAATTCACCGGCTAGGTGTCCATGATGATGTTGTTGCACAAAGCTAAATGTTTTCTCGTGTTCACGTACAATCATCAACTCATCCTTTCTTGTCAGGAGGGACGCTATCATTTTTTATGATCTCTTCTTTAATTTCTTCCTTTACTTTTTCAATTTTCTCCATTTCTTCCTGATACATTTCTTCTGCTTCTGTTGTCCCGACAATCAGGGGCTCTTCATTGAAATCGATGCGTTTGCCATATCGTACAAGTTCATAAATAATCATACCGTTATTCGGTTTACCATTTACGGTTTTCATTGGAATGGAGTCAAATAAAACGAAATAGAAGGCGTAGAATATAAAACGGCTCCAAAATGTTTTAGACTCTTCAAGAAAGCCATTTGCAATCAGCGCATTTATTATGACTGCCACGATCACGTTAATCAAAATCGGCCCAGCATATATACATATATACGCGAAATTACTTTTTCTCTTTACTGAATCAAAAGAAAACCAGCTATTTACATGATAATATTTTCGTATATCTAAAACACCAAATTTAAAAAGCCTGGGTCCAGATCCAATAGTGAGTCTGGCATTTTTCACACCGAATAGACCACTAATTATAAAATAACCAGCTTCCCTTATAAACGTAACGGCAGGTAGAATGATAAAACTTGAAATGACCAAGCTAAGGAGATCCGCTAAACCGAACATATCGTGTCGACTCCTTCTATAAGTTCTTCTAATGATTCAATAGCTCTAACAGTAAAATACCCATTTTCCGCGAAATCAATCGTTTTGGTATTACTGTTTTATAAACATGCCATAATAAGTCATGTTTGATTTATGTAAGAGCGGGAAAATATAAAACATTAATCGAATACATGTAGTATTCGGAGGAGGAATAGGATATGGCGAAAATAGCGGTAGAAGTACCATTTGAAGACATTAAACAAGCATTAGAGGAAAAAGGACATGAAGTGAAGATGTTCGCAAGTGATGAACATGTAAGCGGCTATGATATGGGCGTAGTACGTGCCTTGAGCGATGTCAACATCGACCAATTCGACTTCCCCGTGGTAAGCGTTGAAGGCAACTCCGTACAAGACATTGTAGAAGATGTTGAAAAAAGATTACATCGTTAATAATTGAATACATCTATTTTAGGACTTGAGAACAAGTGGCTGGGACTAAACCCCAAAAAATGCATGAAGGATTATTCTTTTCCTTCGTGCATTTTTTTGACTACATATTTATAAAAGTAACTTTTAAGATATAGGAGTGTACCGGAGCGGACTATTTCCTAGTTATGTCCCAGTCTCATGTTCTTCATTTTTTTGCAAAGTAAATAAAGAAAACCCACTATAAGTGCATACCTATGCTGTTTATTCATGATACCGTGGTATCACTTTAATTATTATTAGTTGACAAGACCCCATAGGAACAGTAAGCTGTTCGGCGTTGACTCGTCAGTCAATCAATAAAAAGAAGTGAGTTGAAAAAACCTTATGTCTTCTCGAACAAGTGAAAAATTTAAAGAGCTACGCGATAATCGACAGCAACAACTAAAAGAAGCCGCGATTGAATTATTTGGTACGAAAGGATACGCTGCAACAAAAATTAGTGAAATTACAAACAAGGCCGAACAAAGTCATGGCTTGTTTTACCACTACTTCAAATCAAAAGAAGACCTGTACGTCACAGTGATTCTCGAGTTATTAACTGAATTCGTCCATATAGTTGATAAAGCAGAGGAAAAACATGACAGTCCTTTAAAACAATTGGAATGGCTCACTGAAGCAACTCACTCTGGCTCATTACGTGATGGAGTACACCGCCATATCCTGATCATGCAAGCTTTGTATTCTGATTATTTAACACAAGAAGTGAAAGAAGAAATTGTGGAAAAATATCGATTCATGGTCGAAAGAATTAAACATATTATTATTAAAGGACAAATTTCTGAGGAGTTTATTGAAGGAGATGCAGAAGAATTAGCTGTGTATCATTTATCATTAGTACATGGCTTATTATTAACAAATGCTCGCAAGATTTCACCTATTAAAGTGTCAGCCGAAAAAGTATTACGCCAACTAAAACGTCATCCAGAGTAGGGGGATGACCAATGAACCGCATGTTGAAACCAACAATCATTTCTATCTCGATGGCAACAGTAATGGCAGGAGCCGCTATATCTCCTGCCCTTGGATTGATTGCCGCAAACTTCCCAGAAGCCAGCCCCGTAATTATCAAGTTAATATTAACGGCACCTTCGTTATTGATCATTCCATTTACATACATCTCTAGTTGGTTAACGTCAAGGATACCGAAACGTACAGTTGCTTTAATCGGCTTATTCATTTATGTCTTGGCAGGGGTAGGCGCACAGTTTACCAATACGATTGAAATGCTACTAGCCTTTCGATTTGTGCTAGGAGCTGGTGTCGGCTTAGTCATGCCGCTTGGGATTACGTTAATTAGTGATCATTTTAGAGGCCGTGAACAAGTGAAGATGATGGGTTATAATTCTGCATTCAGTAACTTCGGTGGGATCATCACTATGATGCTAGCAGGTTACTTAGCGGCTATCAGTTGGAGAGCTCCGTTTAATGTGTATTTAATGGGTGTCGTGATTTTAATTCTGGTCTTTATATTCTTGCCGAAAGACACACCGCTCAAACAAGATAAGAGTGTAGAGAAACGGAAAATGCCGCTAACTGTTTTTGGCTATGCAGCTGCTTCCGCAGGTATTATGCTAGTTTACTATTCGGTTGCCACGAATATGGCACTCTACTTGGAGCAAAGCAATATAGGTGGCTCAGCATTGGCAGGAACAGTGATTTCTTTTACAACTGTAGGGGGGATGATTACTAGCCTGACGTTGATTCAGCTACAAGATATCTTGAAATCTTATATCATGCCAATCAGTATATTCTTAATGGGGATTGCATTCACTGGTTTGGCTTTAAGTCATTCTGTCCCACTCATTTTAGCTTGTACATGCGTAATTGGTTTTGGACAAGGAATTTTGTTCCCTATGATTAACGTTAAAGCATTAAGTTTGGTCAATCCACTTCATAGTGACCGTGTGATTGCGATAGTATCGAGTTCCATTTTTATCGGTCAGTTCAGTTCGCCTTTAATATTGGACGGAATTGCTAAATTAGCAGGCTTCCCGCCAATTCGTTTCCAATATTCCGTGATAGGAATTGCGCTAGGGATTTCGGTTTTACTCATCATTCTGTATAAGATTTTAAGAAAATCTAAAGTTTCAACGATAGAAGCGTAAATAAAAATGAGACGTGCCCAATTGGACGCGTCTCATTTTTATTTACATTTGAATGTCAGTTTGTCCGAAAGCTTCATATTCCTGCTTTAATAATTGAAGCGGTAATTCGTACAGTTGTTTCCCATCAATTTTAAATACCCCATTTGAAACGAGCTCCTCAATCATTTTGTCTCGTTTTGATTCACTTACCTTTTTGTTTGTTTTCATCGTACGTTTCCTCCTTGATTCCCCCTCTAAATATAGCCGATATTTCTTTGAATTAAACCGTATAATCTATAGTTGGAACTTTCGGACTGTCCGAATAATTGATTTGTGTTATTGGGGTAGTGTAATAGGGACTTGTGATTTATAGTAGATTTACAATAGCGATAGAATTAATGGTGGATGCTATCATATACGACGCTAATTGACAAAAACATTCGGTTGGAAGCATATTTTGTCTAATTACGAAATGAATCCATAAACTGATGAAATAGCATCGAGTGCTTCATTATTTACTTTGACAGACGTGACTTTTGTGAACTGTAATAGTAGTAGAGCAAATGACGAATGGGTGGCATAGTAATGACAGAGAGGAGAAGAAATTGCATGTTAAACGGCTGTTTTTGTGTTAAATGTTGCTTAGGGGTACCATTATGAGGGAAGAATAGATATAATCTAGTTCGTGCATTAAATTGTTATTTACCATAGGAGGTCGCTATGTTTTTCATTGAAGCAAAACGGGTGACGGTTGTAATTATAGGATCGCTACTTATGGCTCTATCATTAAATTTCTTTCTTATCAATGCAAATGTCTATGCAAGTGGGTTTGCGGGTGCAGCCCAGTTAGTATCCAGTGTTCTAAAGGACCACTTGGATATGACCGTCAGTACAGGTGTTTTATTGTTACTTTTCAACATACCAGTCTTTATTCTCGGTTGGTTTAAAGTAGGGAAAGGTTTCACGATTTACAGTATATTATCCGTTGCGTTTGCAACACTATTTCTTGAATTGTTGCCACTACGATCTATATCAGATGACATTATGCTGAATGCGGTATTTGGTGGAGTACTGGCGGGTGTCGGTGTAGGGATATCCTTAAAGCTAGGTGCATCTACTGGAGGAATGGACATCGTTGCGATGATTCTATCCCGTATGCAGGATAAACCAATCGGTGTCTACTTTTTATTACTAAACGGTATTCTTATCGTATTCGCAGGTATTTTATATGAACCGGAAAACGCACTTTACACAATGGTTGCGCTATACGTTACGACGTCAGTGATTGATATGATTCATACGCGACATGAAAAAGTAACCGCGATGATCATCACACGCAAAGCAGACGATCTCCAACAAGCAATCCATCGTCAAATGGTACGAGGAATCACCATACTACCTGCTAAAGGTGCTTACTCAAAAGAAGATAAGAATATGCTGTATGTTGTTATCACAAGATATGAACTATACGATTTGGAACGGATTATCAACGAAACAGATCCGCAGGCCTTCACGAATATCGTACAAACAGTAGGGATCTTCGGTTTCTTTAGAAAAGAAAATGAGAAGCTAGCTTAGTATAGAATATTTAACGTAAATTTTATCTATAGTATTTTATATGAAGGCAAACTCCAAAAAATGAGTTTGTCTTCATTTTTTTATACCGGGATTTTACTGTAAAACTATTAGTTTAGGAATATTTATTTTGTAGAACATAAATAGCATAGATTTGTTGAATTCTTGTGAAAACATTGGAAAGCATACGGATATTGTATATACTTAAGAGTGACTATCATTATGCAAGTTATAATTAATTAACATCATAACCGCCACTGTGCGTAGTAAAGTTGGTATTATCGTATATGAAAACATCTATATGGCTAAGAGAGCTTCGTCGTCGGGCAAATAGCTGGTTCATCATTACTATGCTTGGCGCACTCGTTATTATTATGCCCGTCGCTTATGTGGTATTAAGTTTCTTCCAGCCGACTGGCGAGAACTGGGAACATATTAAAGAATTTTTACTTGCTGACTATATAAAAGGGTCAGTTATTTTAGTTGGTTCTGTCGGAATCCTCTCGACGACTATCGGATTGGTGCTGGCTTGGATCATTGCAGCATATGAATTTCCATTTCGTCAGCAGTTTAAATGGCTATTAATTATACCTTTAGCTATACCGCCTTATATAGCGGCTTACACATATAGCACGATGACAAGCTATACTGGCGTCATCCAATCGTTTTTCCGTAATCATTTTGATTATCAATTTACACCTGGCGCAATTGAGATTATGTCACTGCGTGGAGCGATTTTTGTTCTGACATTATTTCTTTATCCTTATGTCTATATGATTGCGCTCAATTATTTCGAAAAACAAAGCGCTTCCTATATTGAGAGCGCTAAAACTCTTGGTTTGAATGGTATACAAATGTTTTTCCGTTTGGCACTCCCCATTGCACGACCTGCGATTATTGGAGGATCGATGCTAGTCATCTTTGAAGTATTAAGTGATTATGGTGTAGCCAGTTTCTTTGGTGTACGAACGATATCGACGGCGATTTTCCAGACGTGGTTCGGGATGTATGATATCAATGCAGCTATGCGATTGGCTGCCTGGTTGCTTGTCATTATATTGGGGATTTTCATGCTCGAGCGTTTTTTACGCAAAGGTCGGAAGTATGATACGAACGTGACACAGAGCAGACCACTCGCACGCAAAAAGTTACGTAGCTGGACTGCTTGGCTAGCATTCCTTTCTTGTTCTATTATTTTCTTGAGTGCCTTTTTAATTCCTTTTGTTCAACTGATCTATTGGTCACTAAAAACATATGAAAAAGTATGGCGCTCGGACTTTATCAGTTTAATAACCAATAGTTTATTGGCTGCTTTTATCGGTGCATTAATTATTAGCTTCTTTGCAATCTTGGCTGCTCGTACGATTAACTTGTATCCATCGGCTTCGTCTAATTTACTTGCGCGTATTATGACGTCCGGTTATGCAGTACCGGGAGCGGTCGTCGCAATAGGTGTCCTTGCGCTATTTATTACGTTAGATGAGAAACTAGCATTTATTTATCCGAAGTTATTTGGTGTAGAATCGGGCACACTCGTCTTAAGTATGTCGATTGCTATGTTGATCACAGGATACGTTATACGTTTTATGGCACAAGGGTTTAATGCAATTGAATCGGGTTATACGAAAGTTCCCCCGTCTTACCGAGAAGCATCATTCTTATTAGGGCGCGGTTTAACATACACGTTTTGGAAAGTGGAGTTTCCATTATTACGTGGTTCGATTTTAATTGGATTTGCTCTAGCCTTCCTTGAAATTATGAAGGAATTGCCTCTGACTTTATTATTACGCCCATTTAACTTTGATACGCTTGCGACACGAACCTATCAATACGCGATTGATGAACGAATTTATGAAGCGGCTCCATCCTCCTTGTTATTAATTTGTTTAAGCATCGTGTCGGTGATTATTATTTTGAAATTTGAGGAGAAGTGAGAAATATGTTCGTGGACATTCAAAACTTATCATTTCAGTATTCAAAAAAACAACCGCCAGTTATTGATCGCTTTTCATTTACGATTGAAAAAGGGGAGATTATCGGGATTGTAGGTGCGAGCGGTAGCGGGAAAAGCACATTACTGCGATTACTTGCAGGTTTGGAAGATCCTACGGGGGGCAGTATTGAACTCGACAGCAGACTCATAGTAGGAGACAACACGTATATAGAAGCAGAAAAGCGCGGTGTGGGAATGGTGTTTCAGAACTATGCATTATTTCCTCATCTGACAGTAAGCGAAAACATTTGCTTTGGCTTGCATAAATTAAAGCGGGCCGAAAGAAAGGAACGCTTGGATGAAATGTTAGAACTAGTCCAATTGCGTGATTTCGCAAAGCGTTATCCCCATGAACTAAGCGGGGGACAACAGCAACGTGTAGCACTTGCCAGAGCATTGGCACCTTCACCCTCCATTCTGTTGATGGATGAACCATTCAGTAATCTGGATACGAATCTAAAATCGTTGATTCGAATGGAAGTACGAGATATTTTGCAAAAAGCGAATATCACGTGTCTATTCGTCTCTCATGATCAAGCGGATGTAGACGCAATTTGTGATCGGACAATTTATATTGATTGTGCATCATATGTTGGTTCTGATAAAGAGACTGTAACCTTATAACGTTGTACTAGAGAGAGCCAGATAAACTTCGGGCTCTCTTTTTATATTTACAGAAATAAAAGAAAGATGAAAGCTCGACTTATACTCGGAATTGTATTACAATCACTTTAACGATGAAAATGATTCTCATTACCGTGTATAATAGGTGAGATGAGTGAGAAGATAAGGGGAGAAAAACATTTGAAAAAGTTTTTATGGGCATTCGCTCTACTAATGCTTGCAGCAATTTTGGGCGCATGTAACGCAAGTTCAGATAAAGAGGAACAAAAGGAAGACCCAGCAAAAGAGGAAACTCCTGCTGAAGATGCAACAGATGCAAAAAAAGATGAGAAAACAGATGGAGAAGTAAACGTCTATACAGCTAGACATTATGACGTAGATGCCATTCTTTATGAAGACTTTACAAAGCAAACTGGCATTAAAGTAAACGTAATCGAAGCAAAAGCACCGGAATTGATGGAGCGTTTAAAACGCGAAGGGCAAAATACACCTGCCGACCTATTCATCACGGTTGATGGCGGGATCTTGAACACTGCAAAAGAAGAAGGTCTATTGCAACCGGTTGAATCTGAAGAAATTGAAAAAACAGTACCAGCCGAGCTTCGCGACACAGACAACCAATGGATTGGATTATCTACTCGTGCACGTGTGATTGTCTATTCAAAAGATCGCGTGAAGCCTGAAGAATTATCTACTTACGAAGATCTTGCAACAGACAAATGGAAAGACAAATTACTTGTTCGTTCATCTGACAGCTTGTATAACCAATCATTAATGGCGTCATTGATCGCAATTGATGGCGAAGAAAAGGCTAAAGAGTGGGCGCAAGGAATTGCGGATAACTTAGCGCGTGAGCCTGAAGGCGGAGACCGCGACCAAGCACGTGCAATCGTTGCAGGTGTTGGTGACGTAGCAATTATGAATAGTTACTATGTAGGTCGTATGTCGGTTTCAGACGAAGCAGAAGATGTGAAAGTGTTCGACCAGATCGGCGTGTTCTTCCCGAACCAAGAAACAACAGGAACACATATTAATATTAGTGGAGCTGGCTTAATTAAGCACAGTAAAAACAAAGACAATGCAATTAAGTTGATTGAGTATTTAACGACTGCCGAAGCACAAGAACAAGTCTCAGAAGAAAACTTTGAGTTCCCTGTGAACGAAGAAGCTAAATTACCAGAAGTAATGGCTGAATGGGGTACATTCACACCACAAAAAGTGGACTTCGCAGACTATGGCAAGTACAATCCGAAAGCTGTAGAATTGATGAATGAAGTAGGCTGGAAATAAGTACAACAAAAAAGCAGCTCTTTGGCTGCTTTTTTGTTTCTAAAAATACATGTAAATTACTGGTTTTTTAAGTAGTAGAAACATTTCGGGTCAATCCTAAGTCATATATATAGTGAAAACTTGTAATTAATTAGATTACAGCAAGTAAACTTCTTATGAGTTTAAAAGGCGGGCCATGCGAACCGTCTGTTAATCTATGATATGTTAATGAAGTATGTATTATATAAAGGGATGTACTTGACAAGGCGTCCGCTTGTCACGGGCGCCACGATTAATTCTTTTCTTGTAACGCTTTATATAATTGACCTTTACGTGCATACTCATTTACGATTCTTGTCATGTCTGCGCGATCTTCATCAGTCAATTCACGGACAACACGTGCCGGTGAACCAAGGGCTAAAGTGTTCGGTGGAATTTTCTTGCCAGGCGTCACTAAACTACCAGCACCGATGAAAGCACCTTCACCTACTTCAGCTCCATCGAGTACGGTGGCGCCCATACCGACAAGTGCTCCAGTTTTGATCGTACAACTATGCAACATCGCTTTATGACCAATTGTCACGTCATCTTCAAGAATTAGTGGGAATTTTGGGCTTTGATGTAAACAGCAGAAATCTTGCACATTTACTTTTTTGCCAATAATAGTAGGGGATACATCCCCACGGATTACCGTGTTGAACCATATAGATGACTCCGGTCCAATCGTTACATCACCGGAAATCGTTACGTAGTCAGCAATATAAACGGATGGGTCAATTTTTGGTAATTTACCTTCGTATGGATAAATCAATCAAATCTCCTCTTTTCTAAATAATCATGTATAATTTATCCTAACAAACATTTAGTTATTGCGAAACATAAGAATGAAATAGATAGAATAAGATAGTCTGATTAGGAGTGATATCTTTGTGGAAATGGGAAGCAGAAGGTAAGGCGAAAGGTGTTATTGTACTTGTACATAACGCTTATGAACATCATAGAAGATATGCGTGGCTCATACAGAAATTTCAAAGCGATGGTTTCCATGTTGTAGCAGGAGACTTACCGGGTCATGGTAAAGAAAGCGTGGAAGTACATGCTGAAGCATTTAAGGATTATCGCAGATTTATCAAGAAAATGATTCGTAGTGGTTTAGATGATAATCTACCTGTGTTTTTATTTGGACATGGATTAGGCGCAACATTTTTACTTCGTTTATTGCAAATGGAACGAATTGAATGCGCTGGAGTGATCTGTACATCACCTTGGCTACATCTAGAACATCATCCGCCCATTCGTGCGAAAATGTTTACGAAATGGTCTCAATCGATGACGTTGGATCATGAAATTACACCCGAACTTTTATCGCGTAATCCCGAATTCTTGGAGCAATATGCGGAAGATCCGATGTATGTACCGATCGTTACGGGTGGTTGGTATCGCGAGTTGCAAACACTGATGAAATCCGTCTTGCAACCAGATTTAATCATTCAAGATGTACCTATGTTACTTCATACAGGAGAAGCAGATCAAATCACCAATACCGATTACACACGTAAATGGGCATTCGCACAAAATTTATCCGAACTTCAATGGAAGCGATGGAAAGACGTTCAACACGACGTCATCCAGGCACCTGAACAAGAAGGGGTCTATTTATATACACAATCATTCATCAATAATGTGCTGCATTCTCTTGGATATATTATCGAATGAATGCCGGTCGTGAAAGACTGTACATAGGCGTGGCTGGAGCTATTGGAGCAAGCACAAGACTGCTGATTGGTCAGCTATTGATCATCAGCGGTTCTTTTCCTGTGGCGACCTTCACGATCAACATGATAGGGACGATTATCCTTTGCTATATTGTGGAACGTGCACGTCTTGTAGGAAGTCTTAGCCCTCTAGCAGTGACAGTTATAACTACAGGATTCCTCGGCGCATTCACGACGTTTTCCGCAGTCAGTGTAGAAACCGTTGAATTGCTACGTGATGGATTTCATGTACTTGCAGGTGTCTACGTAAGTAGTAGTGTTGTAGGTGGATTAGCTATGGCGGCGCTTGGATTTTTATTGGCTAGGAGGCGATCGTCATAATCTGGCATCTTATCGCAGTAAGTTGTGGCGGATTTATAGGAGCGCTTTTACGTTTCGAGATATCCTCCAAGCTCAATCGTGACCGTTTACCGTATGGAACACTACTTGTTAATTTTGTTGGCAGTTTCTTCATCGGTTGGATCATCGGTTCAAACCTTTCATACGGTTGGACGTTATTTTGGGCTACTGGTGTAGCAGGTGCTTTAACGACCTATTCTACCTTAATGAAAGAAATCTGGACGTACTGGACTGAAGGTCAGAAGATTCGAGCGGTCGGTTATACACTAGTAACGTTCACAGTAGGAATAGGCTTGGCCTTTTTAGGTTTTAGCTTATAGAAAAGAGGTTCTGATGAATAACAAAACAACGCAAAAAACGGCACAAAATAAACGTAAGAAAATGATTACTTCATTCTTAATCGCAGTAGGAATTGCGATTGTAGCTATATATTTCCCAGAGCTATTTGACGATGAAGAAAAAGAACCGAGTCGTCAAGGTTTAATTCCTGTCGAACTAGTTAAAACAATTGATGGCGATACGATCAAAATCATGTACGAGGGTAAAGAACAAAATGTGCGGTATTTATTAATTGATACACCCGAAACAAATCATCCACGTCTTGGCAAGCAGCCGTATGGACAACAATCAAAGGTTCGGAATCAGGAACTATTGCAAAAAGGTCAGCTCGAAATCGAGTTTGATGTAGGTGGGAAATATGATAAATACGACAGATTATTGGCGTATATTTACGTAGACGGCAAGAGTGTACAAGAACAGTTATTGAAAGAAGGATTGGCAAGAGTCGCTTATGTGTATCCACCGAATACACGGCATTTGGATGCGTTTGAAAAAGCCGAGCAACAAGCGAAAAAGTCAGGTATCGGAATTTGGACGTTGGAAGACTACGCCACAGACCGAGGTTTTGACAGTGAAAAATATCCTGCAGATTCTGTGAAGATCCCTGTATACGGTGAAACGCAGGACTTCAAGAACTGTACAGAGCTCCGTCAAGTATATCCGAAGGGCGTTAAAAAAGGTCACCCGGCATATAAAGAACAGATGGATGGCAATAAAGATGGACGAGCTTGTGAATAAAATAAAGACTGATTAAGTCACATGACATCATGATATTATGTGACACTTATGGTCAACTACCTACGTGTTTTTATGGGCAAACATTAATGAAGAAAATGAAAAGAATGAAAACAAGTCCTCGTTATCAAGGATTTGTTTTCATTCTTTTTTCATTAAAACACTTCATTATAATTTGTCAGTTCTCGTAGTGCGCGTTCTTCAGTAGGAATCCGGACGGACAGCATCCAGACATTCAGCAATAGAAATAGTGCCGCCGTGAAGTACGCACTGAATAGTAAAGGCAATACAATTAGTTCGGTTGTTACAATGACATAGTTCGGGTGGCGGATCCAGCGATAAGGTCCTTTTTTCTGTACATTCGCTCCAGGTAAAATAAGAATTTTAGTGTTCCAGAACTTTCCTAAAGATGCCAAACACCAGGCACGCAGCACTTGCATCAATAGGAAGACTACGAGTAAGATGCTCCAGAATGGTGAGAGTGGACGGTCGAATACTAGAACTTCGACTAGCAAGGAAATGAAAAATGCAGTATGCATTAAAACCATCCATTTATAGTGAGACGCGCCGATTTCTATTGCACCTTGATTGCGGATCCACTTCTCGTTGCGATTAGCGACGACCAGTTCGACTAACCGTTGAATGACGACGATAATAAAAACAAACAGGAAAAGCCTGCTCATCTTATTGCCACTCCAACAATAATAATTCTCCGCAGAAACCTGGTCCAAGTGCTGCCATTAAACCGTATTCCCCTTTAACAGGCTGTTGCTCGATAAAATCCTTGAGTACATAGAGCACAGTAGGAGACGACATATTTCCGTGATATTGCAGTATCTTTTTCGACGTAGCAGTTTGCTCTTGATCCATATCCAGTGCTTTTTGATAGGCATCTAATACTTTTTTACCGCCAGGATGCGCAACAAAATGCTGTACATCTTCGATTGAAAGATTATGATCTTCCACGAATTGATGGACAAATGGTCCTAACCAACTTTTAATAACGTTTGGAATACTCTTTGAAAATACGACATGCAAACCATCATTTTTAATGTCCCAGCCCATCACGTCCTCTGAGTCAGGCATAAATCGTGAAGAAGTTGCACGGATATGAGGCATTGGACGTGTGCTTTTGACGGTCGACTGTTCTCCAGAAACAAGTGCGCAAGCTACACCATCAGAGAATAACGATACACCGACCAAGTTGCTTTTTGATACATCGTCTCGTTGAAACGTTAAGCTGCAAAGCTCTATAGCGAGAACGAGAACATTCGATTCAGGATAAGCTTTACAGTAATCAAAAGCACGGCTCATACCCGAAGCTCCACCTGCGCAACCGAGGCCCCAAATAGGGATACGTTTAATATCATGTCTAAATGGTAATTGATTAATAAGACGTGCATCGATACTTGGTGTGGCGATTCCACTACTTGAAACAAAGAATATCGCGTCAATTTCAGCTGCATTCACTGGGCGCTCCAGTGTTGTCGTATTGTTGAGGCATTGTTCGACCGCCTGCTTACCAAGTGAAATAGCATGTTGAATATATAAGTTGTTTTTTGTTTCGAAATTATGTGGCTCCGCGTACCATTCTAACGGCATACATACTTGTCGTGAGTCAATTTCACCGTTTTGAAACACTTGTAATAAGCGGTCGATATCTTTAAATGACTCCGAAAATAAAGAACGAGCAAATGTCATAGCCTCTTCCTGTGGCAAATCAACAGGTGGGCTAACTGTACTAACAGATTGGATGATTGGCATAGGGTTACCTCCGTTTAAATTGATGGCGAGCTTGAGCAGTGAATTATGCCGTGGCTTCTTGTAAACTATATGCAATAGAAGAGGAGGACTTGTCTTGAAGATACAATTAAGTATATTAGATCAATCTCCCATTACATCCGGCAGTGATGCCCATGAAGCTTTTCAGCAAACTACCTTCTTGGTGAAGAAAGCCGAAGAACTAGGCTATAGCCGCTTTTGGGTGTCTGAACATCACGATGCTCCAACTCTAGCAGGTTCATCCCCTGAAATTCTGATGGCGCATTTGGCTACAGTCACTTCGACTATCCGAATCGGGTCAGGCGGTGTCATGCTACCTCACTATTCCCCTTATAAGGTGGCGGAAAACTTCAAAGTGTTAGAAGCTTTGTTTCCTGGGAGAATTGATGCGGGTATAGGGCGAGCACCAGCGGGAATGCCTCGAGCTACTTATGCTCTCAATAACGGTGAATATCTGAATCGCGATCAATATCCTCAACAAATTGATGACTTGCACATGTACCTTCACGACACGTTGCCTAAGGATCATCCATATGAAGGATTGAAAGCAACCCCACTGACAAATAATGCACCACCCGTCTGGATGTTGGGCACAAGCAAAGAGTCAGCGAGTTTAGCGGCTCAAAAAGGTTTACCTTACATGTTTGCACAATTTATCAATAGTGAAGGGGGAAGGGCAGCAGCGAAGTTTTATCGAGAGCATTTTAAACCTTCTGCGTTTACGTCTTCACCTAAACAAGCGGTAGCAGTATTTTTGTTTTGTGCAGAGACAGAAGAAAAGGCAGAGTGGATTGCGTCTTCATTGGATCTGTTAATGATTATGCAACAGCAAGGAATGAAAGTAGAAGGTACACCTTCACCAGAACAAGCAGCAGCATATCCATATAGTCAACTGGAACGGGAGTTGGTTCAATTAAACCGTGAGCGTATGATTGTAGGGACACCAGAATCAGCTCGTAGGCAGTTGGAACAAATAGCGCAAGATTTTGGAGCAGAAGAAATCATGCTCGTTTCTATTACATATAACTTTCATGATAAACTAAAGTCGTATGAACTGATTATGCAAGAAATTCTGAAAGGGGAGAAGACTGATGAAATTGATTGATACAAAAAATCAGCTGTCTGAAAAGAAAAAGCATGTGGAGAAAGTAGCGAATGTCGACAATGCAACTTTTATGAATATTCAATTGCGTACAGGAGAGGAAGTAGCTGAGCATGATGCGAATAAAGAAGTATTCATCATCGTGCGTAAAGGAAAGGTACGGTTCATAGTGGAAGGCGAGCCGGTGGATGTCACACCAGATAATGTCTTGCATATGGTACCGTTAGAAAGACATAGTTTACACGCAGTAGAAGACTCTGATGTTTTAGTTATTCTCATAAAGCCGTAAAGATTATACAACAAGAGATCGCAAGTACTCTTTGCGATCTCTTGTTGTATAATATGGTCTAATTTAAGGTTGAATGGTTTTACATAATTCACGCAAACTAGTAATGAATCCTTCATTCTGCTCAGCAGTTCGTTTTTTGGGACCTCGTAAACGACCTCCTGCCCGGCGGATTTTCTGAGCTTTATGACGTGCCGCGAGTAATTGATCAATATTGTCATTTGTATACCATCTACCGTTCTGGTCAAGTGGTAATCCTTGTTTGGCCAATGCCATAGCGGCCAATCCGTAGTCTTGAGTGACGACGATATCCCCTTTTTTTATACGGTTCACCAATACAAAATCGACTGCGTCGGCACCTTTGGAAACAGTAATTGTTTCTGCGCCTTCCCGGTGCATTTCATGTGCAGTGTCACATATTAACACACAAGGTAGGTCGTACTCTTTAGCAATCGCAATCGTTTCGTTGATTACTGGACAGCCATCCGCATCTACTAAAATCGTTGTCACGTAGTACCTCTCCTTCCTCTACACTTAATAGGTTTAGTATAACAAATAACGGGAAAGATAAGTAAAAATGTACGATTGAGGTGATGAAATGGCTGATTTATCAAAAGAACAACAAACGACTGCAGAGCAACGTGAGCAATATGGGCGCGAAATGGATGCGAAGAATGCTGCCATGGAGAACATTGAAATTCCACTTGAAAGCAGAGAGTTGGCAGAACACGAAATTCCACCGCCGTTAACAGAAGAAGAAGTACGAGCAAAAGTCGGTAATCAGAATTTCAAAAATGCGACTGATGATAGTGCCCCTACATCAATAGGGAGCTAATAAAGCTATGAGAAACACTAGGGACATCATGGATGTTCCTTTTTTGCGTTAAAAGCTACAAATGAAACCAACCTGTTAGGTATATCGTATACATACTATACAACTAGATAACGGAGTGATGAAAAATGAATGAAGGATATTTTGTAGGATGGGGCACGTTAGCTTTAATTAATGCAGTATTAGCGCAAGGGAAAAATAGAAGTGGATTGAACTGGTTTATACTTTCTTTGTTTTTAGGACCGCTGGCAACTCTCTTCTTAGCGCTATCAGGTAAAAAGTGATAAACTATTTAGGAAACCGAAATAGTGAAGGGAGCTATTATAACTATGAAAATTAATGTAGAAATTTTATTCGCAACTGATGCACAAATAACGAAGAACCTGTTGGTGAAACAATTTGTCGACAATCAAGCTGGAGGATTTTCCACGTTTGTACATGATGGAAAACAGTTAGTCGTTATAAAAGATAAAGAATGGAAAACAGCAGATGCAATTCGCAGTATTGCAGGTGAAATCTCTCGCAGTCTTGCGGCACAAAAAGTAGATTCTGCTTCGATTCAAGCAGATCAGCTAGGACATAAGTGGTCGTCTCAAGATGAAGCAGTCACAGCTTTCGTCGAAGGATGGCATCTTGGTGCCTATAACTTTGACCGCTATCAATCTAAAAAAGCGGATCCTGTCACTACGTTAGATGTTAAAGGCGCAGACAAAGCCGCAGTCAAATCAGGAGAAGTGCGTGCAGCAGCTATGGCATTTTCTCGTGACTTAATGAATGAACTTTCCAATGTGCTCAATCCAGAGACATACCCAGAAGTATTAAAAGATCATTTCAAAGGGACAAAAGTGAAAATCGATGTTCTTGGTAAAAAAGAAATTGAAGAACGCGAAATGAATGGTGTATTAACGGTATGCCGCGGTAGTAAATATGAGCCTTCATTCGTAGAACTGACTTTGCAGACGGATGCATCAAAACCACTTGTTGCTCTTGTCGGAAAAGGCGTAACGTATGATTCGGGTGGTATTAGCTTGAAAGGCGGACGTGACGACAGTGATATGCGTATGGATATGGGCGGATCAGCTGCTGTGAGCGGTGCCTTATCACTTCTAGCTCATTCAGATGCAAAAGTGAATGTTGTCGTGCTGATTCCAATGGTTGAGAATACACCTGGACCTGATGCTGTTATGCCGGGCGAAGTGATTCAATACAAGAATGGTATTAGCGTACAAGTCGGTAATACCGATGCAGAAGGCCGTTTGATTTTAGCTGACGGATTGATTCGCGCAGGTGAATTAAACGCAGACTACACTGTGGATATCGCTACATTGACTGGCGCAGTTGTGGCAGCGCTTGGTACGGAAGTAGGCGGAGTGTTTGGTGACGAAGAGTTGTCTAATAAAATGAAAAAAATTGGCGATCAAAACGGTGACTTCGTTTGGCCACTTCCTTTAATTGATGAGTATGAAGAAACACTTGATAGCGCCTATGCAGATTGCAACAATATGAGTTCTCTAACTGTGGCAGGTTCGATCACAGCTGGTCTCTTCTTGCGTAAGTTTGCACCGAAGAACAACTGGTTGCATGTCGACATGGCTGGCGTTATGGATAAACAGAAGTCAAAGGGGTATTATACGAAGTCAGCAACGGGCTACGGAGCACGTTTGCTCGCGGATTATACGGTGTCATTGACTAAATAAGTACTATTTAAAAGGATGTCTACTAGGCATCCTTTTTTGTGTTGGTTGGGAGTATTGGAAGAGGAAAGCTAAATAGTGTCTGCGAGGGAATGGAAGCTCCTTTTGACGCACAGTTTCCATATCAAAAAATAATAACAAAAAAGTGATCGAAGTCATAAAACCACGACTTCGATCACTTCTTTTCAAATACTCATAAAAACAAAGCAGGGGAGGCGATTCCAGAGAGAATGATTAGCAAAGATACCGACGCAATAATGGCTGGCTTCATAAATGCAGGTTCTTCTTGCACGAGCTCCTTGATCGCATAAATTATAGAAATAACAAAAACGAACGGCCAGACGAACCATGTCCATAGATAGAGGACACTCAAAAGCTTCATAATACTAATAAACATAGACTTCACTCCTTTGATAGTAATAAGAGCTCACTGTAAAAAAAGAATGACGTGATAGATAAATGCTCTGATACTTTTGTTTCCCCTATTTTACAAAATTCACACTCTTCCAGTTGAAAATATAAGTAGGATATCCAAGTCAGTAGAAACTATTACATTTTCTTTACTGTTTTTGTATACGTAAACGAATCGTATTATGTCTCCTTATTTATTGAAATGTTATTACGTGGAGGCAATAAGAGTAATGTGTGAAAATAAATATTTGCTGCCATGAGACCAATACCGGCATATAAGACAATCAGCGACATGGAATTCAGTCCGGGCAGTAGAATCAGAGGGAATAATGCGCCAATTAGAAGACCAGCCACTGAATAGAAAACTAGCTTCTTTACATACTGCGACTTTTTATTTTTCATTAATTTATCAATCATGATAGATAGCGGAATTCCAATCAGTAAAAAGATAGGCCCTGCGTATAACATGACAAATACCATTGTTTCAGCGTACCCAAAATAATAGGTATTCGGTTCGCGCTGTGATTCAGGTACATAGGAAATGGCTGAATAAATAATTGCGAAAAAGATAGCGGCTATAATTGCTGTTATAAAACGTTTCATAATCGTACCTCCAATCTGTCTTTATCATATTTCAGAAAATAGTTATACACAATGAAAAAGACGAGTGAGAGAAAAACTCACTCGTCTTTCATTATTTACATAGGACAACTTCACGCGAAAACGTACCTTTATGTGCAAGGCAACGATCCGCTATCTCAAATCCAGCAATTTCGAGCATTTCATCCATATTTTCAATCGTAATAATTAAACAGCTTTTGGCAAAACGTCGAGCTTCTTTCAAAATTTCGAGTTGGCCTTCTGCTGTAATATGCGTAAATAAATTATACGGCATATCGATAATGGCCACATCGTATTCTTCGTCAACTTCAGCAATTGGACCTATTGTGACATTGCCTTCTAAATTGAAGTAGTCGATGTTTTTCCTTGAGCCATAGACGACAAGCGGATTAATATCGCGACCTTCAATAGGGATTCCCATAGATAATGCTTCAACAAGGACAGTGCCGATTCCACAGCAAGGATCGATGACGCGTTTCCCTTCAGGGTGCGGTACTGCAATATTGACGGCAGCTCTAGCGAGACGTGTACCAAGCGCAGTGGAATACATGTGGGGCTTCTGCTGGTGAACATGCCAGTCAGAAGAACTGTAAAGCACATTTCCTGCGTACCAACGACCGTCTAATTGCATAATCCCGATGAATACTTCAGGATGGTCAAGTTCAGGCTCGCCTTTGATCTGCAATCCAATTGTACGCTCAATTTCACGACGCGTGTCATGACCAATTTTAGCTGTCGTTGATAGCGTCATATCATTCAAGCAGACGGTCTTAAATAATTGATCGGTCTCCAGCTTAGAAGCTTTGTCTGCCAGCATTTCTAAACTGTCTGCATCCAGTAAGATTTCGAGTCGCGTTTGTATGAACGGGCTTCGTGACGGATCAACGCCAATATCACTTATAATCACGTTGTCTTCTACGTCATAACCGAAAAACGCTCGCATTTCCATTCGACATAATTCCTTTTCATCGCGGTGCCGAATATACGTATATATAAATTGCGAAGCCATTAGTTATTTGCTCTCATTTTATGCAAATCGCCAAGTACTTCAAACAGAAGTTGTAGTGCATCTTGAATAGGCATCGTCTCATCAAACCCTTTGAGAGAATCAAGCGGAATATTTAATTCCCAGAAGCCTTCATTGTCGGAAAAAGAAATACTAAAGCCATGTAGATTATGCTGAAGTTTTTCCTCAATAAATGTACGAATAGTTTCGCCTTCTTTTTTCTTACCTTGCAAACCAAATAATGCCATATACGTTTTGAACATGTCATCTACTTCAAGTGCCAGCGAATCCACTTTGATCTCATCGAAGTCAGGGGACTCGACAAAAAGAAATTCAGCTATATTCGATTTCAAATAAGAGATGGGTTCTTGTAAAAAACGCTCATCTGCAAAGCGTACGGTTTCCTCTGTTTCCTTTACACATACTTCTATTGTTTTGATTGTTACTGTACTCATTTTATTCACTCCTCGTTAGTAAGTATACCGGATTGTTTTTCGGGATACCACGGATTTAAGTGAATTAATACTTCATCCACGTCTTCATTTTTCGCCATGATTAAATTACGTAATCTACTCGAGATAATATGGCCTTCTTGTATCGTCAAATCACCATTAATCCCGATTCGAATATCAACCAATACATAATGTCCATGTTCTCTTGCACGCAAGCGATCAATTCGTTTTACTTCCGGAATAGAATGAATCAATTCTTCAAATGCGATTAAACGCTCATCACAGACGCTTTTTTCCATCAATATATCAATACTTTCTTTACCGATCTCCATAGCGATTTTAAAGACCAGAATAGAGACAATAATACCCGCGATGGGATCTCCATACGTGAGTAGCGGCCATTCGTAAGCATCTCCGATTAAGGCAAGTCCAATACCTACTACTGCAGCAAGTGAAGCATAGACATCAGCTAAGTGGTCATATGCTGTCGCAATTAGCCCTTTACTGTTTTCTGCTTTACCTATACGTATTGTATAAATATAGAGTATATATTTCCAAATTAACGACACGACGGCAGTGAGCAAAGCGATTCTACTTGCTGTAGCGGGATCTTCAAATAAGGCCATGATCGCTTCGAAAGCAATATAGATTGCAGCTAACCCTAAAATAATAGCGACTATGCTTGAACCAATGACTTCCGCTTTGCCGTGTCCATATGGATGATCTTCATCTGCAGGACGTTTTGAAATTTGCATGGAAGTCAGTGCGGCTGCAGAAGCTACCACATCACCTGCGTTGTGAAAGCCATCCGCAAGTAAAACCGGACTTCTGAAAACAAATCCGACGACCAGTTTTAATATAGTCAAGATCACATTACTCAATAAACTGATCCAGATAGCCATAATCGCAGAAGTGGAATGCTCACGTACTTGAATGGTCATAAATGTTTCCCTCCTCTAACAGTGTTTCCTCGAAGCAACAAAAAAACCTCGCTTAATTTGGGCGAGGTCATACATGATTTTAATTGTTGGATTGGGACAAAGTTTCTCATTGTCATCACTCATTCATTTGTAGTTCAATCATTATCCCATAGCTATACGGTTTATGCAAGAATGTACTACATCACTCAGAGTAGAAAAATGTCGTCTACTGTGTCAAAATAAAAGAATAGAAAAGATACAAGATCATGATGAACATAATTTCTATACAATGATACGTATAAAAATACGAATTGAAAGGTTTGATGAATAATGAAGCTTTGGGGCGGTCGTTTTAGTAGTAAAGCAGATGAAATCATGGAGAAATTTAATAGCTCTTTACCCGTTGATTATCGTTTATATAGAGAGGATATCGCAGGTAGTATCGCACACGTAACGATGCAAGTTCATTCAGATTTATTGTCACCTGAAGAAGGTGAATTACTAGTGGATGGTTTGCAGTCGATTTTGGCGGATATCGAATCGGGTGAATTGCAAATCGAAGGCAATTATGAAGATATTCATTCGTTTATTGAAATGAATCTCACAGAGCGAGTAGGGGAGACGGGTAAGAAATTGCATACAGCCCGCAGCCGAAACGATCAAGTAGCAGTCGATATGAGACAGTATGCTAGAAATCAAACTTCTGTCGTCATGGATGCGCTGCAAGTCTTAATTGATTCACTTGAAGCAAAGGGAAGAGCAAACAACGTTATTATGCCGGGCTACACACATTTGCAACGCGCGCAGGTCGTCACTTTCGGACATCATCTAGGTGCTTATGCACAAATGTTCAAACGCGATAAAAAACGTGTGCAAAATGCGGCCGAGATTTTGAATGAAAATCCACTTGGCTGTGGTGCACTTGCCGGTACGACGCATGATATTGATCGCCAAGTGACGACCTCATTACTAGGGTTCGATAAGCCGGTAGATAACTTTCTAGACGGTGTCAGCGATCGTGACTATTTAATAGAATTGATGTCCGACTTCTCGTTAATTATGATGCACATGAGTAGATTGAGTGAAGAGCTTATTCTTTGGAGTAGCCAAGAGTTCCGCTTTATCACGATTTCAGATGCTTACTCAACAGGAAGTAGTATAATGCCTCAGAAGAAAAATCCAGATGCGGCAGAACTGATCCGTGGTAAAACTGGCCGAGTTTATGGTTCTTTATTCGCTTTACTGACGACGTTAAAGGGTTTGCCATTAACATATAATAAAGACATGCAGGAAGACAAAGAACAATTCTTCGATGCATTAGATACTGTTCTTGACTGCTTAGAAATCATGTCTAAAATGATCGACACTCTACAAGTAAATGCAGAGCATATGAAAGCTGCAATTAAAGGTGGATTCTTGAATGCGACAGAAGTGGCGGACTACTTAGTTGCAAAAGGTACGCCATTCCGCGACGCGCATGAAATCGTCGGTAAAATCATCATTTATTGTGAACAGGAAAATAAAGCGATCGAGGACCTGACAGTAGGCGAACTCAAAAACTTCAGCGACCACATGGAAGAAGACATCTACGAATACATCGATTATGAATCCATTATTACAAAAGGGAATAAGGGATTGATGAAAGAAATCTAATAAGCATATAAAAAGCCTGCGGAATGTCCGCAGGCTTTTTACTATTCAACGCGAGGCTTACCTTGAATGGAAGCGACAATAAAACCTATTGCACCAAACATAACTGCAGGCAACATCCATCCGACGCCTTGCTCATATAAAGGTAAGAATTCCAATATATATGTAACCGGTACCAGATCGATATTAAATGCTCGTAACACATCAAAGAATCCAATAAGACCTGCTGCTAGTAAACCATAATTATATACTTCATGATAGCCTTTGAATAACGGATGTAACAATCTAAAAGTAATTAAGACTATGGCTAGAGGATAAACTCCACCTAATACTGGAATCATTACTGCAAGCAATTGCGTGAGGCCTACATTCGCAACTAACACAGAAAACGAACAAATAATAAAGACGAACGTTGTATAGGAAATCTTAGGCGCGACTTTAGAAAGATAGGTCGCACTAGCAGTCGTCAATCCAACCGAAGTCGTTAAGCAAGCTAGTGTTACTGCAAGTCCAAGTAAGTATAAACCGTTATTCCCCATCAAGGCATATGCAAGTTTTGCTAAAATATCTCCGCCGTTCGTGGCGCCTTCTGCTACAGAGCGGCTCGTCATCCCTAAATAGGCCAATCCAGCATAGACAAAACTCAGCCCGATAACTGCTATGGATCCAGCTTTCATCGTAATAGAAGTTATCGCCTTTCTATCTGTAATCCCTTTCGCCTTCACGGCATTAATGACGATAATGGCAAAGACTAGCGCTGCCATTGCGTCCATTGTTCCATACCCTTCAATAAATCCTTTATAAAAGTAATCTTCTGCATAAGATCCTTGCGGCGCGCCCGCTTTGCCTACTGGATTGATCATACCAATCATGACAATAAACATTACGATAGCTAGCAATATCGGAGTTAATATACTTCCGAATCGATCGACTATTTTATTCGGCTTAAGTGATAGCCAAATTGTTACTGCAAAAAATACAATGGAGAAGAGTGCCAATGCTAACCTAGAATACGAATCCGGTACAAATGAAGAAACGGCAATTTCGAACGAAACAGTCGCTGTACGCGGAACACCGAAGAACGGTCCGAGTGCTAAATATACAACCAATGGAAAAATCATGGCGAATACAGGTGATGCTCTTCCAGCTAAATCACTTAATTGATTGCCACTCATAGTGACTGCAATTATGCCAAGATAGGGAAGACCCACTCCTGTTATTAAAAAACCAGCCAGTGTGATCCAAGTTTGTGTTCCTGCTAGTTGACCTAGCAGCGGTGGGAAGATCATATTTCCTGCACCGAAAAATAGAGCAAACATCGTCAGCCCCAATTTGAACGTATCGAATTTTGTAAATCTATTCATTTGGTATTCCTCCTGAAGTACTTAGAAAAGCGTATGTATTTAGATAATTAATTCTACAATAATAAAAGTGGCCATAAAAAAGGATTCTCCTAAGAGAATCCTTCATAAGATTACCCCATAATGTGGTAGCCAGCATCGACATAGATGACTTCGCCTGTCACACCGCTCGACAAATTACTTAGCATTGCTACCGTCATATCTGAAACTTCTTCAGGTTTGACGTTACGTTTTAGTGGCGCGCGTTCCTCAATTTGACTAAGGATGGTATTAAAAGAAGGAACACCTTTTGCGGACAATGTGCGAACTGCTCCAGCAGAGATTGCATTGACACGAATATTTTGTTCACCTAGCTCAGATGCTAAGTAGCGTACAGAAGCTTCAAGAGCTGCTTTTGCAACACCCATTACGTTATAGCCTTCAAGAACTCGTTCCGCTCCTAAATAACTCATCGTAATGATCGCTCCGCCTTCAGTCATATAATGGCGGGCTTCACGTGCTGCCGCAACTAATGAATAAGCACTGGAATCTTGTGCGAATGCATATCCTTCACGAGTCGTTTCCACAAATGGATTATGCAAGTCTTGTTGATGTGCAAATGCGATAGAGTGGACTACGCCATGAATAACACCAACTTGTTCGCCAATCGATTTGAATGCTTGCTCGATGCTTTCATCACTATTCACATCACACTGCACGATTTGTGTAGCTGTAAATTCACTTTTAGCTAAAGCTTTTTCTAATTTATCACGAGAGCGATCTTTACGGTATGTGAAAATGACATTCGCACCAACTGAGAATAATGCTTTTGCTACTCCCCAACCAATACTACGTTCATTTGCCACACCCATAATCACAATGTTTTTACCGGATAATTTTAATAAATCTACCATAATAGCCTCCTGAAAGTTTCTTATTCATTTGATCATATTATACTCTTCATAATAATAACATATAGTGAAGGGGAAGTTATAGAATTTCTATTAAGAATGAAAAGAGAATTTTCGAATTGACTGTTAATAAATAAAAATACAGTTGACTTTATAATTATACATCCGTATACTTGTCTTTAATGAATAATGAGGTGATGGCGTTGAAGGTTGGAATCGTAGGAGCGTCCGGATATGGTGGCCTAGAATTGATTCGGTTACTGCAAAACCATCCGGAAATTGAACAAATTGATTTATTCACTTCCTCAGAAGTGGGGACTATCTTTTCTCAAAAATATCCGCATCTCGTGAAAATTCACGATCAGAAGATGAAAGCTATTGAACCGGAACATATTAGTAAACTTGACACTGTGTTTTTCAGTACACCAGCTGGCGTTACGACCACATTACTTCCTCCGCTAGTAGGGGCAGGCGCGAAATTAATTGATTTGTCAGGAGATTTTCGCTTGAAAGATCAAGGAACATTTGAGCAATGGTATCAAAAAGATGCACCTCCGCTTGATTATTTGCAGAAGAGTGTATATGGGCTTCCTGAATGGAATAAGAATGAAATTGCTGATGCAGAAGTGATTGCGAATCCGGGTTGTTACCCAACGGCGGTTCTTCTATCTTTACTGCCATTGCTGAAAAATAAACTAATCGAAGGAAGTCAATTAATTATTGATGCGAAAAGTGGAGTATCTGGTGCGGGCAATAAACCAAGTCAGGCAACACATTTCAGTGAAACAAATGAAAACTTCTCTATCTATAAGATTCATCAGCATCAACATATTCCGGAAATTGAACAGGCAATGAATATATTCGCTGATCAGCCGGAACCAATTATGTTTACTACGCACCTCGTACCTATGACAAGAGGGATCATGACTACAAGTTATGCAAAAGTGAATGGACAAGTAACTGAAGAACAACTCGTAAACTGTTTGCAAGAATCATATAAAGATAGTCCGTTCGTTCGTGTTTTGACAGATGTACAAAGAATTAGCACGAAACAGGTATATGGCTCCAACTATTGCGATATACATGTCAAAGTAGATCCACGAACAAATCAGGCAACGATTATAGCAGTTATTGATAATGTCGTAAAAGGTGCTGCTGGACAAGCAATTCAAAACATGAATATCCAATATGGACTTGATGAAAAAACAGGAATCGATATCATTCCATTGTGGATTTGAACTATTAATTTGTACACAAGAATTGAGGGGGAGCACTACTATGGAAACTATCGAAAGCATGAAGCGCATCTCGCGTAAAAATATTATCTCACCAAAAGGATTTAAGGCAGTCGGGATTCACTGTGGGCTAAAACATAAGAAAAATGATTTGGCTCTATTGGTCAGCGAAGTGCCAGCGAGTGTTGCAGGTGTCTTTACAACGAATGTAATCCAGGCAGCTCCACTTCAAGTCACAAAGAAAGTCGTCTATGAAACGCAAAAGATGCAGGCGATTGTTATTAATTCAGGTAATGCGAATGCATGTACAGGTAAGCAAGGCATGCTAGATGCTATGACTATGCAACAAAAAACTGCTGAGCATTTGGGGATTGAATCCAATCTCGTAGGAATTGCTTCAACAGGTGTAATCGGTGAACAAATGAATATGGTGCCTTTACTTTCAGGCATAGAAAAGCTTCAACCAATGGATACACTTGAAGGTTCCATTCAATTTTCGCAAGCGATTTTGACAACGGATACTGTAACAAAAAATACAGCATATGCGACAGTAATCGATGAGCGTGAAGTAGTAGTAGCAGGTGTAGCCAAAGGTTCAGGTATGATCGAACCAAATATGGCGACGATGCTAGGCTTCATCACAACCGATGCTACTATCGAATCTGAACATTTACAGACAGCATTAAAAGAAATAACTGATGTTACGTTTAACTCGATTACAGTAGACGGTGATACATCGACGAATGATATGGTACTTGTCATGGCGAATGGTCTTGCAGGCAATCG
This sequence comes from Sporosarcina sp. P26b, assembly GCF_002743245.1. Classification (NCBI taxonomy): domain Bacteria; kingdom Bacillati; phylum Bacillota; class Bacilli; order Caryophanales; family Caryophanaceae; genus Sporosarcina; species Sporosarcina sp. P26b. The sequence continues at coordinate 46,257 of NZ_PDYW01000001.1, forward strand.
CACATTAACGCCAGATCATCCTGAGTGGCAGTCATTTGTTGATGCATTGCATGCTGTATCGCGTGATTTGGCGAAAATGATCGCAAAAGACGGAGAAGGTGCTACAAAGCTGATTGAAGCGAAAGTAACAGGTGCAGTTTCCGATGAACAAGCCCGTCAAATTGCAAAATCCGTTGTAGGATCACCGCTTGTTAAGACGGCAGTATTTGGCTGTGACGCAAACTGGGGTAGAATTATTGCGGCAGTTGGATATAGTGGAGCCACAATAGATCCGGAAGACATCAAGATCTCTATTGGTGACACGGTAGTAGTAGAAGGTGGCGAACCAATTCCGTTTTCAGAAGAAAAGTTATTAATTTATCTAAAGCAGCATGAAGTTAAATTTGCAATAGAATTAAACCAGGGAACTGGTCAGGGAATGGCATGGGGGTGCGATTTAACATATGACTACGTCCAAATCAACGCAACATATCGTACGTAAGCGACAGGTAATAAAACTAGGTGGCAGTATGTTAGATGAATTAAGCGATACCTTTTTCCAGTGTGTGAAAAAGTTACAACAAGACGGAATTCAAGTAATTATTGTTCATGGTGGGGGACCAAGTATCAATCAAGAGCTTGCAGATCGTGGAGTCACTTCGTCCGTGGTGAATGGATTTCGTGTGACATCCGCTGAAGCAATCGGTATTGTTCAATCGATTATGATTGGTCAAGTGAATCCTTCGCTCGTTCAACGTTTCAATCAAGAAGGAGTCAAGGCGGTTGGACTAAGTGGATATGATGCAAACTTATTTACGTGTGATTTGCTTGATTTTGATACGTATGGCTACGTGGGGAAAATTAAATCCGTTGAAACAGAAATACTGGATACGTTATTGGATGCAGGAATTACTCCCGTCATCTCTTGTGTCGGTAAGACAGAATCAGGAGAACCATTGAACGTGAATGCGGATACAGTGGCGAGTCGAATTGCATTGGCTGTAGAAGCGGAAAGTTTATTACTGGTGACAGATACATCAGGTATCCGAATTCAAGATCAACCTCAAACAGAAGTGGAACCACAAGCTATCTATGGGTGGATTAAAACAGAAGATATTTATGGAGGAATGATTCCTAAAGTAATGGCAGCGATTGATTGCCTAGAGGCGGGAATTCCATCTGTAAAGATTGTGTGTCAAAAACTAAACGGCACGGTCATTACCAATGAGGGGGCAATCGCGTGACTTCTTTATTCAACAACTATGCAAGACGTGCGGTGCATCTAGTCAAAGGGCAAGGTACCGTAGTAACAGATGATAAGGGGAAGGAGTATTTGGACTTTACAAGCGGCATCGCAGTCGTTAGTCTAGGACACGCTCATCCTGCAATCGTCAAGGCATTGCAAGAACAGAGTGAGAAACTTTGGCATATTTCGAATCTATTCGAAAGTCCAGAGCAAGAAAAGCTCGCAGAATCGTTAACGAAAGACACGGATTTGTCGTATGCTTTATTTTGTAATAGTGGAGCCGAAGCGAATGAAGCGGCGATTAAACTTGCACGTAAACATACAGGCAAGCATCATATCTTAACTTTTAAACAATCATTTCACGGTCGGACATTCGGTGCAATGGCGGCAACGGGACAAGATAAAATCCAACAAGGCTTCGGCCCAATGCTTGAAAGCTTTGAAGCATTACCTTTTAATGATGTCGAAGCTCTGAAACAAGCAGCTAACGGTAGTGTAGCAGCCATCATGCTGGAAGTGATTCAAGCAGAAGGTGGTGTCAACTCTATTGAACCAGCATTCGCTGAAGCAGTTATGGCAGTATGTAAAGAATTTAATATTCTTCTACTCATTGACGAAGTTCAGACGGGGATTGGACGCACAGGAACTCGTTATGCTTACGAGCAGACCGCTCTAAAGCCTGACATTGTTTCACTAGCTAAAGGTCTTGGTGGCGGTTTCCCAATCGGTGCGTTGTTAGCAGGAGAAAAGCTATTCGACACATTCGGCCCTGGCACACACGGTACTACATTCGGTGGTAATCCATTAGCCGTTGCGGTTGCACAGACAGTAATCGATCATGTATTTGATCCTGCATTCTTAAAGAACATTCAAGAAAAGTCAGCTTATCTGAAGCAACAGCTTCAAGCAGAATTACCTGTAGGAAAGTATTCTATTCGAGGTAATGGCTTGTTAGTTGGAATTCATTCGGATCAGGAGATTGGTCCATTTATACAAGAGGCGGAGAAGCAAGGGTTGTTGCTTGTACCTGCTGGAACAAACGTGATCCGTTTGTTGCCGCCATTGACGGTTTCGAAAGAAGAGATCGACGAAGCAGTAGCAATTTTGAAGAATGTCTTGTCGTGATGAATATTTGAATTAAGGTAGTCAGCGAGCTGCTATTCAGTTAATTAGGGATGTCCCAGAAGTCACAGTACTTCAAGGGGGATCCTTTTTTCGTGGGTTTAAATGCAAGAGCTTAGTAGCAGTGAGTGGGATTGTGAGTGGTTCGGGATGGAAGCTCCAGCGTCCAGCTTCCGCTCATAGAATCCGTTTGAGGGCTCATAGAACACGTTTTGCGCTCTATAGCACGCGCAATCCGCTCTATCAGACGCCACGAGTGCTCATAGATTCATCTAAGTGATCATAGAACCTTGATAACCGCTCATAGCCTTGAAAGCTCAACATTAATCACAACCATAACCTTAATGCACAACAAAGAGTATCGCCCACTCGTAATGCAAGGGATTGTGCAAAAGCGTAGCATTAGGAGCACATCTTTGCACTAGTAGTGTGGTTCACCGCCCTCCGGAAAGCGTCCCCTCCGTAGCGCAAATCCCCAACCCCTAAACCCTTGCCAGCTACCTTACCCTAAGACACTCTTTTGAATTATTTCTATACAAAGAATTATCGCTCAGGTATAGTTAAGGCAATACAATTTAAGAGAATGGAAGTGTCCTAGACTTGAAAAAAATTTGTGGAATAGTGCTGGCGATGATACTGGTCGTCTCTGCATTCCCAGTCGCTTCTTTTGCCGCCATATTCCAAGACGTACGTCCACAACACTCTGCAGCTGCTGAAATACAATACCTAGTTGAAAAAGGAATCATCATAGAAAAACCTAGCACTACATATCGTGTGAACGAACCAATCACACGGCTCGAAGCTTCAGGAATGATCCAGCGTGCATTAAACATACCCATAGGCAATAGACCAGATGCCAAATTATCCGACGTTCAAACGTCGCATCCGCACTATGCACTTATTGCTGCAATGGTGGATGAAGGAATCTTTATGGGGAACGAGAAAAAAGAATTTCAACCCCATGGAAATTTGAAGCGTGGCCAAATGGCGGCGGTGTTCGTTCGCGCATTCGATCTGGCAGGTACGTCTACGTATCGATTCCGAGATGTGCCCGCAACATACTGGGGTTTATCAGACATACAAAAGTTGTCTGTAAATGCTATTACGACAGGGTATCTAGATAACACGTTCAAACCGAATCAAACATTAACTCGTGGACACTTTGCGGTATTTCTCGCGCGAATTCTGGAGCCTAGTTTCAGAGAGCAGTCGGCCTGTTATAAACCGAACAATACCCCTGTGCAAACAGTAAATGTACCCGTTACAACACTTTGGAAAGAACCAGGAAAGACTCGGAAAGTAGATGCTTTCTCTACAGCCAAAACACCTGATATTACGAAATGGGTTGCAGCGATGAATTTGCGCGAAAAGCAGTGGTTAGTAGGTAAACTGGAGACTCAAGCACTTTACGGTCAAACAGTAAAGGTCTTACAAACAAAAGGAGACTGGGTCCAAGTAGCAGTAATCGATCAAAGCTCACCTAAAAACGCAGAAGGTTACCCAGGTTGGATGTTGAAAAACCATTTGACAACGTTATATCCTAATTATGCGACATGCGATACAGCTATGGTGACGAAGAAATCAGCGGCACTGACAATGGATGAGAATGGAAAACAATTCTTCCGTTCAATTAGCTTTAATACCACATTGCCTATCGTTCATGTAATGGATCACAAGCTCGCTGTCCAAACGCCTGCGGACGGAATTAAATATATTGATAAAAATGCGGTGAAGATAGTTGCGGCGGATGGTATTATGCCACAACCGACGACACAGCAAATAATGGATACAGCCAAGCTTTTTGACGGATTAACGTATTTATGGGCAGGTACTTCAGGATTTGGCTTGGACTGTTCTGGATTCACGTATTCTGTCTATCGCCATCATGGTATCGATATACCACGCGATGCCTCTGTACAAGCACTAAATGGAAAGCTAGTGCAGAAGAAAGATCTTCAACCGGGTGACTTAATGTTCTTTGCTTACAATAAGGGGAAAGGAATCATCCATCACGTGGGAATGTACGCAGGAAACGGTCAAATGATTCATGCACCTAACCCAAAACGTACAGTAGAGATCATCCCGATGACAGTAGAGCCATATAAATCGGAGTATGTTTCAGCAAGAAGATATTTGAAATGAAAAAGCGCACAGACAAATTGATGTCTGTGCGCTTTACTATTTTACAGCTGACCTTCAAATAATAAATCATCGGCTTTTAAATCAATAATCTTCAAATGGCTTTCGTGTTTTATGAAAATGCTTTTATAAACCTTCTGTCCGCTTTCATTTTCAAATAAAGTAACACGCTTGTTTTGATTGTCCACTTCCACTTGAGCAGTTAACTCATCCATCGGAATATATTCTGCCAATATCGCAGCCTCTTCATGTCCCAATAAGTTAGAGTTAGCAGGCTCGTATGGAACATTTGGTTCTTCGGCTGGTATTTCTTTAGCAGGTGCTTCTTCTGTAGTAGTTTCAGTCTCAGCAGGTTCAGCTACTTCAGGTTCTGCCGGTTCTTCTTCAGGCTCGATCACATCCACCGAGATATCCTCATCTTCTACAGGTTTTGTTTCCCCATTGTTACCACATGCAGCTAAAAATATAGCGAGTGTAGGTAAAAGCCACCACTTCTTCAAATGCATTCACTCCTATTTAACTTTATTAAGTGTACACAGTGTAAAAGTAACCCCAGCTTAAATCAAATGAGACGATTGTAATGCCCATGATAAAGAGGAAATGCTCCTGTAAAAATAGAATGAGTAAAGTAGGATGTTTATGCGTTAGAATATAGCCTTTAATTATTAATTCAGGGGGAATCGTTATGAAGATTGTTGTGCCATTGGATGGATCAAATGCTGGATTTAAGGTCGTACACCACGCAATAGAATTGGCAAAATTATACGATGACGAAGTAGTTTTATTAAATATTCAACCAACACTACAAGAACTGGGCTTGGCAACCATTAAAAAAGGTGGGTATATGTTGCATGGACAAGACGTCATATATTCTGCAAAAGTCCGTACAGGTATACCTGCTATGGAAATTATCGCGGAGTCAAATGATAAAGAAGTTCGTTATATTGCGATGGCAATAGGAAAAGGAAAAGCGGAAGCAATCGGCAGTGTCAGCAAACAAGTATTGCAGTTAGCCAAATGCCCTGTGCTTTTAATTCCTGAACATGCGGAGTGATGGGGTATCATTAAAATAGGGTGTGACCTTTATCATAACTTATGCTATATTCAGTATATAGTATAAAAGAACCTAAAGAGGTGTTGTTAGTGGAAAAAATATTAAGCACATCTTCTGCAAGAAAAGCATTGACTAAAGTGGAACAAGTGACGAAACGTATACAGCCATTAATTGAAAATGAACAATCATTTACTTTAAATTATCAACGACTTCATCAACTATTGGACGAACAGTTACAAGATGACGAATACTTTGTGATTGTCGATGAAACCGGCCGCAGTTATATCCATACGAATCGATTATGGGAAGGTACAGTATTTTCCGATACGGTCGGCTTGCGTGCTGCTAATACAACTAAGCCGTTATTACAGGTATATGATCGGAAATCGGGTGAGCGACTTATTGATGCCTCGATGCCAATTATCCGAGTAGCGGGTAGACAATTTACACTTCGATTAGGACGCATCAATCATCAGAAGTATATTCTATATGGAGCGACAGCAGCTGTTCTGTTACCAGCTGTGGCTATGGCAGCACTTGCATATACTTTTGATTTAACTATTCAACAGGGTGCCGCATTTGTTATTACGTCTTTAATTCTTTCAGGCTTTTTCACTACTGCGCTTTATAAGATTGTCATGAAAGGTGTAAGATCTTGGAGAAAAGTCACGAGAAAAATTTCATCGGGGGATCTGACAGCTGAAGTAACGGAACGATCTAGATCAGAATTTAATCAAATTGGTTTTGAAATTAATAAGATTGTCATCGGTACAAAAAATATCGTTACAGAACTAGACCGTTCGTCTGAAATTGTGGACAGAATTAGTGAGGTACAAGCATCTGAAGCGAATCGATTATCGGATGTTTTCACTTCCTATGGTGAAACAATGCAAAGTTTCCAGGGTGGGACAGAGCAACAATTATCTTCACTGCAATCTGCCAACGCAATGATCCAGACGATGATGGCAGGAATTCGAGAAATGGAAACACGTATACAGCAAACGCTATCCAAATCTGAAAACGCATCGACTGCTGCAACAGAAGGTAGCCAAGCTATTGAGGAAACGGAAGAAAAGATGCAACAAATCAATGATGCGGTTCATATGTCCTCACAAAAGATCATGCAAGTGGCGGATGATATTAATCAAGTCATTCAAAAAGTGTCACTCATAACAAAAATCGCTGAACAAACGAATCTGTTAGCACTAAATGCCTCTATCGAAGCAGCGCGTGCTGGAGAGGCGGGTAGCGGATTTTCAGTCGTCGCTAATGAAGTCCGTAAATTGGCAGAAGAAACGAATGCCTTCGCCAATGATGTAGTGCGAACACTCGAACAGACCAATAATGAGGTAAAAATTGCGGTGCAACATGTAGAATCGAATACAGACACTATAGAAGAAGGCGTACAAATCGTAAAAGTGGCAGGTCAATCCATCCACTTTATGAATGATGCCGTGATCGATACAAAATCCGCTGTTACGAGCAATAGCCGCCACGCGGAAGAATTAATTCGAGATGGTGAACAAATAGAAAAAATTATTGAGCAAATCACTACAATCTCTGAACTATTCACAGAAGATGTGGTACAAACTGTAGCGGGCATGGATGAACAAGTCGAGGGGATTCAGCAGTTAGCAAGTGATGCTAGCAAACTAACAGATGAGGCCGCTGCACTGAGCCGTATCGTTCATCGCTTCAAATTTTAAAAAGAAACATTTCAAACAGAAAGACACATTCCTAATACGTGGAATGTGTCTTTCTGTTTTCTACATTTAAATTAAACGCTAGGTTGCACATTATGTTTCTTATATTGACGTGACTCGTCTTTGCGCTTCTGCTGTAGGCGTAAGAATATATTGTTACCTAAAAGGGCTGCAATAATAAACGCTGTACCAACATAATCGAAAATCGTTAATTGATATCCTTGCATATATGAAATGACTAGCGTAGTAACTGGGACAAAATTAATGAACAATAAACCGTTCAATGGAGATAGAATTCGCACGCCAACGTTCCAACCTACTAATGCGATAATACCTGGAAATACAATCATAAACAGCATGTGTGGTGTCACTATTTGCAACGTCTCCACAGTCGGCACGGAAATATAACCTGTCAATGTTACGAAGAATACCACGATACAGGCAGTTAGTGTACCGAGCAAACAGCTCAATGTAGAATAACGCAATGCAGACCATTCACTAAAGTGATTCCCACCCATCGTATAAATCACCCAGCCGATTACCGCTAGGAAAATTAATAATGAAGGTACAATATCATCGGTCGCTGTCAAGAACGTGCGTAAATCACCTTTTGTAATTACAAGCATGACACCGACAAATGCAGTGAACACACATGTGAGTGTAAAACCATGTGGCTTATGTCGACTGATGATCCAGACAATTACGATGGAAATCATGGGCATCATGGCTTCTGAAACGGAAGCTACCATAGTGCCTGGTTGTCCCATCAAGTCTTGCCCCCAGAAAATAAAGAGATTATAGACAACGAACGCCATCGTTCCGAAGAACCAAAGAGATAAACCTCTTTTCTCAAACCGAAAAGCCTTTGTTCCTTCTTTGAATAATAGTATAACAACTAGTAGAACGGTTACGGATACATAACGAATTAATGTGAAGTAAAATGGATCAATGTTTTTGAACGCGCTATTAGCAACCGGGAACATTGCACCCCATGATGCACTCGCTATAAAGCAAAGAAGCGCTCCCCAGATAATTTTGTTTTTCAACAACGAAACCCCCTTGAAGTACTACTTCTAGTAAACACTATTTCAGACATCACGTAAAACGAATAATAATGATGACTACTATCAATTTTATTGATATCATAGAAATAAGAGAATATTACTAGGAGGATGACTATGGAATTCAAAGACTTGGAAATATTTCAGATGGTAGCGGAAAAAGGAACTATTACGGCAGCTGCAAAAGAATTAAGCTATGTGCAGTCCAATATTACGTCCCGAATACAAAAACTAGAATCGGAACTAAAGACGCCATTATTCAACCGCCATAACCGTGGAATGATCCTAACACCTGAAGGAAAAAGACTTCTTGTATATAGTGAGAAAATTTTATCTCTAACGAATGAGATGAGAAAAGTTGTGCAGAACGACAAAGAGCCTTCCGGAAAGCTTGAGCTAGGTTCAGTAGAAACTGTCATCAAACTACCGATCATTCTATCGAGATATAATAAAAGGTATAGCCAAGTCGATATATCACTTTTATCAGGAGTAACAGAGCGATTACAAGCAAAAGTTTTAAATCATCAACTTGACGGGGCTTTCATTTCGGAAGGGACGACGCATCCAGACTTGGCTGTACATGATGTACTGGAAGAAGAACTAGTATTACTTTCAAGTAAACCATTCCAATCCATTGCAGATATTAAAGATGAACCAATTCTTTGTTTCAGTAAGGGATGCGGTTACCGGGCGCGGTTGGAATCTTGGCTTGACGATGAGCAATTTAAGCCAACGAAAATGATGGAGTTCGGAACATTGGAGACAATTCTTGGTAGTGTGGCAGCGGGGCTAGGGGTAACATTCGTTCCGAGATCGACAGTTTCGCACCTACTGGATCAAGGGGTCGTCTATTGTTATCATCTACCGCCAAAATATAGTCACATTAAAACGGTCTTTGTCCGTCGTGCTGATTCATATTTAACACCGACTATCACGAAGTTTATTAAAGTGATTGATGAGTTTAGGGAAGAAGCAGCAACGCAATTTCAAAAATCGACACAAATTTAACCTGCACAACGTGTTACGTATGGTACGATGTAGGGTAGTTATGATTATAGAATTAGGAGTGTCACTAGATGAATTATTCGAATCAGACAACACCACCTGCAAACTTTAAGAAACGTAATTATCGTCCGGCGATCATCGCGATCTCGATCATTCTCATCGGTGCAATCGGTGTCTTAGCTGGAATGCCAGGTGTAGAGAATTTCACTGCATTTGATATTACAATTTTACCTTTATTGAATGCTATATTTAACAGCTTCACATTTGTCTTTCTTGTCGGTGCGCTAGTCGCTATCATGAATAAGAATGTCAAAGTGCATCAGCGCTTTATTTACGCCGCATTTGGCACAACTGCTTTATTTCTTGTGACATATGTCTCGTACCATTTCTTATCAGAATCCACGCCGTTTGGTGGTAGTGGCTTCATGGCAGGATTTTATTATTTCATCTTGATCACACATATTTTGCTTGCTGCTGCCATCGTGCCGCTCGCATTGACAAGTGTTGCAAGAGCATGGAATATGGAAATTCCGCGCCATCGTAAAATCGCACGTTGGACAATGCCCATCTGGTTATATGTTAGTTTTACCGGAGTACTTGTGTATATTTTGATTTCACCTTATTATTAAGTGACCAGATAAATAGCGTAGAGCATCAGTCAAATGAGAGTGAATGACTGATGCTCTTTTTCACAATAGGATAATCAGAATAGTCAAACTTAATGAATGGAAGTGCTACAATGAAAACATCTAAATTTATGTCGGATGAATCATTTGATGAGATTTTTAAGTCTGAGTCGGAACTAATTAATGAACAACTAAAAAAGGAAATATTGATTGCGATGGTTGGAGACGTCAATGCAGGGAAGTCTTCTACACTGAACCGCCTCATGCAAAAAGATGTAGCTGAAGTAGGAGCGCAACCGGGTGAAACGAAGGAAGTTAAGAAGTTTTATTACAGTGACAAAATATTATTTGTTGATACACCTGGTCTTGATGATATCTATCAGGAACATTCCAATGAGACATTGAAGTTTTATAATCAAGCAGACGTCATTCTTTTCTTTCTAAATGCAGCGGGTACCGTTTTGTCAGATACCGAACTAAAATCATTGAATAAGATTGCTACGCTGAATAAGAAAATTATTCTAGTACTCAATAAAATTGATGCAGCAGATGACGTTCCGAGTTTAGTGAACTATGTTTTGGAGCATACTGGGTTTGCCTATCCGGTTATACCCATATCATCAAAGACAGGAGAGCAGATGGAGTTCTTACAAAAAGAGATCCTCCAACACTTAAAAGATGCAAATAAAGATCTATTACTGGCTGCGAATATGGCAGACAAGTCATCTATTGCCAAGAGGTGGATTCTGGCTAGCGGTGCATCAGCAGCTGCAATCGGCGCAGCTCCCATTCCAGGTGCTGATTTTATCCCTTTGACAACATTGCAAGTGGGCCTTATGTTGAAGTTATCGACATTATATGGAAAGCCTATCACGAAAGATCACGCTAAGGAATTGATCATCGCAACGATTGTAGGAAATATCGGTAAAACCGCTTTCCGTCAAATCGTGAAAGTAATTCCGGGTGCGGGAATGGTCGTGGCCGCAAGTGTTGCAGGATCAATGACGATTGCGTTAGGTTATGCAGTGAAGTACATGTATGAAAATAATATGGAACTCACACCTGAAACATTGAAAAAAGTATATAAAACATTTTTGAAAAAACAAAAGTAAAAAGGGGACGGTTGTATGGAGTGGTTTAACTACGCAACGTTTGTGGTCGCTTTACTGGCTGGTTTGTATTCGATGGAGAGTATGAAACGCAATAAAGAATTGGAAGACCGAGTAGTGGAATTAGAGAAGAAAAATACAGCTGAGTTGGATAAACATCGTTTGTAGAGAAGGGGATTACTTGATTACTCAATGTCCGATTTGCCAAGAAAATAATAAGTGTTCGAATCTATCCGCGGAACCAGAGATTTGCTGGTGTACAAAGAAAGTATTTACAGATGAAGTATTTCGGAAAATCCCTGAAGAACAACTGTATAAACAGTGCATTTGCGAAAAGTGTTTACATCGCATTACTGAAATAGAAAAGGCAAGCAAGGGGTTGGGGGACCGCTAGCTTGCCTGTTTTTTTATTCAGTTTCGAATGAACGAGTAGAAAGCTCTTTCTCGTAAATAAATAAAGCGTTCTTATCTTCACGGATACGCTTCAAATACTCAATATGTCTATCAAATGTTGCTTCTTCTTCAACTTGCTCGTCAAGGAACCAGTTTAGGAAAGAAATCGTAGCATGCTCTTTTTCTTCCCAAGCCATATCCATGATTTGATAGAATGATTTTGTGACTTCTTTTTCTTGTAATAGTGCTACTTCGAACGTATGAACTAGATTATCAAATGAAGTAGTAGGTGCAGGCGTCGCGGTAATAATTGCACGGATGCCACGATCGTTCAAGTAAGAATAAATCTTCATGGCATGATGGCGCTCTTCTTCAACTTGTTGAAGGTAAAAGTGTGCGAAGCCGTTGTAATTACGGTATTCACAATAAGAAGCCATAGACAAATACGTTTGTGCTGCAGCGAACTCGTTGTTCATTTGTTCATTTAATGCCTGTGCTAATTTTTCACTAATCATCTGTATCGCCCCTTTTTAGTAGTGACTGGTCAGCGCAACATGTAGTATTTACGCTATCTACAGTATACCTGTAATCGACAATAATTGCATAATAGTTCTTTCGTTAGATAGCAGTCCATATCTCCTGATATACTAGTAGGGCTAGTACAATTATATATTGAATGGATAAGAAAGAAGGTCATCAATTGAAAATGTTTACGATCCCTGCTTTAGATAGTCAAGCTGGAGCAGAAGCGAAAATGCATTTGGATATCCTGACAAAGCCGGTCGGCAGTTTAGGTAAGTTAGAAGAAATTGTCATCACTTTAGCTGAAATACAAGGTCGGAAACAGCCTTCCATCAAGCGATTAGGAATAGTGGTATTTGCTGCAGATCATGGAATAGTAGAGGAAGGGATCTCTGCTTTCCCCCAACTTGTTACACGCCAAATGGTTCACAATATGTCTGCAGGTGGAGCGGCAATCAATGTGTTCGGCAGGCAACAACAAGCCGAATTTGCATTAGTAGATGTAGGGGTCATAGGTGAATCATTTTCTTCACCTGTAAAAGATTGCAAGATTCGTCAAGGTACAAAGAATTTTTTACGTGCTGAAGCGATGACTCAAGATGAAGTGGAAAAAGCTATCGATATTGGTTATCGAGAAGCACTTAACCTGTTTGAAAAAGGTGTAGATTGTCTCGTTGTAGGAGAAGTCGGAATCGGCAATACTACTTCAAGTAGTGCGGTTGTGGCGGCAATAACAGAAATTGACCCTGCAGAACTTGTTGGATATGGCACAGGGATTTCCTCTGAACAGCACGTACATAAAATTAAAGTAGTTCAAGACGCATTGATGCTTCATAATCCAAACCCTACAGACGGCTATGATGTACTACGTAAGGTTGGTGGCTTAGAGTTGGCAGCGATGACTGGTGCCATGCTTGCGGCAGCATCTAGACGTGTTCCTGTCATTCTGGACGGCTTTATATCAACAGCTGCAGCGTGTGTAGCTGAAACTTTAGGTGAAGGGGCGTCAGGATATATGTTGCTAGGTCATCAGTCGATGGAACCGGGACATCAAAGAGCATTTCAATATTTAGAAAAAGAACCCATTCTTTCTCTCTCCATGCGGCTTGGTGAAGGTACTGGTGCTGCTGTGGCATATAGTATCATTCAATCGGCTGTTCGGATGGTCAATGAAATGGCGACCTTTGAAAGTGCAGGCGTTTCCGGAAAAAATTAATAAAAAAGGAAGAGTGAGCAACGATGCCCATTCTTCCTTTTTGTTATTTCAATACCTCAACTGTTTCGACAGGTGTATTCACTACTTCTTCGTCATCAACATGAATCGTATTACTGATAATGCTTGAAAGTACGTGAACCCGTAAAATAATCCCTTCAATTCGGTTCGTTTCATCTACAACAACGAGTGGATACTTAGAATCTAATACACGAGGAATAATATCTTGCACATATTCCTCAGGAGTAGCTGTCAATACATCCGTTATCATAACTTCTTCCAAGGTCTTTTTGTTCTTTACACCATCGATTGCGCCATCAATTGTAACTAACCCAAGCAATTGTCGTTCACGATTCGTAATAAAGACACTTGAAATGCCGTGCTCTTCCATGTTTTTGATTGCAACATGTAAACCATCTTTGCCGTTCATGACGCTTAATGGTTTTGACATGATATTCTCAGCTTGCAACACTTTGGAACGGTCAATTTCACGAGTGAAGTCAATAATATAATCGTTTGCCGGTGTCTCCAATAACTCTTCTGGTGTACCTACTTGTTCGACATTTCCATCTTTCATAACTGCCACGCGGTCACCGATACGGAAAGCTTCGTTAACATCATGCGTGATGAAGATAATTGTTTTTTGAAGACGAGTCTGAATATCCAAAAGTTCCAGTTGCATTTCTCTGCGAATAAGTGGGTCAAGTGCACTGAACGGTTCGTCCATTAATAAAATGTCTGGATCATTCGTTAAAGCTCGGGCGATCCCTACACGCTGACGCATACCGCCTGATAACTCATCAGGATATTGATTTTCGTACCCTTTTAGACCGACTGTATCGATATGCTTTTGCGCAATAGCGCGACGCTCGCTTTTCGACAAACCCCGAATCTCCAAACCGTACTCAATGTTTTCCATAACCGTTCTATGGCTAAACAAACCAAAGTGCTGGAAGACCATCGCGATTTTCTTCTGGCGGAAAAACTTCAATTGCTCTTTATTGTATTTGACGATATTTTCACCATCTACATAGATTGCACCTGAAGTAGGCTTGTTCAATAAATTGAAGCAACGGATGAGTGTCGATTTACCACTTCCCGATAAGCCCATGATGACGAAAGTTTCACCTTCCATGATTTCCATGTTGGCGTTATAGACACCTACTGTATGTCCAGTCTTTTCAAGGATCTCCCGTTTGGACGCTCCTTTTTCAATCATGGGAATGACTTTCTTAGGGCGAGGACCAAAGATCTTGGTGACATTCTCTACTTTGAGTTTAACGGTCATGCTGATCTCCTCCCTGTACTTTGTAGGCGGTCTGCCACACCGTTTGTTAAACGGTCAATAATAATTGCTAAGAAAACGATACTGATTCCGGCTTCAAAACCTAATGAAATATTGATTTGGTTAATCGAGAATAGTACGCGTTCACCCAATCCGTGAGCACCGACCATCGAACCTACTACAGCCATGGACAAAGCCATCATCGTAGTTTGGTTAATTCCTGCCATCATAGTAGGTAAAGCTTGTGGTAGTTGTACTTTCACTAACATTTGATTTCGAGAAGATCCGAATGATTCTGCTGATTCAATCACTTCAGAGTCAACGTTTCGAATACCGAGTTCTGTTAAACGGATCACAGGTGGTAACGCATAAATGATTGTCGCAATAATTGCGGGAACATTCCCAAGTGGGAAGAAGAATATTACTGGTATTAAGTACACAAATGTTGGCATGGTCTGCATAGCATCCAAAATAGGACGCATGATGACGGAGAATGTCTTACTAAACGCCATCAATATACCGACCGGAATACCAATCGCGAGGGACAATACAACAGATATAAGTATAATCGCAACTGTTGTCATCGTATCCTCCCATAAGTTGAAGGATCCAATTAAAAAGATAAAGGCGGCAAACATTAGCCCGTTTAATATGTTGTTTAAATACCAGCCAAGTAGGAAAACTATAATCATGATGACCCACCAAGGCGTGGCAAGTAAAGCGGATTCAATAGTTCGGATTGTAGTAGAGGCGATTGTGAAAATGAAATCAAATAACCATCCAAAGTTCATCGCTAGAAAATCAATAAACTTTTCTACATAATCTCCTATAGGTATTCTGACGTTTGGGAATTCATTCATCATAGGCAATAAGCTAGGACGTACTAGCTTGTCCCTCTCTTTCTCTAATTTTAATATGGACACAATCGAAAAAGAGGTGGAGCGGAATGCGTCCACCCCTAAATCTATAATTACTTACAGTGCAGCCTTTACTTTCTCGGCTACATCTTCAGGTACCCATGAAGTCCAAAGATCTTCATGTTCGTTCATGAACCACTTTGCAGTATCTTCTGGGCTTGCTTCATTGTCACCCATATACTTCAATGCTTCTTCTGTTAATGCACTGCTTGTTTCGTAGTGACTTAAGAACTCTACTACTTCAGGAGCTTGTGTTTTTAAGTCTTTGTGAACGCTGACGAAAACATCATTCGGAGGGAATGCGCCAGACTTATCTTTATCCCATGCTTCTTGGTCAAATGGCTCGTCTTCCAAAAGAGTTAAGTCGTATGTTGCAGTCACCCATGTAGGGGACCAGTAATATCCAACCCATGGCTCGCCTTTTTTATATGCGCTTGCCAAGTCGGCTACGATAGAAGAATCTGAACCAGGAGATAGATAGGTATATTTTTCATCCAAACCATACGTAGTGATCTTTTCATCCAAGTGTTTACTTACCAACCAGCTTGAAGGTGCACCGATAATGCGTCCTTTGTCTTTGTTTTCAGGATCTTGGAATAGTTCAGGGTACTTTTCTAAATCTTTCACAGTTTTTAAATCTGGAGCTACTGCTTCAATACCTTTTTCCTTGTCACCTTTAATTACATAAGTCGGTACATAAAGACCTTGGTCATTATCGTCGAAGTTTGTTGAAACGGATTCAATATCACCGCTGTCGACTGCCTTTGTATATGCTTCACCTAGGTTATCAGACCAAACTTCCATATAAACCTGCAAATCGCCTTGTTGTAGCGCTTGCAATGTTGCACTAGACGTGCCGTTTACTACTTCTGTCTCATATCCGTAGCCGTCCTCTAAAATAATTTGTGCAATACTATTATGGATGCGGATACTATCCCAACCAGCATCAGCCAGTTGAATTTTACTGATAGAATCTTTGCTCGCACTATTACCGCAGGCTGCTAAAAGCAATAATGTGGAGATGGAGAAAAACAACATAAACTTTCTCAAAAAATCAAATCCCTTCTCTTTATAATTTTTTCATTACGAAATGCTGTTTTTTACTTGGATCTCTTAAAATCAGCCATAGGATACAGAAATGGGCAGTTAAAGAGATCAAGGAAAAATCATCATTGTTTTTTCGCAATACTATTAAGCAAGTTTACAGGATAATAAAATTAATATCAATTTAAATATTGAGAAAACAGTTGATGCCATACAATTTATATGTGTATTTAAATCGTATTTTATAATGAAAATGGTAAATTAAACAGGGTTGATTCAGGTAGGTAAACAAGTGTTAGAACCTATAGGGGGTATAGGTTCGCGTTCTGTCGAAAAATAGGGGAATTTGCTATTAGATAATTCGTTATAAAATAATGTGAAAAAATGTTGATTTTTATCGACATTTCTCTTATTAAGTAGCGGCGGACAAATTTTTGTAACAGTTTATGAGGAATTGTCTTGTTTTTTTGATTTTGCTTTTAAGAAAATGATATAGTTATATGTACGAATGGAAAAATCATTGAAATGTAACGTAAAAGGAGAACGGATCCATATGACGAAAGAAGCCCATATTGTTTCGAGTACTAGTCAAAGCCGCTCGGCGTCTACCTTCTTCTCGGATATTAAATCATTAGTTAAAGGACCTGTCCTTATTGCGAATATCTTTCCGGTTTTTGTGGGGTTTTGGTTGGCGTTGTATTTTTCAGGCATGTCACTCGCGCAAAACTGGGGTGTATTCCTACTCACCATGATAGGTAGCACTTTGCTCGTTGCGGGTGCACTGGTAATGAACAACTGGTTTGATTCTGATATTGATACAGTGATGGAGAGAACAAAAAACCGTCCTACTGTGACAGGTAATTTCGCTTTGAAGACTGTGTTGAATATCGGTTTGATATTATCGGGAATTGGAATGTTGTTATTAATATTCACTACGTTAGAAGCAGCAATTTATGCATTTATTGGATGGTTTACTTATGTAATACCCTATACGATGTGGTCTAAACGCAAATATACATTGAATACAGTGATTGGTAGTGTATCGGGTGCTGTTACTCCTATTATTGGATGGGCAGCGATTATGTCAGCGGATCATGTTGTACCCATTGTATTGGTGGCGATACTATTCATTTGGCAAATGCCACATACATTTGCGATCGCCATGAAGAAATACAATGACTATAGCGCAGCGAATGTTGCGATGCTCCCTGTTGTTTACGGCTTTGCTTTTACAAAACGTCAAATGCTTTATTATGTATTATGTCTCCTGCCATTACCGTTCCTCTTAACGATGTTCGGTACTACCTTCCTTGTTATCGCTACATTGATGAACATTGGATATATTGCAGCTAGCATTTACGGTTTCTATGCAAAAGATGATTATAAATGGGCCAACTTTATGTTCTTATACTCAGTCAATTACATGACGTTATTGTTCGGTATGATGATTCTTTGGACGTTTTAATAAATACAGAACAGACTTCCCTTCACAGTGTGAAGCGGGAGTCTTTTTTATGTTAGACTTATTAAGAAGTTTGAAAAGTCAGCATTAACTATTAAATAATTTGATGAAGTTTGCTATAGGGGGCGCTTTAATGAAAGAGCAGGTACGGTTGCTAAAACCGAAATTAGACGAAGTGTTTGCGCATTTACATAAGCATCCGGAAGTCAGTTGGAAAGAAACAGAAACAACACGTTATTTGAAAGAATTTCTTGAGCGTGAAGGATTTAATGTCAATTTGTTTGACGGGATGACAGGTTTGTCTGTCACAATTGGTGAAGGCAAGCCGGTAGTCGGATTACGTGTGGATATAGATGCGCTATGGCAGGAAGTAGACGGCGTATATCAAGCAAATCACTCATGCGGTCATGACGGACATATGACGATGGGGATCGGTGCACTGCTAATGGCCAAAGAACGTGGAATTCCTGAAAAAGGCACATTGAAAGTGTTTTTTCAACCTGCAGAGGAAAAAGGGAAAGGTGCATTAGCTGTAATTGATCAGGGGATTATTGATGACATTGAGTACTTGTTTGGCGTTCATGTGCGTGCTGCGGATGAAATGGATGACGGTTGCTCCACGGCCTCTTTACGTCATGGGGCGGCAAAGATGGTAAGTGGTATAATAAAAGGAACTGAAGCGCATGGCGCGCGTCCTCACCAAGGGAAAAATGCGATTGAAGTAGGTGCTTCACTAGTCAGTGGATTGCAGTCCATTCATTGTAATCCGATTATTTCTCACACGGCGAAAATGACGATGTTCCAGGCTGGAGGAGAATCCGCGAACATTATTCCAGGCAATGCGAAGTTCAGTTTAGACTTGCGTGCACAAGAGAATAAAGTAATGGATGAGTTATATCAGCATGTTGAACGTGTCATTTCAGCAGTTGCTGCGCAATATGATGTAGTTATTGATTATGATGTAATGGCGGAAATGGTAGCTGCGGAAGTGGATGCTGAAGCGGAAGAATTGATGTACCAAGCAATTGTCAGTGTAGTGGGAGAAGACAAAGCTACTCGTACTGTTGTCACACCAGGCGGAGAAGACTTCCACTTTTATTCTGTACAGCGTCCTACTGTCAAAAGCACTATGCTCGGTTTAGGATGTGGCTTAACACCAGGACTTCACCATCCGCATATGACATTCAATCAAGACGCGTTAGCAACAGGAGTTGAAATCTTAACGACTGCTTTAGAATTAACGTTTCAATCAAAAAAGTAGAAGGTGATGTCATGACCCTGGATATTAAAGTTAGAAAAGTGACCGAACTTAAAGACCTGTATGCGATGCAAAAACTCGAGAAGAAAATCTGGGGAATGGAGCCTATCCCTGTCCATCAAACAATGACTGCTGTCAAAAATGGCGGGTTAATTGTCGGGGCATTTCTAAAAGAGCAAATGGTCGGTTATTCCTACAGTTTTACAGGTTATACAGAAGGACAGGTATACCTATGCTCTCATATGCTGGCAGTAGACAAAGAATTTCAGATGCTGGGAATTGGAAAGCTGTTGAAAGACGAACAACTTCGACTTGCACGAGAAATGGGATACAGGCTAATAGTTTGGACATTTGATCCTCTCGAAAGCCGCAACGCCTACCTGAATACTTCCAAGCTATTTGGAGTGTGCTATGACTATATAGTGGATTGTTATGGCAAAATGGATGATGGGCTGAACAAAGGTTTACCAACTGACCGCTTCCAAGTAGCTTGGTGGATTGATAGTGCGCGTGTCATGAATAAATGGCAGCCCAATCTACAATACAGTCGCCCTTTTGAGACTAGTGTAGACAGCGATTCATTTCCTATCTTACGCATGCCTGATACAAATAAATGGCTACTGGCAGAAGCAATGGAAGTGCCTGTGCCAAAGAATATACAATTGATAAAGCAGAAAAAACCAGAACTAGCCTATGAATGGCGAATGAAGACGAGAACCATATTTCGACAACTGTGTGAGGGAGGGTTTGCTTTGATTGATGTATGTATAACCGAAGACACGGTGGCATATTATCGATTCTGCAAGCGTTCTATCATACCGTTGCCTAATCAAAGGAGCTTATCTAATGAGAATTAATTCGGTTACATTACGCAGAATAAATATGATGATGAAACATCCATTTACAACGAGTTTTGGAACGATGCAGCAGAAAGATTTCCTACTAGCAACTGTAACGGACGATGACGGAAACGAAGGATGGGGGGAGTCTGTCGCATTCACAGCCCCTTGGTATAGTGAAGAGACGACGGAAACAACGATTCATATGCTCCGTGACTTCTTAATACCTGCCGTTCTAGGTAAGTCTATTGAACATCCCGATGAAGTAACGGGTTTATTCGGACATATACGTAAAAATAATATGGCTAAAGCAACAATTGAAGGAGCTATTTGGGATGCGTATGCCAAGCGTCATCATATGACGTTAGCCGCTGCGCTCGGTGGAAAGCGCGAGCGTATCGAAGTAGGAATCAGTGTTGGCATTGAAGATAATGTAGAGGATTTATTAGCGACTATCAAAAACTTCATCGATGAAGGATATAAGCGTATTAAAGTAAAGATCAAACCTGGAAAAGACATAGAAGTCCTCAAAGCTATCCGTGAAGTGTATCCGGATGTCCCTTTGATGGCAGATGCAAACTCCGCTTATACGTTAGATGATGTAGAGTTGTTAAAGGAATTGGATCAGTTCAATTTAATGATGATAGAGCAACCGCTCGCATCAGATGATATTATTGATCACGCAACGCTGCAAAAACAAATTAAGACTCCGATCTGTCTTGACGAAAGTATTCATTCACTTGAAGATACTCGGAAAGCGATCGAGATCGGTAGTTGCAAAATTATTAATGTGAAAGTCGGTAGAGTGGGTGGACTGACGGAAGCGAAGAAAATCCATGATTATTGTGCAGAAAAAGGAATTGATGTTTGGTGTGGCGGCATGTTGGAATCGGGTATTGGACGTGCACAAAATGTAGCATTGACCACCCTACCGAACTTCACTTTACCTGGCGATACAGCAGGATCTTCACGTTACTGGGAACAAGATATTATTTCGCCTGAAGTAGTTGCCGAGAATGGCTACATCACGGTTCCGACTGACGATGGAATCGGCTATTCGCCTAATATGGATGCGATTGAAAGATTCACGGTAGATAAGTGGGTATTTACGGCTGAATAAATATTCAGTATTGTCAATTTCGGAATATGTATGCTAGACTCTTAATTAATCGAATATGTTTCCTTCGGGGCAGGGCGTAATTCCCTACCGACGGTGATGAGCTAACAAGCTCTTAGTCCGTGACCCGGATGCTTTATATAAAGCAGAAGGTGGATTTGGTGAAACTCCAAAGCCGACAGTTAAAGTCTGGATGAGAGAAGGAACAGTACGTATATACTACATGTAATGATTTTTTCATTGCTGCGTATAACGTTTATTTTGTTATGGTTACAAGCCCCGCATAAAATATTGCGGGGCTTTTTGTATGTAGAATTGTCACTAGAGGAATACCGTAAGTTGGAGTGTTGCAGAGTGAATCAGGAGTATATGGAAATGGCCTTACAACTCGCAGAGAACGTAGCAGGTCAAACCTCTCCCAATCCACCAGTAGGTGCGGTCTTAGTAAAAGACGGCAGAATCATAGGGATGGGTGCGCATTTAGAAGCGGGGGAGCGCCATGCGGAACGTGTAGCGCTAGACATGGCAGGAGCAAGAGCAACAGGTGCCGATTTGTATGTAACACTTGAACCTTGTTCACACACTGGTAAAACTTCTCCTTGTGCAAATGCTGTTATTCAAGCAGGTATCAAGCATGTCTATATCGCCACAACGGATCCCAATCCGCTTGTAGCAGGTAATGGTATAGCGAAACTACTTGAAGCGGGAGTAGAAGTAACTGAAGGTCTCTACAATGAACGCGCTAAAAAACTATATGAATCATTTTTTCATTTTATTAAAAATAAAACACCTCATGTGACAATGAAAACAGCTATGACGATAGACGGTAAAATTGCAACTTCAACAGGAGATAGTAAATGGGTGACGAGTGAGCAAGCGCGACTCGATGTCCATCAACTTCGCCATACGCAAGATGCAATTTTAGTAGGCGTTCAAACGCTTCTTCATGATAATCCTCTTCTCACCACCAGACTGCCCCTAGGTGGAAAACATCCTATTCGAGTCATTTTAGATACATCTTTACGAACACCAGAGTTTAGTCAAGTGATTCAAAACACAGAAGCACCGACATGGATCTTTTGTGGAAAATATGCAGAACTATCGCATGAAAAGTTACTTAGGAAGCCGCATGTTCAGATCATTCGCATGCAGAAACCCCAGTTGATTGTAGAAGACATTCTACTAGAATTAGGAAAACGTGGAGTTATGACGTTACTAGTAGAAGGTGGCGCGGCCATTAATGCGTCATTCGTCAAAGCGCGTGTGGTGCAGAAAGTCATTTGTTATGTAGCCCCAAAATTACTGGGTGGAACAGGTTCTCTGACACCGATTGGTGGACTTGACCCACAATTGATGGATGATGCGTTTCCATTTGCATTTGAAAGTGTAGAAATGATTGGACCTGACATAAAAATCATTGCGGTACCGAAAGAGAGTGATTAAGCGATGTTTACAGGAATAATCGAAGAGATCGGCTCGGTTAAACATATACAACCAGGTGCTCAGTCCATGACATTGACGATAGCTGCATCTGTTGTATTGACCGATGTAAGTATCGGCGACAGCATTGCGGTGAACGGTGTTTGCTTGACAGTCAAAAGCTTTACGAAAAATCAATTCGCAGCAGACGTTATGCCTGAAACCATAACCTCAACTTCTTTACGACAATTGACATCAGGAAGCACGGTGAATCTAGAACGTGCCCTTGCTGCGAACGGCAGGCTTGGCGGACATTTTGTTACGGGACATGTAGATGGTGTAGCGACTATTCGTGACAAGCGAACAGTTGATAATGCATTATATATCCGCTTATCACTACCAGAAGGATATGGCCAATATTTAGTACATAAAGGCTCTATTGCATTGGATGGGACATCGTTGACAATCTTTGAAGTGAAAGATACAGATATTACAATTTCTTTAATCCCGCATTCACAAGAAATGACAGTCATTGCAAAAAAGAATATAGGTGAGATGGTCAATTTTGAATGCGATATGCTCGCTAAATATGTCGAGAACATGCTGCAGAAAAGACAAGACAATGGTCAAACGTTATCGAAAGACTTTTTACAACAACACGGATTTATGTGAAGGAGTGAATGAGGATGTTTCATACAATCGAAGAAGCATTAGAAGACTTACGTCAAGGAAAAGTTGTCATCGTAGTGGATGATGAAGACCGAGAAAATGAAGGGGACTTCGTTGCGCTGGCTGATCAAGTCACACCGGAAATTATCAATTTCATGGCAACGAAAGGTCGCGGCTTGATTTGTGTGCCGATTACGGAACAGAAAGCTACGCAACTGGATTTATCCATGATGACCGATCATAATACAGATTCCCATGGCACGGCATTTACAATCAGTGTCGACCATCAATCTACACATACGGGTATTAGCGCATTTGAACGAGCTGATACAATCGTTAAAATGATGGAGTCCACTGCAACTTCAAGTGAATTCAAACGCCCAGGGCATGTATTCCCCCTTATAGCGAAGTCGGGAGGCGTGCTTGAACGGACTGGACATACTGAAGCTGCTGTGGATTTGGCAAGATTAGCAGGGAGTGCTTCAGCAGGTGTGATTTGCGAAATCATGAGTGAAGACGGAACAATGGCGCGTGTGCCTGAATTACGTCAGATGGCCGAAGAACTGAATTTGAAATTAATTACGATTCAAGATCTAATTCATTACCGTCTACAACGAGAGCAATTAGTGATTCGTGAAGCGGAAATTAAGTTGCCTACAGATTACGGAGAGTTCCGCATGGTTGGCTATACTGAAACTATGACAGGTAAAGAACATGTGGCGTTGGTAAAAGGGGACGTCACGACAGAAGAACCGTTTTTGGTAAGAGTCCATTCGGAATGTTTAACAGGCGACGTTTTTGGTTCTTGTCGCTGTGACTGCGGTCCGCAACTTCACGCGGCGCTTACTCAGATTGAAGAAGAAGGACGGGGTGTATTGCTTTATATGCGCCAAGAAGGCAGAGGTATAGGTTTGATCAATAAACTGAAAGCCTATGAACTGCAAGAACAAGGTTTTGACACAGTGGAAGCGAATGAAAAGCTTGGATTTGCGGCGGATTTGCGCGACTACGGAATCGGTGCGCAAATACTGCGGGAACTAGGCATTCGAGAAATGCGTCTGTTGACGAATAATCCGAAGAAAATTGCCGGTTTAAAAGGATATGAGTTGGAAGTGGTCGAACGTGTTCCAATTCAGCTACCATTTAATGAAGCGAACGAAAAATACTTACACACAAAAGCGGAAAAACTAGGTCATTTATTAACTTTATAAGGAGAGATAAAATTGGGTAATATATTCGAAGGGCATTTAGTAGGTACAGGCTTAAAAGTAGGAATTGTTGTAGGTCGATTCAATGAGTTCATCACTGGGAAGTTACTATCCGGTGCACAAGACGCATTCAAACGACATGGTGTAGATGAAGCGGACGTAGACGTAGCGTGGGTACCAGGAGCATTTGAAATTTCGCTGATTGCGAAGAAGATGGCGGATTCTAAAAAGTATGATGCAGTCATTACGCTCGGTACAGTAATCCGCGGCGCGACACCTCACTTTGACTTTGTTTGTAATGAAGTGGCAAAGGGTGTATCTCAAGCGGGTATGCAATCTGGAATCCCGGTGATCTTTGGTGTGCTAACGACGGATACGATTGAGCAATCGATCGAGCGTGCGGGGACTAAGGCAGGCAACAAAGGTTGGGACGCAGCGGTGTCTGCTATTGAGATGGCGAACCTCACGAAGCAGTTTGACTGATTAGTGAGTAGAAAAAAAGGATGTTCCTGAAGTTACTTACTTCATGGGGCATCCTTTTTGTGTTGTTATGTTTAAGAGCAAGAGTTTATGGATAGTTAGTTACTTAGTGAGCGCAAGGGGATGGAAGCTTCGGCATCCAGCTTTCGCTCATAGAATCCGTTTGAGCGCTCATAGAACACATTTTGCGCTCTATAGCACGCAGAATCCGCTCTATCAGACGCCACGAGTGCTCATAGATTCATCTAAGTGATCATAGAACCTTGATAACCGCTCATAGCCTTGAAAGCTCAACATTAATCACAACCATAACCATAACCATAACCATAACCATAACCATAACCATAACCTTAATGCACTACAAAGAGTATCGCTTACTCGCATTGCAAGAGATTGGTGCGAGAGCCATAGCGAACTACGGCTTTTGCGAGTAAAAGTGAAGCGTTAGGAGCACATCTTTGCACTAGAGGTGGTTCACCGCCCACCCTCCGGAAATACGTCCTTCCGAAGCGCAAATCCCCTCACGAACACCAGCGTCAGCTACTCTAATAAAAACTTTCAAAGAAAAAAACTGTCTAAGAAACGAATATAGTTTCTTAGACAGTTCTAAATTCATTATTTAACCGCAACTACGCCTAACTTTTCACGTGCCTGTACAGTAGCGACGACCATGTTCTTTAATGCAGCAATCGTTTCTTCGCGCTTTCTTGTCTTCAAACCACAATCGGGATTAATCCAGAACTGGTTGGGCTCGAGAACTTCAAGGCCTTTGTTGATAATCTCCGTCATCTCTTCAACGGCTGGGACGCGTGGACTATGGATGTCGTAGACGCCTAAGCCGATTCCTTTGTCGTAGTGATACTCATTGAAAGCTTCAACCAAGTCACCGTGACTACGTGAAGTTTCAATTGAGATGACATCTGCATCAAGTGCGCTGATTGCCTCAATAAAATCGTTGAAATCACAATAGCACATATGCGTGTGGATTTGCGTCGTATCTTTTACGGATGCAGTAGACACGCGGAATGCATTGACTGCCCAATCTAAATAGTGTTTCCATTCAGCTTTTTTCAACGGAAGACCTTCACGAAGTGCTGGCTCATCTACTTGAATCATATGAATACCTGCCGCTTCAAGCGCTTCGACTTCCTTGCGTAAAGCAAGTGCAATTTGGTTTGTCACTTCTTCTCTTGACAAATCATCACGAACGAATGACCAATTTAAAATGGTTACAGGACCTGTAAGCATTCCTTTTACTTCGTGATCTGTGAGTGATTTTGCATAAACGGATTCTTCGACTGTCATCGGTTTAATGAATGCAACGTCTCCGAAGATGATTGGTGGCTTCACACAACGTGAACCGTAGGACTGAACCCAAGCTTTTTCAGTGAAGACAAAGCCGTCTAGCTTTTCTCCGAAGTATTCAACCATGTCCGTCCGTTCGAACTCACCATGAACTAATACATCTAGCCCTAAGTCTTCTTGAATATCAATCCATTCTTTAATTTCGGCATGTACGAAGTCTTTGTACTGCTGATCTGTAATTTCATCTTTTCTCCATTTATTACGTGTAGCGCGTACTTCCGGAGTTTGTGGGAAACTACCTATTGTAGTAGTAGGAAGCAGTGGCAATTGGAATTTTTCCTGCTGCTTCACTTTACGTTCCGCAAATAGTGAACTTCGTTTACTTTCGGAAAGTAAACTTCCGGACGTTGCTTCACGCACTTCTTTATTGTTACGAGCAGGGAGCGCATTAAATGCGTTCAATGCTTCTTCGCTTTTTTTGAATTCCGTAGCGACTTTTTCCCTTCCGTGTAGTAAAGACGTTTGAATCGTTTTGATTTCTTCAATTTTCTCATCAGCAAATGCTAAAGCATTCAAGATCGTTGCATCAAGCTTCTGTTCAGAACGAGTCGTAACAGGTGAGTGAAGCAGACTGCAAGATGGTTGAATCCACAAGTTGTCAGCTGAAACGTGCTTCTGGATTGTTTCAGATAATACTAGTTTTTCCTCCAAATCTGATCGCCATACGTTGCGTCCGTCTACAATTCCGGCTGCAAGCACTTTGTTTTTAGGGAAACCGTATTGCGCCAAGTTCTTTAAGTTTTTCTCGCCTCCGTGGACGAAATCAAGTCCAATTCCTGCAACTGGCAATGCGATAGTCTCTACATAATGTTCTACTGAATCAAAGTAAGTCTGCAAAAGAATATTCAGTCCATCGAGATTTTTCGTCAACTGTGAATATATTTCAGTGACAGCTTTCATTTCATCTGAGCAAATGGAGGTAGATAGAATAGGCTCATCGATTTGGACCCACTGCACACCTTCATCCTGTAGTTCCTGTAAAACTTTTTGATAAAGTGGAATCAATTGCAAGATGATGGATGGTACGTCTTTTTCTGCGTATCCTTTAGATAATTTTAATAATGTATAAGGCCCTAAAAGAACGGGTTTCCCTTCAATGCCTAGTTCGTTCTTTGCTTCACGATAGGCAGCAAGTGGCTTGTTCTCCGTCAACTCAAAACGCTGACCCTCGTATTCGGGTACGATATAGTGATAGTTCGTATTGAACCACTTGGTCATTTCAGAGGCAACTGCCTCGTCATTGCCGCGAGCCATTGAGAAGTATGTGGAAGTGGAAACTTGTCCGCCTTTCCAGTTATAGCGTGAAGGTATGATGCCGAACATTGCAGATGTATCTAGTACGCGATCATACAATGTGAAATCACCCACGGCAATTAAGTCCACGCCTGCCTCTTGCTGCTTTTTTAAGTTGGCCAATCGAATTTCTTTCGTTGTTTGAAGAAGCTCGTCTTGTGAGATCTTGTTCGACCAAAATGCCTCGAGTGCACGTTTCCATTCACGATTTTCACCTATAACAGGATAGCCTGCGATACTACTTTTAACCATTGATTATTCCCCCTTGAAATTTTTGTAATAAAAAAACATTTCTCGGGGAAATGTTAGAAGGTCGCGTATGTATAAAACACATGCATAAAAAAGCACGTATTTATAGACTGCGTGTGTCTAACACTTCCCTATTCACCGTAGGATTAAGCGTTGTGAAAAATAGGCAGGTATCTGGCTGGACGCTGGGCGTCTTCACAGTGGCGGGACCGCTCCAAGAAAGGATTCCCTATTAGGAAATGAAAAATTTTTCATTTCACCTATTTTTCAAACTATTCAATTCAGATGATTGTCTCTAAAGCTATCATATGGAAAAACAGGTGTCAACTTGCTATCTATATTTAATGATTACTACCTATAGAACAATTATTAAAGTAGAAAGATAGGTGCGAGAGGAGTGAAGACTTCTCTACATAAACTGTTATATAACTGTTGTAGATGATTACAATCACATCTACTTAATCGAGATGTGAAAATTTTCACAATTCAGTTGAAAGTTAACTAGACTTTAGGTATGATATGTACTAACACGTCTTCAAATGAAGAAAATAATCATCTTTTATGTGCTGTTTTGTAATTAGCAGGCTATGGGGTATTGCTGAATAATCGATGATAAATAGTGTTCATCGCTACATGTTATACAACAGAGTAGCGCAAAAAATATTAAGGGGTGGCTTTTTTCCATGACAAATTATGAAAAAGTAGGTAAACTGCAAGTCGCAACAGAACTGTATAACTTCGTAAACGAAGATGTTCTACCGGGCTTAGAAATCCAAAAAGATCAATTTTGGGCAAACTTTGATTCGCTCATTCATGAACTTGCTCCTGAAAACAAAGCGCTATTAGAAAAACGTGATGAATTGCAAAAGACTATTAGCGAATGGCACCAAAATAATAAAGGCGAAATTGATTTCGCTAAATATAAAGAGTTTTTACAAGAGATTGGCTATTTAGAGCCAGTTCCTGAAGACTTTAAAGTGACAACAGCTAACGTTGACAATGAAGTCGCAAACCAAGCAGGCTCACAATTGGTAGTTCCAATTGATAACGCCCGGTATGCATTAAATGCAGCGAATGCTAGGTGGGGAAGTCTATACGATGCACTTTACGGATCGGATGTAATTAGTGATGATGCGGGTGCTGAAGCTGGCGTTCAATACAATCCGATTCGTGGACAAAAGGTTATTGATTTTGCGAAAAAATTATTAGACCAAGCAGCACCTTTAGCTGAGGGTTCTCATGCAGAGGTAACGGCTTATAAAATTGTAGAAGGTAAACTTCAAGTGACGCTTGAAAGCGGTAACACGGTTCTATTGCAAGATGAGTCCAAGTTTGTTGGATATAATGGCAAAGAAGACGCGCCGACTGCTGTATTGTTAGTGAATAATGGATTGCATATCGAAATCGTAATCGACAAGAATAATCCAATCGGGAAAAGTGATAAAGCGGGTGTGAAAGATCTAGTACTTGAAGCGGCACTTTCTACATTGATGGATTGTGAAGACTCGATTGCTGCAGTGGATGCCGAAGATAAAGTTGGCGTATACCGTAACTGGCTTGGTCTAATGAAGGGTGACTTGGAATCTACATTCAAGCGTGGTAGTAAAACAGTTACAAGAAAACTAAATGCCGATCGTACGTATACTGGTGGTGATGGCAAGCAGTTGACACTGCGTGGTCGTTCATTGATGTTCGTACGTAACGTAGGTCACTTAATGACTAACAATGCGATCCTCGACGAAAATGGCAATGAAGTACCTGAAGGCATCTTGGACGGTGTTCTTACGTCTTTGATTGCTACGCATAACTTTAAAGAAAACGCAGAGTTTAAAAACTCGCTTCACAATTCTATTTACATCGTAAAACCGAAAATGCATAGTCCGGCTGAGGCGGCATTTGCAAACAAACTATTTGATCGTATTGAAGATCTACTAGGTGTTGAGCGCAATACGATTAAAATTGGGGTTATGGATGAAGAGCGCAGAATGTCATTGAATCTGAAATCTGCAATTAATGAAGTGAAAGAGCGTATTGCATTTATCAATACTGGATTCCTTGACCGTACAGGTGACGAAATTCATACATCTATGGAAGCAGGTCCAGTCATTCGTAAAGCGGATATGAAGACATCTAAATGGCTATCTTCTTATGAATCTGCAAACGTTGCAGTCGGAATTGGAGCGGGTCTACCTGGACACGCGCAAATTGGTAAAGGAATGTGGGCTATGCCGGACTTAATGGCCGCAATGCTTGAACAGAAAATTGCTCATCCAAAAGCGGGAGCGAGCACTGCATGGGTTCCGTCACCAACAGCAGCCATTTTGCATGCATTGCATTACCATGAAGTAAATGTTAAAGAAGTGCAAGCTGGAATCGACAGTTCAATCGATTACCGCGATGGTATCCTTGATATTCCATTGGCACCTAATGCGGACTGGTCTATTGAAGAAGTACAATCGGAACTAGATAACAACGCACAAGGAATCCTAGGTTATGTAGTTCGCTGGATCGACCAAGGAGTAGGGTGTTCAACAGTTCCTGATATCAATGATGTCGGATTAATGGAAGACCGTGCAACATTACGTATTTCGAGTCAGCACATTGCAAACTGGTTACGTCATGGCGTTTGTACGAAAGAACAAGTAAAGGAAACTTTGGAGCGGATGGCAAAAGTAGTAGATCAGCAAAACTCGGATGATGAATTGTATCAACCGATGGCACCGAACTACGATGATTCCATCGCGTTCCAGGCGGCATCTGACCTGATCTTTAAAGGGGCAGAACAGCCGAGTGGATATACGGAGCCAATCTTGCATGCTCGACGTATTGAAGCTAAAGCAAAAGCAAAACAAAAAGCGACAGTACAAAACTAATAACCATTCCAAACCGACTCTCTTTCACTAACGAAAGAGAGTCGGTTTTTTACGTAACTAAACAGAGATGGATGTTTTCTAATAAATCTGTAAACATGCTATACTAGCAGGAATGTTGAAAAGGGGATGAATAAAACATGTTGCAAACAAATCAAACAGTTTTCGTACTAGTAGATGTTCAAGGAAAGCTCGCACAAATCGTCAATGAAAGTAAGGAATTGCATGATAACCTGGAAAAATTGATTAAAGGATTACAAGTACTCGATGTTCCCATTCTATGGCTAGAACAATACCCTGATGGTTTAGGGCCGACTACTGAATCGTTATCGAACTTGCTTGAAGGTCAGCGACCGATTGCCAAAATGACATTCAGCGCAATGGGCAATGAAGAATTTGTCAACCAACTGCGGAAGCTGGGAAGAAAGCAAGTATTAATTGCGGGAATAGAAACGCATATATGCGTCTATATGACAGCAGCTGATCTTGTGAAGCAGGGCTATGAAGTGGAAGTAGTAGTAGATGCTGTGACCTCCAGAACGGAAGCAAATAAAATGATTGGTTTGCAAAAGATGAAGCATCTAGGAGTGTCTGGAACTTCTGTAGAAACCGCTTTATATGAGTTACTTGGTGAGGCAGGGACAGATGAATTTAAGCAAGTTTTAAAAGTAATTAAGTAAATCCAAATAAAAAAAGCGGAATGCCTGTTTTCGGCATTTCGCTTTTTCTTATTCCCATTGTTCTCGTTGTAAATCTTCCGCGATAAGTTGTAGATCATCAGCGGTTATAGATAATAACTCATAGTTGGTTGTCTCGGCTAGCTGTACCGCCATTTTTTTCAGGAACTTTGGTGAACCTTCGTTTTCTTCATCATATAGAAGTAACAAAGCATCTGAATTTCGAAGTAAAAACTTATTCTTCTCGACAAATTGCCAAGGTGCTTCATAAGGTTTATTCGTCAGACTTACAGAATAATCGGCTAGTGCTATGATCTGCTCGTATGTTTCTTGTTTAAGTTCATTCCATTTCGATTGCTGATCAAGAAATGGGGTAATAACCGCGTATTGTAATTGAGGATAGTCTTCCTGCAATTCCCACACACATTCAATAATCCACGTTTCAACACCGAGCTGTCCACTGACTATAACCCATTCAAGCCCTTGATCTAGAAGTGCCAATAATTGATCCGTCAATGCTTTTTTGATGATAGGTATACCTTGATGGTCTTCATTGAAAATTCCTAGTTCATGGGCTTTGTAACCGCTCACGAGTAGACGTTTAATCATTGTTGTCCACTTATTGCTGCTTGTGCAAGTTTTGTAATCGTCATATCATCCATCGGTGGATTGTGAAGACCAGCCCGTACATCGCGATAATGTCTCTGAAGAGGGTTCGATAATTCCAAACTCTTTGCACCTACAATACGCATTGCTAAATTAACAATTTCAATTGCACTGTTTGTCACAATCGATTTCGCTACTCCAAGCTCATTTTGTAAGTGAACCCGACGCGCAGAATCGTCGTAAATACCTGCTATATCGTAAAGTAAGTGGCGTGCCTTAATTAGCTCTAAATCCATCTTTCCGATTTGCGTTTGAATATTGAAAAGGGAAGCGATAGGTTCATTGAGGCTGTTTGGCTGATAAGTAGCCGCAAAGTGCACTGCATAATCACGAGCCGCCTGGGCAATTCCCATATAACATGCAGGAATATGTAAAAGCCAGCCATTCTGGTTATTAGCGCGTGGCGCTTCATTCACTTCTACTAACTGTTCGTTTGTTGCTTGGACATGATCTAGCACAAGCGTCTGGCTTTCTGTACCGCGCATTGAAATCATATGCCAAGTATCTTTAATGGAAAGACCAGCCGTTTCACTTGGCAACAAAAAGAAGCCTGTTTTCTGTTTTTCTTCAATCCAAACAGATACAAGGATATGAGTAAGGGCAGGCGCCATAGTTGTAAACGTCTTTTCTCCTGAAATCACCCAGCCATTTACAGTGCGTACTGCGGTTGTTTGTGGACGGCCGCCACGAGTTGGACTACCAGTTTGTGCTTCTGTAACGGAGCGATTAACAAGCGCACCTTGTTGAATCGCTTCACTAAACTGTGCCAGTTGTTCTTCCGTCCATTTACGGCTCTCGTACAGCTCACCAACAACTCCTTGATGCCAGCCAATTGCGAGAGCGGTAGCACTATCGAAGCGAGCTATGGTCTCTTGGAAAAGAACCATGTCCGTCACTGTGCTACCCGCGCCTCCGAATTCTCTAGGTAGGGTAAGCGTCGTATAGCCCATTTCCACAAGTTTTTCTATATTCTCTTTTGGAAATTTTGAGAGCTGATCAGATCGTTCTGAAAAGCTACTGAAAAACGGACCTGCCTCAGTCAATTCATTGACCCATCGGCGTTGAAAGTCCGTTGTGATAAAAAGTTCTGTCGACACGAGTAACACGTCCTAACTACTTCAGTCTAATACTGCTTTTAATTTTGTGTTTTTTTGTAAATGTATGTAGAAATGATAGATTACCTTGAGTACTTCTCTCAAGAGTCATGAAATTCTAGTATACTAGAAAAACAAAATAATTACCATTCTGACGAAAGAAAAAAGTTCGTGTCGTATGATGGAGAAACGTTAGAGTATTTACGTTCCGTTTAGCGACATCTATTGCTGAAGAATTCTACGTTTTCCCATTTTTTGTTTCAGTATATTAATAGCATAAAGTCACGATATGTATGTTCGTTTATCAGTCTCAGAAAACTTAATGCCTAATAATGGTGAGGTATTATCAGATATAATTAAATAACATGTCAAAGGTTATGTTTTTAAGTATATTTTGGTAAAGTCTATACGAAAATAACTATATTGAGTTATAATTATAACTGGATATAAAGTTTGGATTTGTACTGACAATTTAATAGAGGAGAATGGAAAACATGAAGTTTACAGTGGGGAAAAAGCTGTGGTTTGGTTTTATGAGTGTGGTTATCATCATGATTATTATAGGAGTTATCGGATTCTTGTCGCTAAAAAGCGTTAATGAAAAGTATTCGTTTTTAATTAATGATCGGATGCATAAAGTGATTTTATTAGAGCAGCAGCAAAGTGATCAAAATAATTTAGCTAAGAATATAAGAGGATACATGTTATACGGTTCTGAATCTTACATAAAAGAATTGGAAGAAACTCAATTACGTATAGAAGAACGCTTAACTGAACTGGGGAGAATTATAACAAACAACTCTATGCAGGAAGCTTTATCATCTATTAAAGAAGCGAGTACTGAATACGATAAAGTCCTTCTATCTATTATAGAAGAGAAACGTGCGGGGAATGATGAACAAGCACTTGCAGTAGGAACAAACGGGGCTGGTTATCAAGAGACGATTTCGGATAATATCAATCTAATAACTGAATATCAAAGACAAATGCAACTAGACTTAGAAAAAGATGTAGCAAGCTATACAAAAAGTGCATCTTTATTGTCGGGATTCTTAATTATATTCGGTATCATTGGTAGTATAGTCATCACGATTGTGATCAGTCGTTTGATTAGCGTTCCTGTTGGGCGAATGACATTAGCGCTTACTGAAGTATCGGCTGGAAACTTTGCGATAGATGAAGTGAAGATAAAAAACAATGATGAAATCGGTGATATGTCTATTGCGCTGAATGTAATGGTTACTGATTTACGTGGGATCATCGATCGTGCGAAAAGTTCAGCTTTGCAATTAGCAGCACAGTCAGAAGAATTATCCGCTAGTGCTGAAGAAAGTTTGGCAGCGTCTGAAATGGTAGCGGAAATTTCAGAAAAGAATTTGCAAACAAGTGAGACGCAGGCAAACATTGTCAATCAATCTACCGTTTCAATGGGTGAAATGGTAACTGCAATTGATGTCATTACACAAGATAACGAAGAAATGCTGAATTCTTCTGAAGATGTGGCGCGATTGGTTAAGGAAGGTTCTGCACTTATGGGGGAAACAACCAATCAGATGACGAATATTAGTCAAAACATTGGGGACTCTATGACGACTATTAATAAAATGTCTAAGCACACCGAAAGTATTCGAGGTGTCACTTCGATGATCGCAGCGATTGCTGAACAAACTAATTTACTTGCACTGAACGCGGCGATTGAAGCTGCGCGTGCTGGAGAACATGGTAAAGGTTTTGCTGTGGTAGCCGAGGAAGTACGGAATTTGGCGGAGCAGTCCAAGCAATCTACTCAAGAAATTGGCCGAATGATTGATACAATCATTCACGATGTAGAAACGGTAGTAACGAGCACGGAGGAAGGCAGAAAGCGTGTTGCCGAAGGCCTAATATCCACAGAAAAAACAAATTCTATCTTCATGGATATCGAGCATGCTACTTCAGACGTCAGTGAAAAGGTATCAACGGTATCTGCAGCAATTGAAGAAATTCGTGCGATGACCGATGAAGTGACAGAAGGAGCCAAACAAGTGGAAGAATTGGCTGTTCAAGCAGCTGCAGAAGCTCAGTCTACTAGTGCTGCAACAGAAGAACAGTTGGCTGCTAATGAGGAAATCACTTCGAGCTCACAATCGTTGGCTCAACTTGCAGAACAACTTCAACATGATATGTCACGGTTTAAAGTTTAATAAACAGAAAAGAGTTGATTGCAAATTATGCAATCAACTCTTTTTAAATGGAAAATAAGCAATTGTTTCATATGAGGGACTTTCATTCGGATGAATCTTGAATAAAGAAAAACCTTCTATTGTAATAGGCACAGGTTCAATCATCTTTTTTTCTAATTGCAGCTTATCCGTCGTTTTTCTTTTTTTAGCTATTGTGATATGCGGAACAAAGCGTATATCTTTTTCCAACTCCAGAATATTTTCAACCCGTCTGGCGATTTGTCTTTGTAATTCGCTTAATATACTCAAAGGCTGAACTGCAAGAAAAACGACACGTGGTCCACTTGCAGAACCGAAGAAAGACATGCCTTTTACGTACACTGTGAATCCTTTATTCGATTGAGCGATTTTCTGTAGACAAGATTTCAGCCATGGGAGTTTGGTTTCATCGAGCTCACCGATATAGCGCATAGTTAGATGCAGATCTTTTGCGTGTGGAATCACTTTGTATTTCTCTATCAATTGATATTCAGCACGAAATTGCTGGGCTATTTCTTCGACTGGATGAGCAGTAGAGATGCCTATAAAATAATGTTGTGCCAATTCCAGCTCACCTCCTATATAGTAGGTTCCCTTACTCTCAGAAAAATATGCATATTTTGATGATATTCTTCGTATAGTCCATCGTCCTCTGTAACGTACTAACAAATTACTTGAGTAATGTGTATAATAAGAATGGGATATAACACAATCATTGCAATGGGAAAGGGGATGTCAAAATGATTAAAACACTGATTTTTGATCTAGATGATACACTGATTTGGGATGCCAAGAGTATTTCAATGGCATTTCAAAAAACATGTGAGTATGCGACAAAGAAAACAGGAGTCAATCCAGTTGAACTTGAGCATGCGGTACGTCAGGAAGCAAGAGATTTGTATGCTACATATGAAACATTTCCACATACTCAAAACATCGGAATTAATCCTTTTGAAGGACTTTGGGGTGTCTTTGACGATGAAGGGGAAGAATTTCAAAAAATGAAAGAGATTGTTCCAGGCTATCAAAAAGAAGCTTGGATCAGAGGATTAAAGAAATTAGGGGTTGATGATGAAGCATTCGGAAGAGAACTAGCAGAAGTGTTTCCTAAAGAGCGTAAAAATAGCCCTTATATATATGAAGAAACGTTCGAAGTGTTAGATAAGTTAAAGGAGGATTATCAGCTGGTCCTACTGACAAATGGATCACCAAGTCTACAGCAAATTAAATTAACGATATCGCCCGAGATACCTGGTTACTTTGATCATATAATTGTTTCTGGCGCATTCGGAAAAGGAAAGCCTGATGCTTCTATATTTAAATATGTTCTTGATTTATGCGGTATTCAAGCGGATGAAGCATTGATGATTGGTGATAATCTGATGACGGACATTTTAGGTTCAAGCCGTGTTAATATGAATAATGTGTGGATCAATCGTGAAAACAAGCCGCCGAATGATGAAGTGAAACCTACTTATGAGATAGACAATTTACATGGGCTATTTCCTATACTTACAACACTTAAAAACCGATGAGATCATCTCATCGGTTTTGATTCTTTTCTACTCATAGCTACTGGTTTAAATAGCAAGGAGGTGCATCATGCTAGAATATCTTTTAGTGTTTTTAGGAGCGGCTGTACCGTGGATTGAAATCATGATTGTCATTCCTTTAGGTATTATTAGAGGGTTATCGCCTATGTGGGTAATGATACTTTCATTTGCTGGTAATATGGCAACTATTCTTCTTTTGATCATTGGATTCCAACCTATTAAAGAATGGATGGACCGCAGAAAGCAAAAGAAGGGCAAAGGTGAATCGAAACGCCAACAACGCGCAAAACAAATTATGAATACATATGGATTACCTGTTTTAGCACTTGCAGGGCCTATATTAATTGGGACACATATCGCAGCCTTTATTGGTCTGGTATTCGGTGCGAAGAAATTGAATACGGCGATTTGGTCTGCAGTCAGTATTGCACTTTGGTGTTTAGTGTTTGGTATTCTGACCGCTATGGGATTCGACTTTTTTGTTCTTCATACATAAAGAAATCCAGCTGATAAAATGATCAGCTGGATTTCTTTACTCTTATAGATCAATTGCTTTAGCATCATTGATATTTTGAACTTCTTTAATACGCTTGATCGAATCGGCTTCAACGTGGTGGTCAACAGCTAACATCATAATTGCATATCCACCTTCAGTAGAACGTCCAACCTGCATCGCTGCTATGTTGATGTTTTCATTTGCTAGAAGTGTACCTACACGACCAATTGCTCCTGGCTGATCCATGTGGCGGATGAATAATAAGTGACCGCTAGGAATCGCATCCACTACATAATCATCGACTTTTACAATACGTGCTCCTAGACCGTTCAGAAGTGTACCTGCTACTTTGCGGACACCTTTTTCTGTAACGATTTCTACTGTAATTAGGTTCGAGAAACCTTTACCTGTAGTTGTTTTTTGTTCATTTACTTTAATGCCGTAACGATCAGCTAATAGCTTCGCGTTTACGTCATTGACTGTTTCGCCAAGATTACGCTTCAAAATACCTTTAACCGTATTACGAGTTAATGCCCGTACATCGTAGTTTGCCAATTCTCCAGCATACTGAATGTTGATTTCATGGATAACCGAGTTTTGGATTTGTGATAAGAACATACCCAATTTCTCCGTAAGATCGAAGAATGGTTCGATTTTCGCCAACACATCACGGGAAACAGATGGCAAGTTCACTGGGTTACGAACAGATCCTATTGTTAGGAAATTCACTACATCGCGGCTTACGTCAACTGCGACTGATTCCTGTGCTTCGAATGTACTTGCTCCCAAGTGAGGAGTTGCGATCACTTCATCTAAAGTTAATAATTTGTGACCTACGAACGGCTCTTCCTCGAATACGTCCAATGCAGCGCCCGCTACTTTGCCAGCGACAATAGCGTCATATAGAGCATCTTCGTCAATGATTCCACCGCGTGCACAGTTGATGATTTGTACGCCGTCTTTCATTTTCGCAAAAGCATCCTTGTTGATCATTCTGCGCGTCTCTTTAAGTAGTGGGGTATGAACTGTAATGAAGTCTGCAACTTCGAGTACTTCATCTACTGTTCCGATTTCAATACCTAATTTCTTCGCAATATCTTCAGTTAGGAAAGGATCATATGCTACTACATTCATACGCTGTCCTCTTGCACGTCTTGCTACTTCAGCACCGATACGGCCAAGTCCGATGATCCCTAAAGTTTTATTTTTCAATTCCACACCTAGGAATGATTTTCTATCCCATTTATTGTTTTTTAATGAGTTGAAAGCTTGAGGGATTTTACGTGCCATAGACATCATCATTGCAATTGTGTGCTCTGCAGCGGAGTTCGTGTTACCGTCTGGAGCGTTGACAACAATAATACCTTTTTCAGTTGCTGCGTCCAAATCGATATTATCGACACCTACACCTGCGCGACCGATGATTTTTAGTTGATCTGCTGATTCCAACAATTCTTTAGTAACTGTTGTCTGACTACGAACCAATAGTGCGTCAAAGCCTTTGATTCGCTCTTTCAACTGATCAGGTGTTAAATTTGTCTCCATTACAACTTCAAAACCTTCTGCTTGTCGCAGTGGGAAAATTCCATCCTCGCTAAGTGGGTCACTAATAAGTATTTTAAAAGCCATGGTATTCATTCTCTCCTTCAATTGTTTGTAGTGGATTTTTTAGTGTGAAAACTATGTGTGATTGACCGTATATGTATGTTGCGGGTTACCTCCTTTTAGCTAAAATAAAAAAGCCTTCCATCCCTTACGTATAAGTAAGGGGCGAAAAGCTCGATAAACTAACGCGGTACCACCCTTGTTTTGC
The DNA here is from genome assembly GCF_002743245.1 of Sporosarcina sp. P26b. Lineage (NCBI taxonomy): Bacteria > Bacillati > Bacillota > Bacilli > Caryophanales > Caryophanaceae > Sporosarcina > Sporosarcina sp. P26b. The sequence goes on from NZ_PDYW01000001.1 coordinate 85,404, forward strand.
TGCAAAAGCAGCCTTCATTCAGCATGTGTAACGTACATGTGACGGATCAGCCTACTAAAGAATTTCAGCCAATCAATTCGGAAGTGCCTCCAACCTTGGAATATGCTGATTTTCACCACTGCATCAGCTCTCTGGGAAATTCGTTAAAGGAAGGTATCTCTTCGTCGAAATTGTTAATCAACTATTAATTTAGATTTATCATAACACGTCAAAAACTATTGTCAATTGCTTTCCTGCAAAAAACAGAAAACTACCAAATACGAACGTAAATAATGAATTATTTGTGAACGTTCGTGTTTTGGGCGTTAATCATAAAGATATATCATAATTTCGATTTAGTAAATGGAAATGGCATAAGTCGTCTGGAGAGAAGATGTACTAGTAAGCGTGCTATAGTGATCTTATACTATTCGTAAAAAGGAGTGTTTGGAATTGAAGAATTTAGAATCTCTAGAGCAGTTTGAGCAACTTAAACAACAAGAACGAGTCATTTTCTTATTCACTGCAGATTGGTGTCCGGATTGTAGAGTGATTGAACCATTCTTACCGACATTGGAAACGGAATTTGAGGAATATGAATTTGTTTCTGTTGATCGTGACGATTTCATTGATCTATGCAGTCAGTTAGATATATTCGGTATTCCGAGCTTCATAGCGTTTAGCGAAGGTACAGAAACAGGCCGGTTCGTTAGTAAAAACCGTAAAACTAAAGAAGAGATCGAAGAGTTTATTAATAGCCTGGCATAATTTACTGTTTTCACAGTTGAGATTATGGATATAACTAAACAAAGGACTGAAGACAACTATAAAAGTTGTTTTCAGTCCTTTTCTATTGAGCCACATGCTCCATTAGTTGTTATGTGCTTTATTTTGTGAAATCTTTCAATTGCTCCATAAGGATTTTTGCGCCCTGTGGACTAATGAATAGACCGTTTGACAATTGTTTATTTTCTTCCATCACTTCACCCGTGATGAAACATGCTCTGTTGACTTGATATTTTCTCAAAATAATCCTATCATCCTCTGCGAAAATTTCGATAGGATCACCCTTATCAATCGACAAAGAATTTCGAAGTTCTTTTGGAATCACAATCCTACCGAGATGATCTACTTTACGAACAATACCTAAAGACTTCATAAGCTCCTCCTCGAAGAAATGTAGTTGGTAATTTCTATTATACACAAAAATATGCTATCTACAATTTACAAAACTTGAACGCGCAGAACAATTTGATAATTCTGCTATACAATTAAATTATTAATGCTATAATAGTCAGTAATTAAATATTTCTTATCAAGAGAAGCTGAGGGAATTGGCCTGATGAAGCTTCAGCAACCTCTGTGCAAACAGGAAGGTGCTACCTCCAACAAGATTGTTGTCTTGAGAGATAAGAACGGTGAACGGTCAACCCTCATTTTCTTATCCAAGAGAAATGAGGGCTTTTTGTATAGAAATAGTAATAATAGATCTTCAAGGGGGAAATAGCATGCCGATTAACATACCAAAACATCTACCAGCAGGGGAATTACTGAAAGAAGAGAAAATCTTTATTATGGATGAAGAACGTGCGACCGCACAGGATATCCGTCCGATTAACATATTGATTTTAAACTTGATGCCTGAAAAAGAGAAGACAGAATTACAATTGCTTAGATTGCTTGGAAATACACCATTACAAGTAAATGTTACATTTCTTAATACGGCTACCTACGTTTCAAAAAACGTCAGTCAGAATCATCTAGAAACCTTCTATACTACGTTTGAACATGTCAAAAACCGTCGTTTTGACGGCATGATCATTACAGGTGCCCCAATCGAACTTCTACAATTCGAAGATGTAGTGTATTGGAAAGAGTTAGAGGAAATCATGGAGTGGACAAAAACGAATGTAACGTCTGTACTTCATATTTGTTGGGGTGCACAAGCGGCACTTTATCATCATTACGGAATTGACAAGTTTGAGTTGACGAAGAAATGTTTTGGAGTATTTTCACATGACATTACCGATCCGACAGTGAACTTGGCACGCGGATTCAATGATGTATTTGTAGCACCACACTCACGTCATACGGGGGTGCCATTAGAAGAAATAAAGAATCATCCCGAATTGACATTACTTTCTGCTTCTGAAGAGGCAGGTGCATTCATTGTAATCTCGAATGATGCAAAGCATATTATGGTCACGGGACATTTAGAGTACGATGCACACACATTAGGGGATGAATACACGCGTGATATAGAAAAAGGAGCAGATATTGATGTTCCAGAAAACTATTATCCGAATGATGACCCGACAAATGAGCCTTTAAATACTTGGCGCTCTCATACCCATTTATTATTCTCCAATTGGCTCAATTACTATGTCTACCAAAAAACTCCTTACAACTGGAGTTAAAAGAATTGTTGTATAAATTCCTATAGTTTGCACATACTCCGACTACTGGAGGTGTATGCAGTGAACATAGATGAATTTTGGGAATTAGCTTTTTGGGAAATGACTTTACGAACGGTGATTTCATTTATTGTGCTGTTGATTTTAGCGCGTTTCATGGGGAAGAAACAAGTGTCTCAATTGACGTTCTTTCATTATGTGACAGGCATAACAATCGGTTCGATTGCAGCCAATTTGGCAGGAGAGTCTGAAACGCCATTCTTAAATGGTTTATATGGAATGGTTTTATGGGCAGTATTAACAATTCTTGCTAACTTTTTATCATTCAAATCCATCAAGCTTCGCGTATTACTCGATGATAAACCGATGATTGTCATACAGAATGGAAAAATTCTAGAAGGTTCCATGCGTAAATTACGGTTAAGTTTCAATGATCTAAATATGATGCTACGCGAGCAGTCGGTATTTTCGGTAAAGGATGTCAATTACGCGATATTTGAAACGAATGGTAACTTGAGCGTCATGCTGAATACCGGTGAGAAGTATGCGACAAAAAAAGATGTCAAGGCCCCATCACCACCGCCAAAGTATATTCCGACTGAGATTATTACTAACGGGAAAGTAGAAGAGAAAAATATGCGAGAACTTCAATTGACCGATACTTGGCTAACCGAACAATTAAAAAAACAGGGGATTTCCAAGCCTGAGCATGTGCTCTATGCGGAAATTCAGACAGATGGCAGTTTATATATTAATACATTAAAATCAACTTAACGTGAAAAGTCCTGAAATAATCAGGGCTCTTCGCGTTTGTTTTATTTTATAATATTTCCCAGTTTCTTTGTTTGGCTATGGCCGTAAGTTTTTCATCTGGACGAACTGCTACAGGATGTCCGACTTGTTCTAAGACTGGAAGATCTGAAATGCTGTCACCATAAGCAAAGCTATTATCCCAATTCACAGTTACCCCTTGTAGAACATGTTCGATTTGTTCGTTTTTTCGTGTGCCTTGAATATGTAGAAAAGGCCGATCCATCGCTAGTTGATCTCCATTTGAAGGGATGTCTGTGCCAATAATCTGATCGAATGTCAGATGACTTGTAACAGCTTTCAAAAAAGGCGTATAAGCACCAGAGACGAGCAAGACGTGGTATCCATCTTTTTTATGTTCGACGAGCCGTTTAACGACTTGTTCATTGAAGTCAGGCAACATTACGTTATGCATGCCATTAAAATACTCGTGTAGTTCTGTCATCGACAATGAATCCAAAGCTTGGAGATAAAGACGCATGGAACGTTCTTTCATTACGGATTCAGGTAGGATTTTGAGTTTATAGCGAATATATAACGGTAATATTGAGCGATAGAATTTTCCGTAATACTGCTTGTATTTAGGATGCTTCTTTAATTGCTCCATAAGTAGTTTAAAGGTTTCTTTTGTGTACAATGTACCGTCAAAATCAAAGATCGCAACTTTCATGTAGACACTCCTTCATTTGTATTCTTCTATATAGTATACAAATATAACGAGCATAAAAGCAAAAAAGCAGATGGGCAAGAACACCATCTGCTTGTATCCATGACTTATTGAACGTTTTTAGGTAATGCAGGTTGACCTTGTGTAGGCGCAAAAGAATTAAGCAACATATTCATATCCTGATCATTTAATTGTGGTACTTGGTAATATTGGTGTTTATTTTGATAAATGGATAATTCGTATGCCATTTCTATACAATTGGGCACAGAATCTGCAAGTACACGGCGGACCACTGGATTGCATACTTCTAATGAAGCAGCTGTTTTGCCTGTAGCGCCTTCTTTTGTAGCGCCTAGCAAAAAACCAGAGATGATTTCATCAGTGATTTCACCTGTAGATTGAATCGGTTTAGATGGTGCTTTTTCTTTCATACCGTAAATGAAATCGCTGCCTGCTTTCATTTGATAGCTTTGTGTAGGATGTGAAGGGTCTTTGCCAGTCTTAAAACTTTCCACAAGGATATTGTATTCATCCAGCGTGAATCGGTATTGTCGATCAAGAATATCGAGAAGTTCTGGATCTTGGACATGTGGACGTAAAATCATCGCTTGGTTCAATGCTCCGAGAGTCGCGCTTAACACCTCTTTGACATCAAATAACTCGTGTCCGCCGTGATTCATTGATGGGGGGACTGCTCCGCCTTGCATGTGTTGAGATGTTTCGAATTGATTTGTCAAATATATTTCCTCCTTCATTCATCTAATACATCAAGAATAGTATGTGATGTGTTCGAAAACTTATGTATAGGAAAATGCTGTAAAGCTTTATGCATAGTTCGTAACGCGCGAACATAACATAAGGATAGAACTCAAGAAGGGTAGTGGGAATGCATGCAGATTCATGTGGTTTCGCAAGGTGAGAGTTTATATGAAATCGGTAAAATATATGGTGTTCCGTACGAACAAATAGCAAGTGCAAATGAATTGGAAAGTGATACGCGACTGGCAGTGGGACAAGCGCTTGTTATACCAATTATAGGATCGTATTATTGGGTACGACCTGGAGATAGTTTATATACAATTGCACAGAGATATGGTCTTTCGGTCGCTCGCTTGGCAAGAATTAATGCAATTAATCCTGCCGCAAGACTAATGGTTGGACAGCGTCTCTACATACCACAAGAAGTGAAAACACCGATTGATTCTTTGTTATATGTAGAAACGCGTAATCCAGTCAGTCAGGCTATGTTAGCCGAAGTTCGTGAACGTGTGGATGGTTTGACGTATCTTGCTATGTTCAGTTATGAAGTGCAACGCGATGGTTCCCTCAAAATGCCTGCTATAGCAGATATTCCAACGACCGCCAAAAATGCAGGCGTTCTAAATATGCTGGTGCTGACCAACTTAGAAAACTATACATTCAGTGCAGAGCTAGGGCATGTAATTTTCACCGATAAAGAAGCCCAAAATCGAATGATTCAAAGTGCCATTTCAATAGCGAATGAAGTTGGTTATAAAGATATTCATTTCGACTTTGAGTTATTATTCCCTGAAGATCGAGAATTATATAATGAATTATTACGCAATGCTACCAAGCAAATTCATGATGCCGGTCTAACGATTTCCACTGCACTTGCACCAAAGGCTGGTGAAGTAACAACTGGAATTTATGGTGCTCATGATTATAAAGTTCATGGTGAGATTGTAGATTTCGTAGTGTTAATGACGTATGAGTGGGGATATACTTATAGTGCACCGCAAGCTGTTAGCCCAATTGGTCCTGTCACGAAAGTAGTAGAATATGCCGTTAGTCAAATTCCGAAAGAAAAAGTATTTCTAGGCCAAAATCTGTATGGCTATGACTGGATGGCTCCGTTTGGTCAACCAGATAGCAAAGCAGCAACGGCACTGAGTCCGAGAATGGCGACTAATCTAGCGATCGAACAGAATGTTGCAATTGAATACGACGCACTGGCTCAGGCGCCACATTATACGTATTACGATGAACAAGGAATCGAACATGAAGTGTGGTTTGAAGATGCACGAAGCATCAATGCGAAGTTTGATTTGCTTAAAAAGTTTAAGTTACGGGGCATTATGTACTGGAAACTTGGCCTTGCATTCCCGCAAAATTGGCTGTTGTTAGAAGATCGATTTACTATTAGAAAGCGATAAAGTTATAGCGTTCGGAAGGGCTCGCGGGAAAATAACTAGTCACTTCGTTCCTATTAGTTGTTTCACCTGCCGAGCTTATCTTCCTTGAGCCGCCTTCTACTTACGAATAACTAGTTTCGTTATTTTGATTTATAGAGTGGATGTTGAAATTTTAATGTAGTAACTGAACTTGAATTTCAATTTCAATAAATAAAAGCCTTCCTACCTAGTATAGGAAAGGCTCTGTCATATGGGAGCTTATTCGTTATTTAACAGTTTCATAGCGCTTTGGAACATATCCATATCCGGATTTACGAGTAAAGCAGGTAGGAAAGCAAAAGTCATGATGAGGAGTAAGTTAGCTCCTAGGAATGATCGAAATGTACTTGTTTTCTTTGTCATGGCGCTTCGCCTCTTTCTTTTCGTATTGTTCTCACTAGTATGTGTATGCGCTTTCATTTATGATCTCACATAGTTCGTTTGAATAGATTAATAATACTCCGTATTCAGTCAAATGTAAATAATAAAGTTTGATATAATACATAAAATTGACACAAAAGTTAAGAGAAAACAGAGATTTTCCAAAAAAATCTTGTAACTTGCTATCTTTTCAGTGATAATATTGGAATACAAAGAAATATTTTGAACAATTAAAATTCAATTTATTCAGTAGAGTTGGATCTTTTTTAGACCACTATTTTGATTTATAACTAGTGAATAAGTGAGCGACTGGTCAGTCGACAATTTTTAATTAACAACTAAGGAAAGGGATGGTCGCAAATGACAAAGGTCGATGAAGTAGAATACAACAATCGTAAACGAGCAAATGATTACGTTCATAATGTATATGAGTTGGTGAAAAAGAGGAATCCAGATGAAAAGGAATTCCTACAAGCGACAAGAGAAATCTTTGATTCCCTTCGTCCGGTCTTTGCTAAGCATCCCGAGTTTATGGAAAATGGAATTCTAGAGCGCATTACAGAGCCGGAGCGAATTATTTCATTCCGGGTCGCTTGGGAAGATGACAAAGGCAGGGTACAGGTAAATAGAGGTTACCGCGTTCAGTTTAATAGTGATCTTGGCCCTTACAAAGGTGGACTCCGTTTCCACCCATCTGTTAATAATAGTATTATGAAATTCCTTGCGTTCGAGCAAATCTTCAAAAATGCTTTAACAGGGCAGCCGATTGGTGCGGGTAAAGGTGGATCTGATTTTGATCCTAAAGGTAAGTCTGATCGTGAAGTCATGCGTTTCACACAAAGCTTCATGACAGAGCTCAGCAGACATATTGGACCAGATATTGACGTACCAGCAGGGGATATCGGTGTTGGTAAACGTGAAATCGGTTATCTTTTTGGTCAATATAATCGCATTAAAGGTGGATATGAAGCAGGTATCCTAACAGGGAAAAACCCTGACCATGGTGGTAGCCTTGGTCGTAAAGAAGCAACGGGTTACGGTACAGTATACTTTGTAGATGAAATGCTGAAGGAAAACAATCTTTCGTTAGAAGGCCAGACAGTCGTAGTGTCAGGGTCAGGTAACGTATCCACATATGCGATGGAAAAAGCTATGCAACTTGGAGCGAAAGTTGTAGCATGTAGTGACTCTGATGGTTATATTTACGACAAGAATGGTATTGATCTAGACTTAGTCAAAGAACTTAAAGAATACGGCAATAAACGAATTTGGGAATATACGAAAGAACATCTTGATGCAGAGTATCATGCAGACTGTTCAGAAATTTGGTCTATTCCATGTGATATTGCACTTCCATGTGCCACACAAAATGAAATCGATGAGATTGCAGCTCATATGCTGATCGCAAATGGCGTTAAAGCAGTTGGTGAAGGCGCGAATATGCCTTGTACAATTGAGGCGATTATTATTTTCCAAGAGCACAATGTATTATTCGCACCAGCAAAAGCTGCCAATGCGGGTGGTGTAGCTGTTTCCGCTATGGAGATGTCCCAGAACAGCCAACGTCTATCTTGGTCAGAAGAACAAGTGGATATGCATTTGAAAGAAGTTATGCAAAATATCTATAAAGACTGTAGTACGGCAGCAGTGGATTACGGTAAACCGGGCAATCTTGTAATGGGCGCTAACGTAGCAGGCTTCCTACGAGTAGCAGATGCAATGGTCGCGCACGGAATTCGATAAATGATATAAAACAGACACATTTTTTTACATAATGTGTCTGTTTTTTTATGTTTTTCTATTGTGTTTTAAATGAAATATGTTATTATAAAAATACATTAAGTTGAATAAACATACATGCACTTGCATGAAGGGGGATTTACCCATGGAAAAGAAGAAAGTCGTTTTAGCCTATTCAGGCGGTTTAGACACATCAGTTGCAATTCAATGGTTAACAGATCAAGGATATAGCGTAATAGCGGTTTGCTTAGATGTTGGCGAAGGTAAAGATCTCGACTTCATTAAGGAAAAAGCTCTTACAGTTGGCGCAATTAGCAGCTATGTTATTGATGCACGTGAAGAATTCGCACAGGATTTCGTCCTTCTTTCATTGCAAGCTCAAACATATTATGAAAATAAATATCCTTTGGTCTCTGCCTTATCCCGTCCGCTTATTTCCAAGAAGTTGGTGGAAATTGCACATCAGGAACAAGCAACTGCTGTAGCTCATGGATGTACAGGAAAAGGAAATGACCAAGTACGATTTGAAGTCGCTATCAAGTCACTAGATCCTTCACTTGAAGTTGTAGCGCCAGTTCGTTCATGGAGCTGGTCACGTGAAGAAGAGATTCATTATGCACAAGAACATAATATTCCAATTCCCATAGACTTAGATAATCCGTACTCAGTGGACCAAAACTTATGGGGGCGTGCCAATGAATGCGGAATTCTAGAAGATCCTTGGGCAACACCGCCAGAAGATGCTTTTGGTTTGACGGTATCCATTGAAAACGCACCTGATACAGCGGATATCATCGAAATCGGCTTTGAGCAAGGTGTTCCTGTTACGATCGATGGAGAAAAATATTTGTTAAGTGATCTGATCACAAAGTTGAATGAAGTGGCTGGCAAACATGGTGTCGGTCGTATCGATCACGTAGAAAATCGGTTGGTCGGTATCAAGTCTCGTGAAGTCTATGAAGCACCAGGGGCTATTACTTTATTAAAAGCGCATAAAGAATTAGAAGATTTAACACTTGTAAAAGAATTAGCGCATTTTAAACCTATTATTTCACAAAAACTTGGTGAATTAATTTACAACGGTCTTTGGTTCTCTCCTTTACGTGAGTCGCTTGAAGCGTTCATTAAGGACACACAACAATATGTTAACGGTACAGTCCGTGTGAAGCTCTTTAAAGGTCATGCCATAGTAGAAGGTCGTAAGTCTCCGAATTCCTTATATGATGAGAAACTAGCAACGTATACATCTGATGATGAATTTGATCAAGCGGCGGCAGTAGGATTCATTAAACTTTGGGGACTACCTACAGAAGTGCACAGTATGGTCAATAAAAAGCAAATCGTTAAAACACCCTAAGTTGTATGTGAAGAGCAGCGAGGCCCAAAGCTTCGTTGCTCTTTTTGGAACTACTTTTCATTTAATGCCGTCTTATGAATATAGAAGAGGGGCGACTGAATGAAGAAGTTTTGGGGTATGACAATAGTGGCGGTATTGATCATTTCGGGACTGGGGATGTTTTGGATGTTACCAGGGGAGCGAATAAAACAAGCGCAGCAAATGAAAGCGGATGGATCCTATGACTATGTAATAATTCTGGGTGCCAAAGTGAACGGAGAAATTCCTTCACTATCCTTACGCTATCGATTAGAAAGTGCTGTAGACTATGCAATTCAATATCCACATGTAAAGCTTGTGCTTTCAGGCGGACAAGGAAAAGATGAGGGGATTAGCGAAGCTGAAGCGATGTATCATTATCTAAAAGAGCATGGGATTGCGGAAGATCGTCTCGTTATTGAGGATCAATCCACTTCTACATATGAAAATCTACAATTCAGCCAGAAGATCATTCCGGAAGTGTCCGGTGTCACTATTATTAGCAGTGATTATCACTTGGCTAGGGCAAGGTTTCTGGCAAAACAGCTTGGATGGAAGTCTGATATTGTGGCGGCAAAGACACCTGAATCCGTAAAAGCGAAAGTATTGATTCGTGAACGTTTAGCATTATTGAAAACTTGGGTTTTCAGGAAGTAAATCTTGCTTGAAATAAAAAAGTGACGAAAACCTGTTGAAGTTTCGTCACTTTTCTATTTGACTCATAATGATGAAATTTTATGGAATTCAGGCTTGCCTTCTGTGAAGGTTGCTAAATAGTTAAAGCCGATCGACTGATATAACTCTAGGGATTCTTTGAATTCATGTGCAATATCTTTTGTTTTGTGCGCGTCAGAACCTAAAGTAATAATTTCGCCGCCGCATTGCTTATATAAACGTAAAATATCTTCACTCGGCATATTATGCGATAGTCCGTAACGAGTTCCGGAAGTATTCAGTTCAATCCCTTTGCCTTCTGGTATAATGGTATTGAAGATCTTTTCTAAATAGTCATGAAATAGATTGGCTGGCGGCTGATCAGTATAACGTTTGATCAGATCTACATGCCCTAGCACACTGTAGCGCTTATAATGCTGAACGCAATATAGTAATTCCTTATAATACGTCTCAAAGGCTGCCTCTGTTGAACGGTCTTCAAATAACTCACGATAATGTAGGGACTTATTTTCGACTGTATGCAGTGAACAAATCACAAAGTCAAATTCATGCTCGTCCATTAATTCTTCATAGAGGTGTAGTAAATCCGGTTGCAATCCTATTTCTACACCTTTTTTTATCGTTAGCTGTCCATCGAATTGTTCATTCAACTGAATAATTTTTTGTGCATATTCTAGTTTATCAAAATCGAAATGAATCGTTTCATCAGGGTATTCATAATCGATGTGATCAGTAAAGCAGATTTCAGTAAGCCCTTTGGCAATAGATGCTTTTGCCATTTCTTCCATAGGTATTTCACAATCAGCTGAAAATGCGCTGTGCATATGATAATCAAACATAGTCTCAAGTCTCCTTTTCTATAGTACATATTGTAGCAGATGAATGATGCTACTAACAGTTGACAATACTCTACACACCCATTATAGTAATAATTAACTTTAGCGTGGTAAAGCAGTGAAGTGCATCATTACTTGGAAGGCGGTTGAAGATATTTTGTATTCTGAAATTCTTGGAAACGAACATGAAAAGCATGAAAAGATCATCAACACATTAGGAAAAAGATTTACTACTTATGGCTATAAACGCATTAAAACATCCGCGTTTGAACAATATGATTTGTATTCTAATGTACGTACCTCAATCAATCAAAATGAAATGATCAAAGTGATTGATTATACGGGCGAAGTACTTGTATTACGGCCTGATGTCACGATTCCATTGACTCAGCAACTCGTCCAATTGCATGATAACTTGCCGGAAGAAATGCGTTATTATTACGTCCAAGAAGTCTTCAGACAGACTTTCCAGGAAAGCGAGCGCATCGGTAAGACACAAGCCGGAGTCGAATTCTATTGCAAAAGTTCACCCGCTTCAGATGCAGAAACGATTATGCTGGCTTGTCACGCATTACGTGATGTTGGCTTCTCAGATGTGAAAATCGAGATCGGTTATGCAGGGTTTTTCAATGAATTGATCGCGGACTCCGACATTACAGTAGAACAAACAGCTGAACTCAAAACGTTGATTCAAGCGAAAAACGTTGTGGAGATAGGCCCTTTCTTGCAAAGGTTATCGATTGATTCATCTATTAAAGAGGTACTCGAGCAATTGCCTTTATTATACGGCGCGCCCGAAGTAGTGTTTGAAAGACTACAAAACTTACAGGTTAGTGAATCTGCACAGAGAGCAATCGATTATCTTCAACAAACATGCAATATCGTTGAACTATACGGCTTAAAAAAACATATCGTGATTGATCTAGGCCTAATCAATCATATGGGGTATTACTCAGGGATCATTTTCCAGGGTTATGTAGAGAACTTTGGAAAGCCGGTACTGATGGGTGGTCGCTATGATGCATTAAGTGAAGAATTTGGCGTGAAATTGCCTGCAATTGGTTTTGCATGTGAAATCGAATCATTAGTGAAAGCTTCATCTAACAAGGGCCAGAAAGAACGATATAGCATCGATGTAACAGTACTGTATGAAGAGAGTCGTATCAAATACGCAATTGATATTACAAACGAGTTGAGAGAACGTGATTATCGTGTCATTTCAAAGCCTATGGGCGAAGCGGAATATATGACAGACAGTCTTTATACTATTCAATTAACAGAACAACAAAATAAACTAGTAGATCAACAAGAAGCAAAAGAGTTCATCGACTTCAAGCAGTTGCTTGATTTTATCGCTAGCAAGAAAGGAGTACCTGAATGGATTATTTAACAGTAGCAATGGCAAAAGGACGGACAGCGGAACGCGCAATGAAGTTCCTCGAGAAATCGGATGTACATTTCTCTGAATTCACTGATGAGAGCCGAAAGCTTGTCATTTATGATGATAAACAAAAGATTAAACTAATATTTGTCAAAGCAGTAGATGTTCCTGTATACGTTGAGAAAGGCGCGGCGGATGTAGGGATAGTTGGTAAAGACGTCATGATGGAAGACCCCCGTGATGTCTATGAATTACTGGACTTGGGAATCGGACGTTGTAAGCTTGCAGTAGCGGGATATCCCAATACGCCAGTTGAAAATGTACCTTTCTTGACGGTTGCTTCAAAATATCCATTAGTTGCGAAAGAATATTTTGATAAAAAAGGAATCCGTACAGAAATGATCAAGTTGAATGGATCAATAGAACTTGCACCCTTAATCGGCATGTCAGATGTCATTGTCGATATTGTTGAGACAGGTACAACATTAAAAGAAAATGGTCTAGTCGTGTTGCAGGAGATGGCTGATGTCAGTGCTCGTTTGATTGTGAATAAGGCGAGTTATGCAACGAAAACTGAAGATATACAACAATTTATCAAAGATATGAAGGAAGGCTTGGAGGTGCGTTCATGAAGATTATTCGTGGAGCTGAATTCACTGAGGAACTGCTAAAACGCGATGATTCTAGTCAACCTGATTTGGAATTTGACCGTAATGTCCTAAAAATTATCGATAAAGTTCGTTCCGAAGGTGATACAGCCGTTCTAGATTTCACTGAACGTTTTGATGGAGTAAAGCTAGAAAGCTTATTGGTCACAGAAGCAGAAATCCATGAAGCGGAACAAGCCGTTACAGAGGATTTCTATCGTGCACTGCGCTCGGCAAAAAAGCGAATTACGACATATCACGAAGCACAAAAAGAACAATCTTGGTTCTTAAATCCAAGCGAAGGAATCATGCTCGGTCAGAAAGTTACTCCGATCGACAGCGTGGGACTTTACGTTCCAGGGGGAAAAGCGGCTTACCCATCGACCGTTTTAATGAATGTACTACCAGCGAAGATTGCAGGAGTAGGTCAGATTACCATGGTGACACCGCCACAACGTGATGGCAAAATCAATCCACACGTATTGGTCGCAGCGAAAGAAGCGGGCGTTCATCGTATCTATAAAGTAGGTGGTGCACAAGCGATAGCAGCGTTAGCGTACGGTACAGAGACGATTGAAAAGGTTGTTAAAATTACTGGACCTGGTAATGCATATGTTGCTCGTGCGAAAAAATGGGTATTCGGTGATGTAGCCATTGATATGATTGCAGGACCAAGTGAAATTTGTGTCGTGGCCGATACGAATACGAATCCAGTTTATGCGGCAGCAGATTTACTATCTCAAGCAGAACACGATGAACGGGCAGCAGCAGTTTGCATCACTACTTGCCAATCGTTTGCGGACAAGCTTTCAAAAGAAGTGGAGCGTCAGCTTGCTGAACTTGATCGTAAGGAAATTGCGTCACAGTCTATTGAGCAATTCGGACGCATCATTGTTGTCGATTCATTGCAAGAAGCATTTGATATCGTTAACCGATTGGCACCTGAACACTTGGAACTCATGATTGACAATCCAATGGAACATTTGGCTGCTATACGAAATGCAGGCGCCATTTTCCTAGGACAACACTCACCTGAAGCGTTAGGGGATTATATGGCAGGACCTAATCACACATTGCCAACAAGCGGAACCGCAGCGTTCTCTTCTCCGTTAGGTGTGTATGATTTCATGAAAAAGTCGAGTATTATCTATTATTCTGAGAATGCTTTGGCAGAAGTGGCAGATGACATCATAGTATTGGCAAATGCTGAACAATTAACAGGACACGCCAATTCGATCAAAGTACGAAAGGCAGGATTCTAATGCGAAAACAACAACTCACACGTAAGACAGGCGAAACATCAATTGAAATGGAATTTTCACTAGACGGCACAGGAGAGACGAATATCAATACCGGCGTCGGATTCTTTGACCACATGCTGACGGCATTCGCAAAACACGGGCGCTTCGATCTATCCGTGACATGCGACGGCGACATTGAAGTAGACCAACACCATTCAGTAGAAGACGTAGGTATCGTACTCGGACAATTATTCAACCAATGCATCGGTACAAAAGAAGGAATAGAACGCTTCGGCCTTGTATCCACACCAATGGACGAAGCTCTATCCACTGCATCGATCGATATAAGCGGTCGCTCATTCCTCGTCTTTAACGTAGAAGGAATGAAAGACAAAGTAGGCGAATTCGACACAGAACTAGTTGAAGAATTCTTCTTAGCATTCACAAACAACGCTAAAATCACATTACACATTAACTTGAACTACGGAAAAAACACACATCACATCATCGAATCCGTATTCAAAAGCTTCGGCCGTGCCCTACGCGACGCTAGCGCAATGAACCCAGAAATAAAAGGTGTTCCTTCTACTAAAGGGTCTTTGTAATTAATGTGTTTATCGGTTTAGAGTATAAACTTTCTTTGTTTTTAGAGCATTCTAGTTGATCGGAACGGAGGGTGGCGACTCCCGCGGGAATAGCATGAGTCTTGAGACCCCAAAGCGAAGCGAGGAGGCTCAAGCCATGCCCGCAGGAAAGAGTCCACCCGGAGTGCAGATCAACGGCGCTTAACGCTTATTTCATTTATTAGGAGGACTAGTTGATGATTTTATTCCCAGCAATCGACATTAGAGACGGCAAATGCGTCCGCCTCATTCAAGGCGACTACGCACAAGAAATAATCTACAATGATTCACCAACCAACATGGCGCAAGAATGGCAAAGCCAAGGGGCCGAATACATCCACGTCGTAGATCTAGACGGTGCAAAAACAGGCAATTCCGCCAATAAACAAGCGATCGAAGCCATCGCCAAAGCAGTCAACGTACCCGTTCAAGTAGGCGGCGGAATCCGCAACATGGAAATCGTCGACTCACACATCGCAAATGGTGTTGCACGTGTTATTATCGGTACTGCAGCGATTCAAGACCCGGAATTTCTTAAAAGAGCTGTTGAAAAACACGGCGACAAAATTGCTGTATCGATCGACGCACGTAATGGCTTCGTCGCAACAGACGGCTGGACAGAAACAAGTGACGTCAAAGCAGTCGATCTACTACAAGACCTTGCGAAAATCGGCGTCAAAACAGTGGTCTACACGGATATCATGAAAGACGGCATGCTCCAAGGACCAAACTTTGAAGAACTGAAAATCATGGATGACGCATCTGCCATCGACATTATCGCTTCAGGTGGTGTATCTACAGAAGAAGATATCAAAAAACTTGCTGCTTCAGACATGTACGGCGCTATTATCGGGAAAGCATTATACGAAGGTAAACTATCCTTAAAAAAATTATTGGGGGACGACAGTCATGTCAACAACTAAAAAGATCATTCCGTGTTTAGACGTAGATAATCGTAAAGTTGTAAAAGGAAAGAAATTTCTAGACGTTCAGGAAGTAGCAGATCCCCTAACATTAGCAAAAAAGTATGTTGCAGATGGTGCAGATGAACTCGTCTTCTATGACATTTCGGCATCGACGAAAAATCGTGGTATGTTCCTCGATTTAATTGAGGAAATTGCCAAGGAAGTACCGATCCCATTCATCGTAGGTGGCGGCATTCGTACGCTCGAAGATGTAGATAAAGTATTTGAACTGGGCGGTAATAAAATTTCGATCAATAGTGCAGCTTTGACGAATCCAGGTTTGATTAAAGAAGTTGCAGATAAATACGGCTCTGATCGTGTAATGCTGTCTATGGACGTTCGACAAGTTGGCGAAGGAAAGTGGTCTGTATTCGCAAAAGGCGGTATGGAAGAGACCGGAATTGACGCAATCGAATGGGCCAAAAAGATGGAAGGACTTGGCGCTGGAGAACTTGTTGTTAACAGCATTGATGAAGACGGTGTGAAAGATGGTTATAATCTTGAACTCAATCGTGCAATGGCTGATGCAGTCAATATCCCGATCATCGCTAGTGGTGGTGCCGGAAAACCTGAACACTTTAAAGACGTACTGACAGAAGGAAAAGCAACCGCAGCACTTGCAGCATCTGTATTCCACTTTAATGAAATTAATATTCGCGATTTGAAAAATTACTTAGTAGAAGAAAATATCGCAGTTAGGAATGACTAAAATGACACTAGACATCCATGCATTAAAATTCGACGACAAAGGTCTAATCCCAGCAGTTGTACAAGATGATCGCACAGGGGAAGTCCTAATGCTTGCTTACATGAATAAAGAGTCCATTGAAAAAACAATCGAAACAAATCAAACATGGTTTTATAGCCGTTCAAGACAAGAACTATGGAATAAAGGCGCTACGTCGGGGAACACACAACAAGTAAAACGTATTTCTGTAGATTGCGATCAAGATACAATTCTTTTACAAGTAACACCACAAGGCCCTGCTTGTCACACAGGCGAAAAGACTTGCTTCTTCACAACGGTAATGGAAAAAGAAGAATCATTGCGTGAAGTAGTCTATGAAGTAATAGATGAAATTGCAGACCGTAAAGCGAATCCGATAGATGGTTCGTATACGACTTATTTATTCAATGAAGGTATCGACAAAGTGTTGAAAAAAGTTGGAGAGGAATCTACAGAAGTCGTAATCGGCGCAAAAAATGCAGACAAAGAAGAAGTCTCCAATGAAATTGCGGATCTCGTCTACCATACACTCGTTTTGATGAATATTCTTGATGTGGATCTGACGGACGTTCAGCAAGTGTTGCGTGAGAGACGACCGAAAAAGGAAGTGCCGCGAAATGAGTAGATTTCTGAGCACAGTTGCACGCCGTACAGAACCTTATGTTCCGGGTGAGCAGTTGAATCAGCCAGATATCATTAAATTGAATACGAATGAAAATCCTTATCCGCCAAGTCCGAAAGTCTTAGAAGCGATCCAATCGGAACTGAATGGAAATACATTACAGCGTTATCCATCACCTACAGTGGACCCATTGCGTCACGCGATTGCGGAAACATATGGTCTGACAAAAGAAAATGTCTTCGTAGGTAATGGATCTGATGAAGTGCTGGCATTTTCTTTCATGGCATTTTTCGAACCAGGAAAAACTATTAAATTTCCGGAAATCAGCTATAGCTTTTATCCGGTCTATTCCAAGCTATTCAATATTTCATTCGAAAAAGTGCCGCTGAATAATGATTTCACACTTCCTAAAAAGCAATTTTATAATTCACCAGGCGGGGTCATTATACCGAATCCCAATGCACCTACGAGTATTTATGCAGAATTAGATGTAATCGAGGATATCTTGAAAAATAATCCTGATCAGATTGTCATCATTGATGAAGCATATATTGATTTTGCAGGTCCATCCGCCATGAAATTGATCGATCGTTATGCGAATTTATTAGTCATTCAAACGACGTCTAAATCTCGTGCGCTAGCAGGACTACGTGTCGGATTTGCATTAGGACAACCTGAATTGATTGCTGGTTTAACGCGTATTAAAGATTCGTTCAATTCGTACACGATTGATCGTTTGGCAATGGCTGGTGCTACTGCGGCATTTGTAGATCATGCATACTTTACAGAAAGTACGAATAAAATCATTCGCACTCGTGAATCTGCAGTCCATATGTTGAAAGAGTTAGGTTTCGAAGTACTACCTTCAGACGCGAATTTCGTCTTTGCAAAGCCTTTACACAAGGAAGCAAAAGTATTATACCAACTGTTAAAAGACCGTGGAATATTAGTTCGTCACTTCGATCAAGAAGGTATTCGTGATTATATACGTATTTCCATTGGTACTGACAACCAGATGAATACACTGTTTGAAGTGCTTAAACAACTTACTAAATGAATAAACTGAAAAAGGCCATTCGATTCTGAATGGCTTTTTCTTGTCGTCAATATATAAAAGGATACTCAAAACGTTGTTATATGAACGATTGTGACAATATGTGACATAACTTTTGAATGTATATGTATACGAATTTATGTATTTTAAACTTTATCTATTGTATTTTTATACATATTGCCTTATAATAATAAAAAGAAGCTTGATTGGAGAGATAAACTTATGAAAACAAAAAATATAATTATTATTGGTGCAGCAGGAAGAGACTTCCACAATTTCAATACATATTACCGCGGTAAAGAAGAATACAATGTCGTGGCATTTACAGCGACACAAATTCCAGATATCGATGGACGTAAATATCCGACTGAATTGGCTGGCGAATTATATCCAGAAGGAATTCCGATCTACTCACAAGATCAGCTACCTGAATTAATCAAAGAACTAGAAGTAGATGAATGTGTATTCTCTTATAGTGACCTAAGCTACGATAAAGTGATGGGAATTGGCGCAATTGTGAACTCGGCTGGAGCTAACTTTACATTACTTGGATCAAAAGCAACGATGATCAAAAGTAATAAACCCGTTATTTCTGTTTGTGCAGTTAGAACAGGAACAGGGAAGAGTCAGACGTCACGTAAAATTATCGAAACATTGCTTGAGCATGACTTGAAAGTAGTAGCGATCCGTCACCCAATGCCTTATGGCGATTTGGCTGAACAACGTGTACAGCGTTATGCAACAGTAGAAGACTTCAAAAAACATAAATGTACGATTGAAGAAATGGAAGAATACGAGCCGCACGTTGACCGTGGTAATATCATCTATGCAGGGGTAGATTACCAAGACATTCTTGACGCAGCTGAAAATGATCCTGACGGCTGTGACGTAATCCTTTGGGATGGTGGAAACAACGACTTTTCATTCTACGAGCCGGACTTGGCGATCACAGTTCTTGATCCACACCGTCCAGGCCATGAGTTGAAATACTACCCAGGTGAAGTTTGCTTGCGCACAACAGACGTATCAATTATCAATAAAATCGACAGTGCATCGGAAGAAGCGATTCAAACGGTGGAAAATAACATTAAATTTGCAGCACCAAATAGTACCATCATTAAAGCAGAATCAAAAATCTCTGTAGACAATCCTGAAATCATCAAAGGCAAGCGTGTACTGATTGTTGAAGACGGTCCGACATTAACTCACGGTGAAATGAAGCTAGGTGCTGGAGTCATCGCAGCGCAACGTCTTGGAGCAGCTGAAATTGTTGATCCGCGTCCATTTGCGGTAGGAAGCCTAATCACAACGTTCGAAAAGTATCAGCATATCGAAAACATCTTACCGGCTATGGGCTACGGTGATGAGCAGTTAAAAGACCTTGAAGCTACTATCAATGCGGCAGATGTAGATGCAGTGATTATTGGAACACCAATGGATCTTTCACGTGTCATCAATATCAATAAGCCATGTACACGTGTTTATTATGACTTAGATGAAATCGGTACTCCAAATCTTGAAACTGTACTAACAGAGTTCATCAAGAAACATAATCTTTCCACAACAAATGTGTAAGAAAAATGACTAATCAAGCACCTGTAACGGATGAAAATTCGGTTGCAGGTGTATTTTTCTGCTATACTACGAGTAGTACAGTAAGGGGGAAGCATCTTGTTTAATTCAAAAATCATTGACTTAGTCATTGGAGTTGTCATGGGTTATTTTGCATATGATCGAATCGCGACAGGACATACAGGAATGGGTATTTTTTTCGCCGTGCTTGCAGCATTGAACCTTTTGGCATTTTTCCTAAAACTTAGAACTGACAAAAATGTTCAGCAAAAACAACTATAAAACGAATCAGTTGTTCCTTTCTCCACAATCTTGTAGTATAATAAAAAGATTGTAATTTTTGAAATGAGGCTAGAAATCAAATGAAAAAATCGATATACGGTTTGACAATTGAACAATTGACAGACTTTCTTATAGAAAACGGACAAAAAAAGTACCGTGCAGCACAAGTTTGGGACTGGCTCTATAAAAAGCGTGTCTTATCTTTTGATGAAATGAATAATATTAATCAAGAAACCATTGATGTATTGAATGAAAACTTCTCGGTTCAAACACTTGAGCAAAACGTTAAGCAAGTTTCACAGGACGGCACTGTGAAATTCCTGTTCAAAATGCATGATGGCAACTTGATCGAAACGGTTTTGATGAAATTCCCTTATGGTCATTCTGTTTGTGTCACAACACAAGTCGGATGTAATATCGGTTGCAGTTTCTGTGCAAGCGGACTTTTGCGCAAAAATCGTGATCTAGATGCAGGGGAAATTGTGGGTCAAATTATGAAGGTGCAAGAGTATCTTGATGGCAAAGGCGAAGATGAACGCGTAAGCCATATTGTAGTTATGGGTATAGGCGAGCCGTTCGACAACTATTCGAACCTGATGGACTTCCTTCATGTCGTAAATCACCAAAAAGGTCTATCAATCGGTGCGCGTCATATTACGGTTTCAACAAGTGGTCTGACAGAGAAGATCAAAGACTTTGCAGATGAAAAACTACAAGTAAACTTGGCGGTTTCATTACATGCGCCGAATAATGAGTTACGTTCATCCATCATGAAGATTAACAAAGCATTCCCGATTGAAAAATTGATGGATTCAATCAACTATTATTTAGAAAAAACGAATCGTCGTATCACATTTGAGTATATTTTATTGCGTGACGTGAATGACCACGTCAAAGAAGCAGAAGAGTTGGGTCGATTGCTTGCGGATAAGCGTCACCTTTCATACGTCAACCTAATTCCGTACAATCCAGTAGATGAACATGGCCAGTATCAGCGGAGTGAACCCGAGGCGATTAAATCGTTCTACGAAGCGCTTAGACGCAAAGGGATCAACGGTGGAGTACGTCTTGAAAACGGTACAGATATTGATGCGGCATGCGGTCAACTACGAAGTAAACAAATCAAAAAAACAAAAAAACAACCGGTCGGAGAATAATTCTCCAACCGGTTTTTACTTTTTACGCGCTAATTTTACGATGAATTGAACGATCACAGAGATTGCTAGTCCGAATGATGAAATAATGAACAGCGATAAAATTCCGATGGCTTCCGAAAATTCATTATCCATCATGATAAAGCTGCGGAACATCTCAGCAAATGCTAGAACAAGGACGACCATGAACATTTTAAATGCAATCGATAGCTGATAGAACAATAAAAGAGAAGTGACAATCCCGACCATCAGACCGAATACGGCGAACGTCAAATAGTTATTAACGATCAAGTCATGTCCAAGAACTGTCCGTACGCCTAAAATGAGTAGAACAAATGAAGTCAGCGCAGTAAAAAAACCGGCTTTCCAATAACGAGAATCCAACACGTACACCTGCTTTCCTTACCTAGTATAGCGGAATCGACGAAATTCGTCACGCAACCCGACTGTTATTTCATGCGTTTTAGATCGGCCAATAACTCTTCTTTATAGGATTCATTTGAGAAGTTATACTCCTTAAGAATATAGCCTTCCGAATCCAGTAGATAGAAATTTGTACCATGGACAACTTGCGTAGAAGATTTATGTTTCAGCACAAAAGTCTGGAACTCTTCCCGAGCAAACGCTTCGAATTGTTGTTGTGAGTAGCCCGTCAGGAAATGCCAGTTTGATTCATCATCAGTAAAGTTTGAAATATAGTCTTTCAAAACTGCAGGTGTATCGGTATCAGGATCTACAGTAAAAGAGACGAAGTTCATTTCGATGTCCTGATCTTTCAATTCTGCTTGTAGGTCTGCCATCTCACTCGTCAACGTTGGACAAACTGTTGTGCAATTTGTGAAAATGAAGTCTGCAATCCATGGCGAACCAGAAAGCTCCTTGGAACTGAATGGTTGATCTTGCTGATCCGTGAAGGTGAATTCACGGACTTGTTTCCCACGTTCAAGAGGTTGACTGCACCCATTGATGAATAGTACGAGCATCAACAGAAAAGGAATCAGACGTTTCAACTGTTTTCACTCCTTTGTATTTGCTCAGGTAATTCAATGATCACAATGGTTTCTGTTATTTCATTGGAAATCGTGAATGTACCTCCGTGTAACCGAACAATTTCTTTGACGATCGATAGACCAAGTCCAGTACCACCTGTTGTGCGAGTTCGTGCTTTATCGGTACGGAAAAAGCGTTCTCCGATTCGCTCTACGTCCTCTTCTTCTATGGTAACGCCGTCATTGGCGATGCGATATTGTGCACCTTGCTTACTGGCGGTCAGATGAATAGTAATGGATTGCTCAGCATATTTTACTGCATTATCGATCGTGTTATAAAAGACTTGTTGCAATCGTTTAGGATCACCTTCCAAAATCAATTCCTCATCAATCGATGTGCTCAACTGAATATTTTTGTCCTGTAATCGAATCACAAATAATTCCAACGTATCTAATAGTAATTGCGCAATTGCAATCGGTTCAGTTTCCAGTGTATATACATCCTGTTCCAAATGGTTTAGCTCGACTAAATCATGTATAAGCTTCTTTAAGCGTTCGGTTTCTTTCTCGATGGTTGATAAGTAGTGTTTTACATCATCGGGAGACGAATCAATTTTATTGCGTGAAAGTTGCGCGTAGCCGCTAATATACGTCAATGGTGTCCTGAGCTCATGTACAATATTTGACGTAAAATCTTTCTTGCGCTGATCTTGCTCTTCAAGGGAACGACTCATTGAATCGAATGCAGTCGCCAGTTTACCTATCTCATCTGTCCGTCCTGTATTGAGTCGATTCGAATAATCACCATTAGACACTTCTTCTGAATAGGTCTGCAATGTTTGCAACGGTTCGAATAGCGAACGCCACACACGCCGCAAAATTAGAAATAGAACGAGGAAGAATAGGCTCCCGACGAGTATCATAATGGGTAAACTGTCGTGAAAAACATCTTGGATCGCAGCGAGCGGAACATATATATATATGAAACCAATCAGTCCGTTTTCTCCTTTAATAGGGAAAATCCCACCGAAGATTTCCCGATTTAGTTCATCTACATAGCCTTCTTTCATAACGGGCTTACCCGTCTCTAATATCTTCTCGTCGCTATCATTGATGAGTGATTGATAATCAATCTTGTAGGGGAAATAGGACGTTAAATCATCTAAGCGATCTACGACGATAATTTCGTACTCTGAGACGATGTTATACCATTGAATCTTTTCGATGATCGAATCACTGAGCTCACCGTAATGATAATGGGAAGCTGTTCGATTTCCTTGATATATGATCGACTCTTTAATTTGTTCTTTATATAATTCGGTATATAAGTAATGAATGAAGAAGAATGAAAATAATATGGTACACGTGATGCTTCCTAAAAATACAAACAACATCTTTTTGCTAAGATTTAAATTATTCATTCAGAGTCCTCTAACTTGTAGCCGATCCCCCATACCGTTTCAATCATTTTACCTGCGTCACCTAGTTTTAAACGAAGTGTTTTAACATGTGTATCAATTGTACGCTCACTGCTTTGATGATCATCGCCCCAGACCAATTCAAGTAATTGTTCTCGGGAATAGGCGCGCCCTTTATGTTTGACTAGCAACAACAGCAAGCCAAATTCCTTCAAAGTCAGATTTAAAGGGTTTCCGTTAAGCTGTGCTGTATACGAGTCTTCATTAATGGTAAGTGGACCGGCTTGTAATATAATTGGTTCAGGATTATGACGGTATGTTCTGCGCAAGACGGCTTCGATCCGCGCGACCAGTTCTCCTGGTAAGAAAGGTTTGACGATGTAGTCGTCTCCGCCAAGTTTTAGGCCTTGAACTTTATCCCATTCCTCGCCTCGCGCAGATAGGAAAATCAATGGGATCGATGAAGTGCGTTTCATCTCCTCTGCAAATGTGAAGCCGTCCATATAGGGCATCATCACATCGACAATGCATAAATCTATCGTATGTTGTTTGACGATCGACAGAGCCTGCAAACCGTCGCTGGCTTCGAATACGCTATAGCCCGCATCTTCGAGTATCACACGAATCAAATCACGCATTTGCTGTTCGTCGTCAATGACTAATAATTGGTAACTCAATTTACTACGCCTCATTTCATAAAAGCTTATAGTTTAATTTTCCGTAAAAGATGTGAAATCTACATGAAGTTTCGAGAAGTTGTTAAAACTTCATTGAAATTTCGTAAACATATTTTATAATCATAACAGCTAAACGAATAGATAGGAGAATGAAAAGATGAAACGATTATCAATGTTAGTCATGAGTACAGCTATGATAGGTATACTTGCTGGATGTGGGCAAGACGATGATGTACCTACGGAAGCTGTTTTACCTGAAGTAATTGATGTAGAACTTACAGTACCAGAACAAGGAATTGCTAATGAACCGGTAACTCTAACAACACTTGTAACACAAGGGGAAGAAAAAGTAGATGATGCATCCGAAGTGGAATATGAGATCTGGGAAGAAGGTAAGAAGGAAGACAGTATTCTAGTTGAAACAACAAATGAAAAAGAAGGTATTTATTCAGCAGAAACAACATTCGATACGGACGGTATGTATCACGTTCAAGTACATGTAACTGCACGTGATATGCATGTTATGCCAGAAAAGCAAATCCAAATCGGGGATGCTACCCATCAATCGGATGAACACGAAAATGCCAAAGAAGATGAACATCATGAACACGGCGAAGGAGTAGAAGGTCTTGCTCTTCACTTTGTGCAACCTGAAGGAGCAAAAGCAGCAACAGACACAGAGTTGATGACGCATGCGCAGCTCGACGGTGAAGCAATAAAGGCGCAGGTTCGCTATGAAATCATCTCGGCAGATAAAGAAACCACATGGGTAGATACGGAAGAATCCAAGCCGGGTGAGTATACAGCAAACTATCAATTCCCTAAAGTAGGCAGCTATCAAGTGATTATTCATATCGAAAATGAAGACATTCACGAGCATGAAGAACATACAGTAGAAGTGAAATAAGTACCATCCCTCGTCGCTCCGGTGGTGAGGGTATTTTATTGGGAAGTAAAAGCTGTAATTCATTGATGAAAAGGGTTACACTAGTATACGTGAAAGATTAATGAATCAAGAGGAGTGTTAGCATGACAAATTATCCAGAAAAAACATGTTCAATAGAAAGACTTGTAACTATTCCGGAAGATGTACAAAAAGTACTCAACGGTGAAAAGTGGGCTACTAGACGTAATGGTGTCTATGCATACCCAGGCGAAACGATGACGTTAGAAGGCAAAGAGTTCAAAGTTGAAAAATTATATGAACAAACACTCGGAGAACTGACAGATGAAGACGCCAAATCAGAAGGTCATGAAACAGTTGAAGAATATAAACAGGCGATGCTGTCGATCCACGACAAAATGCCTTGGCTTCCTAAAATGAAGGTTTGGGTGCACGAATATAGCCCAATTCAGAAATAATCTCTTAAATGAACTTTTATTACGGAGCGATTGTCTTTGCACACGTAGTGTCGGCTATAATTTCAGTAGGACCTTTATTCCTCTTGCTGCCATTAATACGCCGGCTACGTTCTGCTAAAGCAGAAGCAGAAGACATCTATCTGGCGATTATCCGAGTCATTATACGACTTGTTATGCATTCAGGCCATGTGCTTGTTGTGACTGGTATATTATTAATTTTATTTGGTCCGTGGCCATGGAACACGTCGTGGATTATTCTCACAATAGGCGTCATGTTGCTGTCCGGGTTCTTCCTGGCAACTGGTTTCTCTTCTGTATTGAAAAGATTCCATGATCCAAGCAAAGACAGGGAAGCGGTACTCAACAAGTTACAACGTACTGCCTGGATTTATATTGGATTGCTTATGGTGATGCTTTGGCTTATGGTACAAAAACCGGCAGTCTGGTAAAATTACATAGCGAGTAAAAAGATGTGTACATAGTTGCACATCTTTTTAATTGCAGGATTTGGTTTGACAGTCAAAATTACAGCGAATATGATGAAGATAGTGTTTTTTGAAAGGAACGATTTAAGATGAAAATGAAACTAGTCGGTCTGCTGACGATCCTTGGAATGCTGTTAACCGCATGCAATCCTACAGGCAGTAATGAAACGATAAAAATTGGTACAACGGCAGGGATTTATGCGAAAGTCATCGATCAGGCATTAAAACCGGCACTTGAAGAACAAGGGTACAAAGTCGAAGTGGAATCATACGTAGATTTAATTGAACCGAATAAAGAGTTGGCAGATGGTGAAATAGATGCCAACATCAACCAACAACAAATTAATCTTCAACAGTTTAACGAAGAATATGACTTGCCTATAGTTGCTTTGACGGAAGTTCCAAGTGTGGGACTAGGCTTATATTCTAACTCGTTGACGTCGATGGATGATATTCCTAACGGTTCATGGATTACTATTCCGAATGATGAACTAGGCACAGCGAGAGCCCTACGTTTCCTTGAACAACAGGGATTAATTTCATTGGATCCAAGTGCAGCCACTTATGCAGTTACAGAAAAACATATTGATAGTAATCCGAAAAACTTGAACATCCAGCCTATCTTGATTGCACAGCTGATACCATCTATGGCAAGTGGTGATTTAGCCATCATTCCAGACAATTATATTATGGTCAATGAAATGGAATTGGAAGACGCACTAGCACATGAAGAGCTTGGTGAAGAGTTGCAATATATCATTGCGGTCAGAGAAGAAGATCGTGAGAAGGATTTTGCTTTAGCGATTAAAGAAGCAGTAGCATCAGAGACGTTCCAAGAAGCTATTGATGAACATTTCCAAGGCTTCGGAAAATAAAAACCACGTATGGACTCAACTATGAGCCATACGTGGTTTTTTCATCTACCTTATCTTTGCTGTCGCTTCAAAAAGTCTACATTTGGATAATAGGCATCTTTTACGAGTAAATTCGGTCCAAGACAACGCACTGCAGGACAATGACAGCTTACGCTTTTTGCTAAGGGATGTTGTTGCCATTTAGTATATAAATTCGTCAACTGGTCGGTTTGAATATTCCCTAGTGGAGGAACATCTCCGAAATCTGTCACGATCACGTCTCCGGTAAACATATTGACATTCAACCGAGAACGACCGTCTGGATCATTTCGCACAGTGACATTTTCACTTGCTGCAAGTTTCTCAAATAATTCTTGATCTCTTGCATCGTTACTACAATTATAAAACGGTAAAGTCCCAAATAGCATCCATGTTTGTGGATCACGGTATGACAGCAGATCGAACATTGCTGTACGTGTTTCATCCAAAGTTAGTACATCCAATGAAGAAGCGAAATCGCTAGGATACATAGGGTGAATTTCATGGCGACCACATTTCATTTCATGGATAATTTGTTCATGAATGGTCTGTAGATGAGGTAATGTTCGGCGATTTAACATCGTTTCCGCTGACACCATAACACCCATTTCAGACAACGCTCGGCTGTTTTCAATCATTCGTTCGAATTGTGCGGCACGACGCTCACGTGGTGGCTTGCGTTCCATCCGGGCGAATCCACCATCGATGAAATCATCCACTGTACCCCAGTTATGTGAAATATGCAGGACATTCAAATACGGTGCAATTAATTCATAACGTTCAATAGGCATAGTTAGATTCGAATTCATCTGCGTCTGAACTCCGCGCGCATGTGCATACTGCAATAACGGTACGACATACTGCTCGACAGATTTCTTCGAAAACATCGGCTCGCCACCTGTTAAGCTAATCGTTCGCAAGTGGGGGATTTCATCCAACCGCTGTAATAGCAACTCGATTGGTAATGCTTGTGGGTCTTTTGGTTGTAGCATATATCCA
The DNA here is from genome assembly GCF_002743245.1 of Sporosarcina sp. P26b. Lineage (NCBI taxonomy): Bacteria > Bacillati > Bacillota > Bacilli > Caryophanales > Caryophanaceae > Sporosarcina > Sporosarcina sp. P26b. The sequence continues at coordinate 113,564 of NZ_PDYW01000001.1, forward strand.
ACCGCGCAATGTTCACAACGCATATTGCATAAATAGGTCGTCGTGAATTCTACGCTGGATAGAACTTGCTTCCCATGCAAATCTACATCTTGATATGCTTCCCATGCATCTGATAAACGGGAATGTGATAGTACCATGTTCGTAACTCCTTATATCAATTAATTTTTATCACTAGCATATTCTGCTAGGTCTTTCGCATATTTACTCATCGAAGAGGTAGAAACATCGAATGCTTCTGCGATCTCTTTTAATGTCATATCAAGCGGTTCGAAATGTTTATTGTCTAAACCATAACGGATTGCACCCGCAGCAATTGCTAGTTTCTTTCGCGCTTTTGGTTGCTTATCTACTAAGAAATCTTCAAGCACTTCTAACAAAGCTTGGGATTCTCGGTTATGTTGCTTTAAAAATTCAGCAGCCGCCTCTATAACTCCTGCTTCAAATTCGGTAAACTCATCTCCTGTATAGCCACTTTCACCGAGCGCAATCCAGAATTTCATGATGGAGTCTTTGAGTGAAGGATTTTGCGTGTCCGCAAGAGTTTCAGCAAATTGTTTGATCGCTTCCGAATGATCAGTCGGGAAGAAGATTAAACTTGAGACTGCTAGATAGTTACTTTCAGACGTACCATCGGAAAGAATGAAGCAATAGAAGTGGACACCTACGGGAACAGGCTTATCGCTTTCTTTCCACAATTCAATCGTTTCATCACCTAGAATACTTGTAGCCGTTAAATATGTATCTCCGACAGCAGTTACTTCACCGACAAATACCCTCGGCTCTGACCATCTATCAAGTAATTCTAGAATCGATGGGCGAATATGTTTTTTCTTCTGCTTGGCCAAATAGTCGTCCCAAATATCTCTCCGTTGATGGAAGAAGAATTCATCAAGCGCAATCGTTTCAATCATTTCTTGTGGTAAATAACTATTCAATGAAGATTTCCATGTATTTGCAAATTCCACGAACGCCGGTACATCTGGTCGCTCTGGATGAATGTCATAAAACGTCTGTAGTATATTCTCCATTTCATCTGTCAGTAAATCTTCAACTGTCACAGCTTCTTTTCGTTCACAGCACTTTTTATATTTCTTTCCACTGCCACAAGGGCACGGATCATTACGTCCAACCATTAAAACACTTCCCTTTTTAAAATTACTACATCTCTAAGTGTACCAAACGAGAGGCGAGTTCGCATGATATATGTGTGATGAATAAACTGCAGTGAAGTATTCGCTTATTTGTACTAAATAATAGTGGTAGTAGTAATCAAGAAAATGGAAGAAAGCAAAGTATGCAGTTAGATCCTCTCATATGTTCCCGGAAAAAATTAGGTAAACAGGTTACCATTTTGTTTGTTTATCCATATGCTATTTCGAGGTGACCTATGGAGCAGTCTAACTTGCTGTATTTATTGTATGTAGACATCTGTTTAATCATTGGCTTTTATATGTACATCCGAAAAATGAGGAAATTAATAGGTTTCCATTTAGGTATGAATATGAGCATGGTAATGGGCGGGATGGTTGCATTGTTGTTTGGAATCATACTCATTACTCATATGCCGTTTCATTTTACGTATATTACATTATTCTCAGCGAGTATCGGAGGGGCAGTAGGGGCTTGCTTTGGCATGCTAATTGATTATCAGACATTTGTGACTGGTTTGACGAATGGTCTGATTGTCGGGCTAATGGCACCAATGATTGGCACGGTTATAGAAATGCAAATGTTGTTTATTTGGTTTCTACATGCATTCTTCATTGGTAGTTTAGTTACTTTATTTATTTCAATAAAAAGGGCGTGAAGGGGGCAATGCTACTCCTAATTTTGCTTTCCATGTGGTGTGTTGGTGAAATACTAGTCAACTATCGAGTTGTAAAAAAGAAAAGACTGTTGTTTGATGACAGGTTCACAAAAACCATTTGTATGGCGATTGCGTCCATCTCTTCTCTCGCGATGGCATTGTACGTAGAAGTATTGTTGCCGGATAATCAAACAGTTACTTTCTTATTACCGGTACTTCTTGGAGTGTTTATTGGTTGGCTATTTGGTTCGCTTATCAAAGCGCCAGCTTCCTTAAATGGTCTGTATAACGGCGCGATGGGAGGAGTAATGGGCATGATGCTTGGTGCAGTGCTGAAAAATCCTGCACTATGCAATATACCCATTGACGCTAATTCATTGATTGCGACTAATCTTTTCATCATCACTATATTTATTGCCTTTTCCCATTCAGTGGTTTGTTTCTTCATTCGTTATTCAATGAAAGGGTGAAGATCATTTTGGTAGGAGAGGAGTACAGTAGTGAAAAAAATCATTATTATAATGATGTTGCCTATCATTTTTGTGATTTTATATGCGATGTGGTCAAAGGCAGTGGAACTACCGAAAATTGGAGAAGTAACGGAATGGCCGTTTACCGAAGTAGGCGGGAACGAGACAAACTTCCAGGGCAAACCGAAACTTGTCACATTTTTCTATACAAAATGTCCCGATGTTTGTCCGACTACTATGTGGGATCTGACCGCTTTACAGGAAGTAATGAAAGATAGGGGAATCTCTCAAGATGAGTACTTCATCATAGCTATCACCGTAGATCCTGAATATGACACGAAAGAGAAAATAGTGCGTTATAAAGAACTATTTAATATAGAAGACCCAAATTGGTTATTTTTTAGAGGTACAGAAGAAACGACCAAAGAATTTTCGAAATACCTGAATTTTTATTACGACAGGAATGAAGATGGATTCGTTACCCACTCGACGTCTATGTATATTGTGGATGGTCAGGATTTAGTAAGAGCTCATCATAATATGGCAACAGGGAAAAATAGCGTAGCCATTGAAGAAATCGCTAATCATTTACAACAACTTATTAAATAGTTCTAGCGTTACTTTTCGAATGATAGTAAGGAGGTGATCTTCATAAAGGAACCTAGTAGTAATCCAGCTTTTTCCTCGCCAACAAGTAATGGGCCAGATGAACAAACGAGAGTCTTGACAGATTATATTGGTCAGAAAAATTTATTTAAGATAACCGAAATTCATGAACCACTCAGGAAATCATTAACACTAAAAAAGTTTTTCAAAAGCAAACGAAATCAGCAAGTTGTCATTGCATCACGCGGTGAAATGGACGGCTGTTTGGAAACTGAAGGTAAAGTCGCAGCAATCGGCAGAGATTTTGTTATGTTGACGAACCTACAGAAACGGATTTGGATTCCCTTTACGTATATTGAAACAGCAAATATCCCCTTTGGCTTTCCTTCTTATTCGAATACGCATCAGCATCACCTCTATGATAATCATCTGCAAAAAAGACTAACCCTTCAATTTGGCGAAACCGTCAACGAAAGAGAAGCACTCGTTCAACAATTTTTCGAGGAGTCTTTTCGGACCAACTTTCTTTCATGGAAAGGAACAAGAGTGGAAGTCATTTCGCGCGAAGAAACGGTCAGTGGAAAGATCGTGAATACGACCAAGAGCGAACTAGAGCTTACAAGCTTTGGCACAGTGCGTAAAATCCCTTTAGAAAACATTCGCTTTGTATCTACTTTTTCCTTCATTTCATATTTGAAGAAAGAGTTGAGAACACTGCTCCAATCATGGGATGAAAAAGTAAGAGGAGGCTGGAACAATGAAAAATAATAAAGGAATTCAATCTCAAGATTTCTCAGGTTTGATAAATCAAGAAGTACTCATTATCACTCAGGCGGTGCAGCTTAATCTATTAGGCCAAGTTTTTAGGCCGATTTTTTGCGGAACTGTTTCGGAAGTGGGGATAGGGCATCTCACCTTAACGCCTGTTACCGTCAAAATGGTAAATGCCCCTTTTTATAAGTTTCCGACGCCGATCAGTATACCGCTGGAGAAAATTGTTTCATTCTCAACAGAAGTGCCTTGTGATTTAGTCTTTCCGTTAACGTGAAAAGGAGATGGATATATGACGCAACCAAACGAATGTCAACCAATCAATATAATTCGTGAAGAAGGGATTAGTACTCATTTCAGTCAGAACATTAACAAAAAAGTTCTAATTCTAACTGAAGCTTTCCCGTTTATGTTTATAGGGGAAATTATAGGTGTAGTGGATGATTTTGTGGAAATGAAAGTTCAGAATACATCCATTCCTGCATTGGAAGGAAAAACTTGGTTTGTGCATATCGATTCAATTGAAGTGTTCTATATCGAGACAGAAACAGGAATTAAAATCCCTGAATTAAAAGAGTAGAGAATGAGGTGAAGCGAGTGATAAGACACTACCATGTAGTAGCCATTCCCATACGAATTGTCCTGAATACATTTGGGGACCACAATCCGAATGGCATGATGTATGTGCTGAAGGAAAATGAAGAAAAAGTGAAAAGGCTCGTAAAGAAAAACCCTTTCATGCCTGTCGATCTCGTTCAGCCGCTCTTTATCCGAGCGAATGAAGGAGACGTCGTGGAAATACTGTTTGAAAATAAACTTCCTTTCCATGCAGGTATGCATTTTCAGGAAGCAGAATACGATGTCTGCCAATCGGATGGAGCGAATGCTGGATACAATAAGGAAACGACTGTAGCACCATGTGAAAAAATCTTATATAAGCTGAATTTGATGAAAGAAGGAAACTATTATTTCTCTGATCTAGGAAATGTCTCGAGTGACCAGAACGGTTCCAATTCAAATGGTCTGGTAGGAGGCTTATGCGTGCAAAGTCGTTTCTCCTGGTGGACCGATCCTGAAACAGGCAAGCCAATAAACAGCGGACAATATGCGGATGTCCATCACCCTTTGCTACCATCCTTCCGAGAATATGTGTGGATGTTTACAGATGAAATGGAAGTGGATGATTTAACAGGCAACAGACCGATCAATCATTTCTCCAACCAGGAAGAAGAGTCCTTCCACGGTGCGAATTACCGTTATGAACCGGAAAATAGGCGCGAACAATTAGTCGCGGAAGGTGTGGTCTGTCCAAACTGCGAAGGGGAGGAAGTACACCATGATTCATGGGTATTCGGAGACCCATCGACTCCAATTTTGCGAGGGTATGTTGGTGACCCTGCAAAAATCCGGCTTTTCCATGGCGGAGTAAAGGAAACGCATGTATTCCATTATCACGTCCATCAGTGGTTCAGTGATCCCAGTGATTTGGCGTCAGAAATTTTTGATGCGCAGGCTATTAGTCCGCAAAGTCACTATACAATTCAGCCCCTGTACGGTCTTGGTAGCTTGCAAGGCTCTTTTGGTGACGCAGTGATCCACTGTCACCTCTACCCACATTTCGTTGCAGGGATGTGGGGGATGAACCGGGTCTTCAATACCCTTCAAGATGGCAGTCAGTGTTATCCGAACGGGGTTCCAATAAAGTCGCTGAAACCTCTTCCGGACAGACCGGCACCGCCAAAACCAACTAAAATGAAGCCTGGATTCCCGAATTTCATTCCAGGAAAAGTCGGTATGAAAGCACCACGTCCTCCAATGGGGATTGTTGGAGGTAGGGGGTTGACTGAACTTGAGAGAAATGCTGCAATCGCAAATCCTAGGCCGGGTGCAGTTTTTACCGACCCGTGTCCTGAAGGTGTACCCATAAAGACGTTCAATATCTCCTTAATTGAGATTCCACTTATTTATAACAGAGAAGGTTGGCATGATCCGACGGGACGGATATTTGTTCTGGATGAAGATTTGGACGATATTTGTTCAGGAAAGAAAGCACCGGAACCGCTCGTCATCCATGCATCCAGTAATACGCGCTATGAGATCAATTTCACAAACCGTTTGCCGCATATCTTGGATGGTGACGCATTCCAATTAGTTACGCGAACTTACGAGGCGGGTATGCACATCCATTTTGTGAAGTTCGATGTACTCGTAAATGATGGGGCGAATGTCGGATGGAACTATGATTCATCCGTTCTATCCGGTGAAACGATTCGATACTCTTATTATGCAGATGTTGAGCTCAAAGCATGGTTCTTCCATGATCATTTATTCCCTGGGTCTCATCAGCAACATGGCGTCTTTGGATCAGGGGTCGTCCATCCGCGTTTTTCCAAATACCTTGATTCATCGACTGGCGAAGAAGTAGATCAAGGTACCGAAATTACTTGTACCAATCCACTGACTCCTGATTATAGGGACTTTGCGATATTCGCACAGGACTTTACCCACCTATTCAATAAAGACGGTAAACCATTAGCACCTCCGCCATTCCCAGGTTCACCGGATGATCCAGGGCTGTTTGGAGTGAACTATAAAAATGAACCGTTGCAATTCCGTTTAGGAAAGGACTGCGATCCCGCCTATAGTTTCAGTTCGTATGTAAAAGGCGATCCAATTACTCCGATATTTAAAGCATATGAGGGAGATTCTATCCGAATCAGGCTACTACAAGGGGCACAAGAAGAATCTCACAGCTTTAATGTACATGGTCTGCGTTGGCTAAATGAACGAGGCGATCTGAATTCTAGACTGGAAAATCAACAGCATATCGGCATATCTGAATCATTTACGATGGAGATGAACGTACCGCGGTCAGGTGATTATTTATGGACATTTGAAACAGAAGAGGGTTTATGGAATGGGTTATGGGGTCTTATCCGCGCATTCGATGAAAAAGTGCCTGAACTGATCAAACTGTCAGATCGACCTGAACCGAAAGAGCGTTCAAGACCTTTGCCAGAATGTACAGGGATCAAACCACCGTCAGCAGCTGATCCGACTGTGGAAATAGTGAAGGGGCCACTGAGGAAGTACGATGTTGTAGCCTTTCAAACCTCGATCCAATATAACTCGTTCGGTGATCATGATCCGGATGCTATTATCTTTGCGTTGCGTGAGGATATGGAAGCTATACAGAACGGCAAGAAAGAACCAGTACCGCTCATCCTACGCGGCAATGTGGGCGATACAGTCGATGTTACGTTAACTAGCTATCTGAAACCAGAGCTTTTTCCATTCAAAGACGGAATCTATCCATATCCAATAGTGAAGGAGCAAGCATTTTATCCACCGTCTTTACGTATTTCCCTGCATGCACAATTACTTGATTATGACGTGAAGACGTCTGCAGGAGAGACAGTTGGATTCAATGGGGATCAAACAGTTGGACCTGGAGAATCTAGGACGTATCGCTGGTATGTCGATTCGGCTGTCGGTGTGTGTGGCATGTGGGACATGGCAGATATCCGCAATCACCGTTCGCAAGGCGCGTTCGGAGCTTTCATTGCTGAGCCTAGGGGGACGGAATATTTGGATCCGTATACACTACAGCCCGCGTCGACCGGAGCAAGTGTTATTTTGCGGAATCCATACTTACCAGATACTAGGGAGTTCGTAATTGTGATGCATGACGGTGTAAGGTTGCTTGATAAAAATAACCAAGTCATTTTTGATCCTGTGGATGGTATATTGCTGGCTCCACCTGAGGTAGACGAAGATTTGCTTGATACGTATGATCAAGGATCTCGTGGCTTTAACTATCGAAGTGAACGTCTAATTAATCGTTATCGAGAGCATGCAAAAATTCATGATGTATTTAGCTCAGACGTTTTTGGGGACCCTTCGACTCCTATATTCGAAAGCTATGTAGGGGATCCGGTTACTATTCGCTTAGTGACACCGGCTGAGAGACGAAGATCTCATACATTCCACCTTCATGGCCACCGTTGGAGATTTGATTCAAAAGATACTTATTCACGAACAGAATCATTTGTCGGCTTTAACGTAGCGGGTGCTAAAAGAAATCTGCAATTGCTTGGCGGTGCGGGAGCTTATAACGGATTCTCAGGCGATTTCATGTATCGATCAGGAAACATTCGCTGGGATATTGAGCAAGGGATGTGGGGGATTATGCGGGTGTTCGAAGAGCTAAAAAAACATCTCCCTAAACTAGATCAATAGTTTGTTAAGAACGGGGGTGTGGAAATGGGGAACAAGAGAATAAGGAAGAAACAGAAGAAAAAACAAATACAAAAACCAGACTTTTTCATACCCGGAAAATGCTGTCCAGAGAGGGCGGATAGTCCTGAGCTGCCATCTCCAGAAAGCTGTCTTCCTCCTGAAAAGCGTGAGGAAGTAGACAAAAAAATTGCAGAAGCCAATAGATTACTACTGGATCTGGCACTTGGTGATAACCGATCCATTCAAGAAACGTATCAACGGGCGTTTGACGGTTTGATTGGTCTGGAAGTAGAGATAGTAAATCCTTTAGATGAAACGATTTCGGGAGTAGTGATGATGGCGGCATTTGATTTCATTCTGTTAAGTCGAGACGATTATAAAATCATCGTGCCATATGAACAGATTGAATCGGTCAAAGCTTCCGGCTGCTATGCTGAACTAGTACCAGGGGCCAATTTACTGAATATCAATCCACATTTACGTAGGAAGCTGACATTTCAGTTTGGAAAAATTGTCGGCTCATCTCCAGAACTTATTCAGCTATTCTTCAAAATTCCGCTAGCAGTTTATCTATTGTTGTTCGAAGATCAAATTATAAAAGCTCGAGTAGGACGGTCACTAATTGAAGGGGTGCTAGTGGATGTGAATAAAGAGTCTATTGTACTGGAGATGAATAAAGAAAAAAGCATTATCGCCATTGGAAATATTGCCCACATCGTATTAGGCTAATAAGAAGTCAGTCCCTATAGCTGGGGACTGATTTTTTATTACTATACTACATGCATGGTTTTTTGAAATGGCAACATCCTAGGGTTTTGATTTGTGAAATCTTATCGATTGGTAAAATCAAAGTATTACCGATTGGATGATCTACTTTCTTTCCTTTATTATCAGCAGTACAACCACAGTCTGCTGGCAATTCGCCTGGTTTCCCATTCACGAATATCTCGACAAAGTTAGAGCCGACAAAAATTATAGTACCCTTTACAATTTCCTCTTCCATCTGTAACTCCACCTCACAACAAACCATTTGGCGCAAACGGAAGTTAAGACCGTCTTGTAAACCACCTAAACGGACCATGAAGCATGGATTACATAAGTCTTTTCTACAACGGCTACAGTATTTGGCATCACATTTTTTTTTGAGGCACTTCTGACAGTAATGGTGATCTCCACATTTACAATTCTTTTCTTTTTTCAAAGCATTCACCTCCCACCGCTCTATGTAGTATATGAATATCTACTGCTAGAGAGATGATGGAACAACCTAAGAAAGTTGTAATGTCTAGAGATTCATTTTTTATAACAGATAGTGAGTGAAATTCATTCTCCACAAACTTTCTTTCCATAATAATTATATGGCTAAGTATACAAAATGAGAGGCGAGATCGTATATTGCTTTTCTGATCAAAGGATGCTGGAGAAATGAAAAACCACTCTTTGAATCATCTAGATTCAAAGAGTGGTCCATTACGTAGTATTAGCTATCTAGACTCTTAATGAAGTGCAGTACTTCCTCTGCAGTAGACAGTGAAAGAATATGATCTATCTGATTTTCTAAGGTGACCTTAGATAGTTTCTGGATTTGTGAACGTGTACGAAGTATGGAAGAAGCACTCATGGAAAACTCATCTAATCCCATCCCAAGCAGTATAGGAATTGCCGTTTCATCACGTGCCATTTCTCCACACATTCCTACCATCTTACCTTCTTTGTGTGCCGCATCAATAATCATTTTGATAAAGCGTAAAATAGATGGATTATACGGCTGGTAGAGGTAGGAAACGTGCTCATTCATCCGATCAGCAGCCATCGTATACTGAATTAAATCATTTGAACCAATGGAGAAGAAATCTACTTCCTTGGCAAATACATCAGCCAAAATAGCTACAGCCGGTGTTTCAACCATAATTCCGAGTTGAATCGTCTCACTTACTTCGATTCTTTCACTAATAAGTTGTTGCTTTACGTCTAAAAATAGTTCTTTTGCTTGTCTGAATTCATTAATCGTTGCGATCATCGGAAACATGATCCGCAAGTTTCCATATATACTGGCACGCAATAAAGCGCGTAACTGTGTTCTAAACATCTCTTCATGATCAAGACATAGACGGATTGCTCGTAATCCTAAGAATGGATTGGCTTCATGTGGAAGTTGTAAATACGGTAATTCTTTGTCTCCACCAATGTCTAGAGTACGAACAATGGTAGCGCTTCCGTTCATTTGCTCTAGCACGCTTTTATATGCTTCAAACTGCTCATCTTCGGTAGGGAATTGTTCTTTTCCCATGTAAAGAAACTCCGTCCGGAATAATCCAATCGCTTCTCCACCATTTTTCAAGACATTTTCCACATCATCGGGTGTCCCAATATTTCCAGCTAATTCAACGCGATGACCATCAAGTGTAATAGCAGGCTCATTCGCAAGTAACTGCCATTCGGCTTTTTGTTTGGCAAATGCCTGCTGCTTTTCTTGATAAACGGCTAATGTTTCTGCGTCAGGGTTTACAATAACCTTCCCAGCTTCACCGTCTACAATAATGATTTCACCGTTTTGAATCATAGCCATTGCGGTTTTACTTCCGACAACGGCTGGAATTTCCAATGTTCTCGCTAAAATAGCAGAGTGAGAAGTAGGACCCCCAATATCTGTTACGAAACCTTTAATTAGTTCAGGATTCAGTTGAACAGTGTGAGAAGGAGTCAAGTCTTCTGCAATGATGACGACCTCTTGCGTAATGTCTTCGGGCGTTTGGATACTGACACCAAGCAAATGGGAAAGGATTCGTTTTGTTACATCCCGAATATCAGCAGCGCGTTCTCTCATATATGGATCATCCATCGCTTCGAAAATTGAAACATATAAGTTTGCCGCTTCTTGTACTGCATATTCGGCGTTTACGTGTTGCGTCTGGATTGTATCTGTAATAGCTGTGCGTAATTCTGGATCGTCGAGAACAAGTACATGTGCACTGAAAATAGCTGCTTCCTGTTCACCGAACTTTTCTTTTGTCTGTTTCTGAATCGTCGTCAATTCTGATCGGGAATGAGAAAGAGCGTTTTGTAGACGATCTATCTCTGTTGACACGTCTGAAATGGATTCCTTCAGTACAGTCAACTCCGCATTTTCTAGACGAAAGGCTTTGGCGATAGAAATACCATTGGAGGCTGCGATGCCCTGAAGGATCTTTGTCATTAGTCTTCTGCGCCTTCAGATCGTAATAATTCCTCCAGCTTGTTCATCGCGTCTATTTCATCTTCACCATCCGCAATCAATGTAATTGTAGATCCTCCAGCGACGCCAAGTGACATCACACCAAGAATAGATTTTAGATTTACCTTTTTTTCTTTATACTCAAGTGAAAGTTCTGATTTAAAAGGGGTAGCAGCAGCGACCAATTGGGCGGCTGGACGAGCGTGAAGCCCTTCACCATTGCTGAATACGAATTGTTTTTTTATCATTACGAAAACCTCCTATGAATTGTTTTGAATGTTTTTGACTGCTTATGAATGATTATGATGGATTTTATTGAATAATTCAAGTAATATGGTGTTATTGATAGAGAAGGTGGGTTGCATATGCTGACAAATGAACGGTTTGAATTGATTTTAAATAAATTAGCTACTCATAAAACAGTAAAGATCTCAGAATTAGTAGAAGCAACCAGCGCATCGGAATCTACCATTCGAAGAGATTTAACTGAACTTGAAACACTTAATAAACTTCAGCGTATTCATGGTGGAGCTACAATGCCAGATCGGGATATGCAGGAACTTAGCATCTCAGCGAAGTCAGAAAAGTATTTGGCAGAAAAAGTTCAAATTGCTTCATTGGCTGCGGACCTGGTAAAGGATGGAGATTTTATTTATCTAGACGCAGGTACAACTACGTATCAAATGATCCCTTTTCTAAGAGACCGTAATATAACGGTTGTAACAAATGGACTGACACATGTGGAATCACTAACTGAGCATGGTATTTCCTCTTATTTAATTGGAGGGTATGTCAAAGCGTCAACAGGTGCACTTGTAGGGCAACAGGCAATGACATCTTTGAAACAATATCATTTCAATAAATGCTTTCTCGGTACGAATGGAGTGGATTCTGTTAATGGATATACAACTCCCGATCCCGATGAAGCATCAGTGAAAAGTTTGGCAGCTGAGCTATCGAGAACCACGTACATTGTGGCGGATCATTCCAAATTGAGAAAAAGTAGTTTTATTAAATTTTTATCTATCGACGAAGCGGTATTACTGATAGATAAATTACCAGATGAGATCTTGAATGAACTAGAAGAAAAAACGTTAATAAAGGTGGTACAGAAATGATTTATACATGTACATTCATGCCATCAGTGGACTATACCACCTATATACCCGCTTTTGAGCTTGGAGAACTAAATCGTTCAAATGAAGTATATTATTACCCTGGAGGAAAAGGTATAAACGTATCGAGGGTAGTCAAAAGACTAGGTGTAGATACTGTAGCAGGCGGCTTCATTGGCGGTTTCACAGGAGATTATATCGAGAACTTTTTACGAGATGAAGGAGTAAAAACGGATTTTATTCGGACACCAGAAAACACTCGAATTAATGTGAAGATCAAATCTACCGAAGAAACAGAATTAAATGGACCGGGGCCTGAATTGAATGAACAGAATATTCAAAGCCTTATCGAGCGAATTGGACGCTTATCAGAAGAAGACTGGTTGATCATTGCAGGAAGGGTACCAGCCTCGTTACCTTCATCTTTTTTATTAGAACTTGCAGCATATTGTGAACAAAATAAAGTGAAGCTGGTAGTTGATACGTCAGGACCAGCTTTGAAACAGATTATGGAAATAATCAAACCTTTCTTCATTAAACCCAATGTGCAAGAACTTGAAGAATTGGTTGGTAAGACTATACACAGTAAAGAAGAAGCGATTGTTTACGCTAAAGAATTAATCGGTGACGGAATTCAACATGTTGTAGTGTCGATGGGTGGGGAAGGTGCGCTCTATGTATCTGCCGAAGAAACATTGTTTGCCACTGTACCAAAAGGAAAGCTAGTTAATTCAGTAGGTGCAGGAGATTCACTAGTATCGGGTTTTATTGCGTCTTATTCTCAGGATGGTTGTGCAGAAAAAGCATTTAGATATGGCGTAGCAAGCGGGAGTGCCACTGCTTTCCAATCTGATTTATGTAAAAAAGAAGATGTTGAATCGTTAGTAAGTCAAGTGATTATTAGCAAACAATAGGAAGAGGTGCTATTTTATGAAAATTACACAACTCTTGACGGAAAAGACAATTAATCTGCATTTGCATTCCAGCTCCAAAGAAGCGGTCCTAACAGAACTGATCCAGCAGCTACATGATGCGGGGAATCTGCGTGATAAAGAACAATTTACAAATGATATTCTACAACGTGAGAGTCAGAGTACAACGGGGATTGGAGAAGGAATTGCTATCCCGCATGCGAAGTCAGCTGCGGTGCAAACACCTGCTATCGCGTTTGGTCGATCTATTGAAGGAATAGATTTTGAATCGCTTGATAGTCAACCTGCACACTTGTTTTTCATGATTGCTGCGAGTGAAGGGGCTAACAACGATCATTTGGATGCACTGTCTAGATTGGCTACATTCTTGATGGATACGTCATTCCGCGACAAAATCTTGTCTGCACAAACAGCGGCGGACGTTTTGCAAGCTGTTAATGAGAAGGAATCGGAATTAGATGAGGAATCCGTGGAAGAAGTTCAAACAACTCAAGAAGAGAAGTCAACTGTACGCCTGCTAGCGGTCACTGCGTGTCCAACAGGAATTGCACATACGTATATGGCTGCTGAAAAACTGAATGAGAGAGCAAAAGAACGTGGTCTTTCTTTGAAAGTCGAAACAAACGGTTCATCAGGTGTGAAGAATAGATTAACAGATGCAGAAATTGCGGAGGCAGACACCATTATTGTCGCGGCAGATACGAAAGTCGAAATGGCACGATTCGCTGGTAAACATGTGATCCAGACGAAAGTCGGTGATGCGATCTATGAAACCGATGCGTTATTGGACAGAGCGATTCAAAAAGATGCACCGATTTATCAACCTGAAAAAGGTCAGGAAGATACATCATCAGGCGAAAAGAAAAGCGGTTTTTATAAGCATTTGATGAATGGCGTATCCAACATGCTACCATTCGTTGTCGGTGGGGGAATATTGATAGCGCTCTCTTTCTTTTGGGGAATTGAATCATCCAATCCTGACAGTCCTGAATATAATGCTTTTGCAGCCATGCTTAACACTATAGGCGGTGGGAAAGCATTCTTCCTGATGGTTCCTGTATTGGCTGGTTTCATTGCTTCAAGTATAGCGGATCGACCTGGTTTTGCTCCTGGTATGATTGGCGGTTTGATTGCTGTTACAGTTTCAGGTGTGGATGGAGCAGACGGCGGTTCAGGATTTTTAGGGGGATTAATCGCTGGATTCTTGGCAGGATATATTACATTACTCGTCAAAAAACTGTTTGCGCGTTTGCCTAATTCATTGGAAGGGTTAAAGCCGGTACTGTTTTATCCGGTTTTCAGTATTGCAGCGACAGGATTAATCATGTTGGTCATCAATCCACAGTTGGCTAAGCTATACACAGGATTCTCTACTTTCCTTGAAGGAATGGGTGGGACAAATCAAATTTTGGTTGGTTTAATCATTGGTGGAATGATGGCTGTGGATATGGGTGGACCCATTAATAAAGCAGCGTACACATTCGGTATTGCGATGCTTGACGCACAAAACTTCCAATTTATTGCGGCTGTAATGGCTGGCGGTATGGTACCACCGCTTGGGATGGCCATAGCGACTACATTATTTAAGAATCGTTATACAAAAACTGAGCGCGAGGCTGGTAAAACAGCGTATGTGCTGGGCGCTTGCTTCATAACAGAAGGTGTCATTCCGTTTGCAGCAGCTGACCCATTGCGTGTTATTCCCGCTGCAGTAGTAGGGGCAGCGACGGCAGGTGCACTGACGATGGCTTTTGATATCTCTTTGCGTGCACCACATGGTGGAATCTTCGTCATGGGTCTCGTCGAAGGTGGAATTAGCAAGATTGTGCTTTACGCTTTAGCAATTGTCGTGGGTTCTATCATTACTGGACTACTTGCAGGAATGTTACGGAAGAAGCCCGCTTAATTTTGAGTTATATAATTAATAAGAGCTGGCCATGCGAAGTGATCAATTTGACACTGCATGGCCAGTTTTTTACTATTTCTATCCTATTCTCCTGCAACATGGTAAACTATTCTGAATGAACACTTCCGTATGAGATAGAAAACCATTGATATCCCCAACGGCAGTGTATGGTGACGTTTTAGACAAAACTATATCGAAAAGGGGAATAATTGTATGGGACTATTTGATGCGCTATTAGGAAATGCTTCTGCTGTAAACAATGTAGAAGTGAAGAAAGAACTGAACATGATTTTGGCAGATAGCTAAGAAGTGGAAGCGGCATTTAAGCTTGTCCGTGATTTAATTGTATTTACGAAAACGCGATTAATTTTAGTCGATAAGCAAGGCATCACAGGAAAGAAAGTGGAATACCATTCGGTACCTTTTAAAAGTATCTCTCACTTCAGTGTGGAAACTGCAGGTACGTTCGATATGGATGCGGAATTGAAAATCTGGATATCAAGTTCCGAGACTCCACAAATCCAAAAACAATTTAGAAAAGATCAAGCCATTTATGATATTCAAAAAATATTAGCAACCGTTTGTGTTTAATTTTTATTTCAAACAAAGAAGTGGTGCTCTCTGTAATAGAAAGTACCACTTCACTATTATTTCGTGTTTTTTGAGATAGTACTCTCATACGCAACGAGTGTCACACCTAGTTTGTTTTCCAGGTGGTGTAAAGCATGTAATTCCTCCGCGTTTAACTTTGCAATCGAAGCGGCTTTGTTTGTCATACACATAACCTCCCTTCACGATTTGCATATAAGGTGGCTTTATTGAAAAAATCTATACATATAAGAGATGGGGAGGCCACGCTATGTACGATCCAACTGTATTTGAAAATTTAAGAGTGGCATTTGAAAATCAAATTTATGACTTGGACAATCTAGAACAAACAGTCCATATTTTAAATCGTAAAGATCAATTGGATTTAGCTATTATGGCAAGAGAATTTACGATTCGTTTTTCAAAAGTCGGATATCCGTCAGTCATCGTGGATCTCACTTTGAGTTCATCCCTTAAGGAACTTGCGAATGAAATACTCGAAGTTGAAGATGCGGAGCCCGGTTGCACGCTAACTCTTCTCGTTCGCACATTCATTTCTGATGTAGATAGGGAATGTGAGGAAATTGCGAGTATCCTTCGTACAGTTTGGGAAAACGATATTAGTTATACGCAAACACTTAGTTTTCGATATGAACAAACAGAGCCAGGCTTGATGAATCGTGTACGTATTCAATTTAAACCGAAATTGACGGAAGAACATATGTGTGAAATCGATGCATTCCTAGAAAGTGTACTGGACATGATGGTGCGAATTGGGGAAGTCTCATAGCAAAAGAAAAGCGCTTCCTTATACGGAGCGTTTTTTAAATTCTACTGTAGTATTGTTTGTTTAAGAGCCCATATATAATCCATACCATCTTCACTTGGATGACTGGGATCACCAAACTCCGTCACACAACCACATCGATCACATACTGCGGAATAGCCAATTGATAACACACCAACTCCCGGTTCTTCCACGTTTGATACGGTTAGATAGGGGATAAATTTATCATGCGTACAAAGACGACAAATAAGCAGATGGTCTAAAATTGTTATATGGCTTCTAACGCTTTCTAGTTCTTCTACCATCATGCATCCACCTCGATATAGACAATATTTGGTTCGTCATGATGCGACTGTTCTTGAATCAACTGCGTTGTACTACATACTTCACAAGCAAAAGATTGTAATGTTAGGCGAGCAGGTACTTCTTTGGATGTGGGTTCTACATCCATGTACACTTCTCGGTGAATAAACGTTGTGCCACCGCAAAGTGTACACTGAAGCGGCATGCTTAGTACTTCAATTTCATAAATACCACGTCTTCTAACCATTGTTCAACACCTGCCTTATTTTTTAAATCGATTTCCTGTATTTGCGTAAATCCATGCAAAACCGAGTACTATCACGAAAAGTGATAGTCCCACTATGAAATATATATCTTCTCCTAGCAGTTCACTCACTGCGAATAAACCGACACAAAAACTTAAAGTGAACATAATCTTTGCTATAAACTTGAATAATGCACGTTCGTTTAGTTGCATCCTTTTCTCAATAGACATCGTATTATAACCTGTAAGCAGAGCTGCGCCTTTACCATGCCAAAGAGCAATACCGTACACAATAAATGCAAGCAGAATGACAACATCGAGTAGCAGACCGAGCATAAGCATCCCTCGTTTCATTAAATATGGAGTGAACTCTGTAACGAGTTCACTCCATTCTACATGATTCTACAGTTGCTTGACGAGTCTTTACGGCCATTGAAAGTGAGATAGCTGCACATATGAACGCAATGATGACAAGGATACCGCCAACAGCAGGCATATTTGTTACGGTACCTGTCTGACTGTATACGACACCACCGACACCCGAACCAAGCGCGATTCCGACTTGCAGAGCCGAGTTGTTGAAACTCTGGTGAACGTCGGACGTAACAGGATCACTTTGAATAATATAATCTTGTTGTGCAGGTGCCAACGCCCAACTCAATCCACCCCAAACCATCATGAAAATGATGAATAGCGGAATCGAAAACGTAGAGTAGGGAAGGGCGAATAAGCTAATAGCAAACGCGCCAAGAATGATTAAAATACTTTTCTTAGAACCAAGCCGTGTTGCCAACCCTCCACCGAATGCTCCGCCTGCAACTGCAGCCAATCCGAATAGGAAGTAGAAGACACTAATCCAGTAAGGACTTAATTTCATTGTTGTCTCAAGGAACGGAGTGAAGTATGCATACACGGTGTAATGACCGGCTAGCATAAACATCGTTGCCATATGAGCAAAGAATATTTTTTTATTCGCCAATGCTTTAATTTGTACAGAAAGTGGTTGTACATCGCCTGTAGGAATCTTCTCGAAAAACTTGGCAATCAAAATAATCGAAATGATGGTCATGATAGAGATTCCTAGGAATACAGAACGCCATCCAAAAGCATTTGTTATGACGATCCCAATTGGCACACCGAGCACAAGCGATGAACTGATACCCATATAAATATAGCCGAGTGACTTCGCTCGGATCCGAGGTTCAACCATACGCGCCGTAATCGTCAACGACAAAACAATGACGAGTGCTGCGCTTGCTGCAGTTAATATGCGTGCAGCCATCATCAAGCCGAACGTTGGGCTCAAATACGTTAGGATGTTACCTATTAAGAATACAAAAAGCGTAAGTAAATATAATTTCTTTCGCTCCACTTTCGCAGTGAATGATAATAACACAGGTCCCGCCACTGCATACACCAGTGCGAAAATTGTGATTAACTGACCCGCGGTTGCAATCGAGACATGTAAGTCCTCTGCAATCACTGGCAGTATGCCTCCGACTACCAACTCTACCAGTCCTACTGTTATAGCTGAAATAGCCAATAATAATACACGTAAATTCAAACTAACTCCTCCTACCAGTTCTACCACATTTATTACTCCATAGAAAAATCCCGATTACAAAAATGACTTTGTAATCAGGATTTAACGGTTCCTGGTAGAGACCCTCGAACCATATTATCGAGGTTATACATGTTGATTCCGTAAATGAAATTTTCTATTGTTCAATTTATCACGGAAATTATAGAATGGCAAGGAGAAAGAGCCGAAATTAATGTGGTTCCGCCACGACACCTTCGAAGGCAGACTTATAAATCGCAAAAATGTCATCTCTTTTCAATTCCATTGGGCTGCGTGCTAAAATTCTGGTTTGTTTAATAGCGTCATCAGTGAGAGCTTCTAAAGATTCAATAGGAATATTAAATCCTTTAAGTGTAGATGGAATACCTACATCATTAACAAGTTCCTCCAATTTATTTATACATGTATAGGAAGCTTCTTCTTGTGTTTGTCCAACCGTACTACTACCCATGGCTTCCAAGATGTGTTTCAACTGTTCTTCACAGCTTATTCTTATATACCCCATCACATAAGGTAATAATACAGCATTGGAATCTCCATGAGCTATATGAAATTGACCGCCTAAAGGATAGGCAAGCGCGTGGACACCCGCAACACCTGCATTAAAAAATGCTAATCCGGCTAGATAGCTTCCATAGCTCATATCAGAACGGGCTTGTTTATTTTTACCATCTTTTACTGCTGTTCGTATTGCTCCACTAATTAATTGTATAGCTTTAAATGCTAAAGAATCCGTTACGGGATTAGCATTTTTTGATACATAGGCTTCAATGGCATGGGTTAATGCATCAACACCTGTAGCTGCAGTTACTTTCGGAGGCAAAGTGATGGTTAGTTCAGGGTCTACAATAGCAACATCTGCTAATAAAAAGTCATGTGTGACTACATCTTTTGTTGTATTTAGCGATAGTACGGAGATATTGGTAACTTCAGATCCGGTGCCTGAAGTAGTTGGAATAAGTATTTTAGGTAAACCTTTGTCCGTAATAGTTCGATTTCCAGATAGGTTTAGATAGTCTGAGACGTTTCCATCATTCATTGACAAAACAGCAGCGATCTTCGCTAAGTCTAATGCGCTACCGCCTCCTAAACCAATGACCAAATCAAATTCTTGACTTCTTGTGTATGCAACCAACCTCTCTCCGATTTCAAGTGGCGGTTCCGGTTCTACATCTGTGTAAATATCTGTTGTGCAACCCATTTGTTGTAATGGTTTTTCAATAGTGTCAGTTATACCGAGCTTCAGTAAGAAAGGATCAGTCACAATAAGGATTTTTTTAGCTTGTAGTCTTTTAACTTCGTCAGGTAATACCGAGAGGCAACCCCATCCTATATAACTCGTTGGTGCGAATGTCAGTTTATGCATAAGCTTCTACTCCATTCTTATTCATAATAACCTTCCGTTGATTTTCTGAAACTCTTGAATTGTACTGGATCATGGCCGAACCATACATCGGAATTGGTTTCATTGGCTAATCTGCGAATCCTTTCAACAGTAGAATTATAGCCAACAGAATCATAAATGATGCCTGGTGGTTTTACAGGTAGTCCGAAACTTTCTGCTGTATATATTGCATCTGATGCTAAGATGATTCCTCCGGTGTCAGGCATATTAATATGAAGACCTAACATACCCCAAGCATGTCCACCGCCGAAATTCAGGATTTCAATACCTTCAGCTAACTTAACATGATCTTCTCCTCTTTTTATCACACGCCATTGCAAATTATTCTTTATCCACATATCAATGTCTGACCAGATATAAGCCCCTTCAGTTACATTTTTAGCGTAAGTTTGGAGTGTGCCATTGAATTCATCTTCTTGGACAATGATCGTCGCATTTGTAAAGTACTCTAAGCAACCGGCGTGATCTAAATGCAAATGAGATGCCACTACATATTTAATATCTTCTGGTCGTGTATTCAACTCTTCTAAACGATGTAAAAGATAGCACTCTTCTGGCATATTGATAGGGAATGCTTTTTGTGTAGATTCACTCCAGCGTCCTTCAGGGCCCATAGAGTTTGGGTTGCAAGCGGTATCGAATAAGATCTTACCTTCAGGATGATCAATTAATACAGTGTAAACAGGAAATTCAACAAATTCATTCGGTTGATGGGGATGATCAATAGTAGCAGGATTATGCATAGCAATCATAAAGTTCTTATCCATTCGCATAGTTCCGTTATCCATAACGTAAAGTTTTGGCTGTTGATTAATCAAATTCATTACTACCATCTCCTTTTATTGTTTGAATGTATAATGATCTGTTATTGCTTACCAAAGTTTAACAGAATCTATTTCTCTCACGCAAGTAATAGGTTGATTATTCTGAATTCTGGTGAGGTAGATGAAGTTATTATAATTTCTTAAGTACTTTAATAAAAGACTAATCAAGATTCGAAATGTGTTAATAAGATTGAAGTAGGAACAAACAGTTTAATTTGTAAAACACAGCTCAATCCAGTATACTTTTCCCGACAAACAATACGAATTACAATATAGACAAAGGGTGAGTATATATGACATTTGAAGAGATTTTACCACGTTTAAAAGCAGGCGAAAAAGTAATTCGCAGTAATTGGGGTGGAGCAGAATTATACGTCAAGCTAGTAGGAGAGAGCGAGCAAGACGGTAAAAAATTGAATCCATATTTCGTCATTGACGTAACGGGCGAAGGCTATACTATGTTCACTCCGACAGTTTGCGACTTGTTGGCAGAAGATTGGGTCATCGTAGAGTAATATAATGAATCAAAGCTCATGAGCGATCATGAGCTTTTTATTTTGGAGGGATAGTATGAAATTTGAAGAGTATGTAGGAAAGACAGTGCTAGTAACGGGGGCAGCATCAGGTATCGGGCAAGCACAAGCGAATGCATTTCTTAAGAACGGGGCGAATGTAGTTGCGTTTGATATGAATGAAGGCGATATGCAAGCGATGAAACAATCGTATCCAAATCAGTTTAGATATGTCATAGGAAGTGTCAGCTCGAAAGAAGATATCCAACAAGCAGTTAAAGAAGCTATACATACATTTAGCAGCATTGATATTTTATTAAATACGGCAGGTGTACTGGATGGCTTTGCGAAAACGTTGGATACTGATGAAGCGCTATGGGATCGAATTATGGATACGAATGTAAAAGGTACTTATTTCATGACCAATGAAGTCTTGCCACATATGCTCGCTAACGAGTCGGGTGTCATCGTGAATATGGCTTCTATTGCGGGGCTTGTGGCAGGTGGTGGCGGTGCAGCCTATACTGCATCCAAACATGCGATAGTCGGCTATACGAAGCAACTGGATATGGATTATTGTCGTGAGGGGATTCGTGCGAACGCGATTGCGCCGGGCGCGATCCAAACTCCAATGAACAAAGTAGATTTTGCAGGTGATGGGGAAATGGCGAAGTGGGTTGCAGAAGAAACACCAGCTGGACGCTGGGCGCAACCGAATGAAGTCGCAAACCTCACATTATACATAGCCAGTTCCTTAGCTGATTATATCCATGGTGCCGTTATTCCTATCGATGGCGGATGGATAGCGAAATAAAGCTTCTCTAATACAGGAACTTCTGTTATAATACCGTAGCAAGCAAATTCTGTTTGCACTACGACACTTTTGATCGAACGATAAGTTCTTTCTTCCTTTGGTCGTAGTTATTACTGGAATAGCAATTAAGCTATTTCACAAAGGAGAAAATAATATGAGTATGTCTTATGTAAAGGATTCACCAAAAAGTACGGTGAATGAACTGGCAAAAACAGCACTCGTTGCAGCTTTGTATGTAACGGTGACATTTGTATTTGCGGTTATTAGTTTTGGCGCGGTTCAACTGCGTTTGTCGGAAATGTTCAACTATCTCGCGTTGTATAATAAGCGTTATATAGTCGGTGTTACGCTAGGTGTAGCACTTGCTAACTTCATGTCACCTACTTGGCTATTGGATGTGCCGATAGGTTCGATGGCTACATTAGTTGCTTTGCTAATAAGCCGCGCACTAGTGAAGAAAATTAAAAATGATATTGTAAAAATGGTGATTACTGCTATTGTATTTGCAGTATCTATGTGTGCAATTGCATTTCAATTGAACATCTTGCTGGGCTTCCCATTCTGGGCGACTTGGCTAACAGCGGGTATTGGAGAATTATTGTCTATGACAATTGGTGGAATGGTTATATACGCATTGAATAAAAAAATAGATCTAACTAAATAATAAAAAGCACATTCGCAAATAGTGAATGTGCTTTTTTTACTATTTATGCACGTTGCAAGGCGGTAAAAGATATCGCATATATAATCAATCCGCTGATAGGAATAGAAGCAGTTGCAAATAATGGATACCAAATATGATCCAAGAAATAGTTCGGAATAAACATAAACGAGCCGATCATGAAAAAGGAATAAATCAGTAAACCTGAAAAAGCATAACTTACAGCTTTCCGTGTATTCGCAATGGCACGTTCATCTGTTGAATCATATTCAAATGTTATGAAATCTCGTATATCTGTATTCTTATTTTTTCGTAATCGTAAAAAGTAAACTACATTGCCTACTACAAAAAGAAAAAGAACAATCAACATTAATGAACCAGGCCATGAAATAACTTGAACAGAAAACCCTTCTGTATACCCCCTGTTCATGAGAGTAAATTGTTGCTCAACGCGTAAAAAGTCAAACACCATCATAGCCAGAGAAATGAATAATAAAATTCGTAATGTGACTGATAGAAATACATGGTTCATTGCGCATCCTCCTTATAGAAAATCTCTTCAATTGAAAGCATAAATACTTCTGCAATGTTCATAGCTAATAGAAGAGAAGGCGTATAACTTCCTTTTTCTAGTGCCACTATCGTTTGCCGAGTAACTCCAACCCGTTCAGCAAGCTCGCCTTGCGTCAAATCCGCTCGAGCACGCAACTCCCTCACACGATTTTTTATCACGCCACTCATCACCTCATCTAATTGTAGTGTATACTAAACTATACTTTTTGTCTAGTTTGCTTTACAATTTGAGGTTAAAGCGACCAAAAGTATGTATCGATCTAGATAAAATGGAGAACACAGAATGATTGAAGTAATGTATAACAAGAATTAAATAGTTTTTTTCTATTATGAGTACACCATTTAGTTAAGTAGTACAACAGCTGAAGTAATAAGCGGATTTACACTGATTTAAAATGTTAAGTATCATTGGAATTAACGGTGCCATTTTGGTGATTAAACAAACTACTGGAATAATTATGCTATACTATTTACAAAATATGTGTAGGCTCATTGTTCAAGAAACGGCCATTTACTTGAATAAACCTATCAGTAGAAATAAGGATGGAAATGTGGTGCTCAAAATGTTTAGGAAACAAAGTAGTATTGATTTTAATTATTTTTCTGGACAAAGTGTTATTGAGGTGAATACAGAAAAAAACTTACCATTGGGATTGGGATTTAGTAATGGTGGGTTAATAATTGAATGTCCTTGGAGATTACTAGTTGCTAATCAAGTCTTAATTGGGTTTTCAGATTGTACCCAAGCCCCTGATAAATTCACCCATAAGAATCTAGAAAGTATTCTTATGGGTAAAAAGGTTATGAATATCTATCATTTTGAAGAAATATCTGACTTAGTTTTGGAATTTGAAGATAATACTTTTCTTGAATTGTTTCACGATAGTAGTTTTTTTGAAGGGTGGCAGTTAAGAGGAGACAATGGATTCTATTTATTTACATTACCAGGAGGTTCTTACTCAGACTAAGTAAGCAATTTGCTTATTTCAAAAACTGATTTATCTAGGGCATAATTTTATTTCATCTAAAAACTTGATAGTATATAAGGAGAAAAAGCCACCTAATTCATACGCGAATTAGGTGGCTTTTTAGTTATTTCATTTAATTTTGTACCAGTGAACAGAACTGTTTAATACTCTGAGAGACAGAAGTTTTGTCTATGAGGCTTTTACTTCTTTATTTCTTTTCCTCGGATCTTTAATCAAAATAGCTAAAATTAAACCTACAACTGAAATCCAACCAGCAACGAAGAAGGACATATTCACGCCATGTATTTGACCCGCAACCGTACCGTTGTTAATTTCAGTTGTCACCATAACCGTAACGAGTACAGCAGTACCGATTGAGCCTGACATTTGGCGGAACGTATTGTTCATCGCTGTACCATGAGAAATTAAACGATTCGGCAATTCATTCAAACCAAGTGTAGTCGAAGGCATCATCACCATAGAAATACCGAACATGCGGATAGCATTCAATGTAGCCAGATAAGCAAACGTTGTTTCTTCAGTTAAGTTAGCGAAAACGAATGTTGTGATAGTGAGAATAACAAAACCGGTGAGTAGTAACCACTTTGCGCCATATTTATCAAACAATGTACCGGTAACAGGGTTCATGACACCCATGACGATCGCACCTGGCAATAGCATCAAACCAGAATGGAACGCACTAAATCCAAGCATCGTCTGCATAAATAATGGCAAGATAACCGTTGTACCAATCATCGAAGCAAATACGATCATGCCGAGACTAGTTGCCATCGTAAATACGCCATACTTAAAGACCCTAAACTCAAGAATAGGCTCTTTCAAATTCAATTGTCTAAGAATGAACCAGACTAACGAAATAGCACCGACAATGAGTGAGATCAAGACATTTGCGTGTAACCAGCTAGTCGTACCTGCAATACTGAAACCATAGAGAAGACCACCAAAACCAAATGTAGATAGCACAACGGATAAATAGTCCATTTTAGGATCAGTTGTTTTCGTTACGTTTTTAAGTAAGAAATACGCGGCGATAATATTAAAGAGGGCAAATGGTAATACTACGTAGAAAACGCTGCGCCAAGGGAATTGATCCACGAGATAACCAGATAAAGTTGGTCCTATAGCGGGTGCAAATGCAATCACTAGACCGAAATATCCCATCGCTTTACCACGTTGTTCAATTGGAAAGAGTAGAAACAATATAGTTTGCAGAAGTGGCATCATAATACCCGCGCCAGCACCTTGCAAGACACGTCCTATTAATAGCACTGAAAAATTGGGTGAAACTGCAGCCACGAGTGTTCCTAACGCGAATATACTCATCGCAGTAAGAAATAATCGTCGAGTCGTGAATTTCCCGATTAAAAAAGCTGTAATGGGTATCATAATTCCGTTCACAAGCATGAAGATCGATTGTAACCATTGGACCGTACTTTCCCCAATATTGAGATCCTTCATAATAGGCGGTAAGGCAGTAGCTAGAAGGGTTTGGTTGAGAATCGTTATGAAAGCACCCGACAATAAAACAATCAGCAGAGGAAGATTCTTTTTAAAATTAAATGTTTGTGAGTTTACCATGTCTATGCATCACCCCATAATTAGTTGTTGCCACAAAGTAATTCGGCATTCGTTATAAATTTAACATACATGCTATATTAGTTGTTATTATCATAGACCTCAATGATATTGCCTAACTGATTCGCTGAAGATACTGGATGAATAGGCCTAGTGTTTAAAAAGATGCTAAAAGGATATGCTACGCATTAAGGAAATTTTAAGGAGCGAATACGTTATGAAAAAAGCCGTATTTCTGGATCGGGATGGTGTCATTAATGAAGTGCTTACTAGCCGTGTGAAGTTTGTCAACGAGCCAAATCAACTCTATTTTTTACCTGGTGTACCAGAGGCGATTAAGCGGTTGAATGAAGTGTTCGATTACATTTTCGTTGTGACCAACCAAGGTGGTGTAGGACTTGGTTACATGAAAGAATCTAAGTTACAAGCTATTCATACTCATATGCAATCGGAATTGGCTAAAGAAGACGCTCACATTCAGGAAGTCGCGTACTGTCCGCATAAACCTAAATCAGGTTGTGATTGCCGTAAGCCTAACAGTAAGTTGATCGTTGATTTGGCAGAGAAATACCAAGTGGACTTGTCATCATCTTACATGGTAGGGGATACTGATACAGATATTATGGCTGGTAAGCATGCAGGTACAAAAACCGTTTTTCTTGGCACTGCTGATCCGTTAGCTGACGCCGTGTTTCCAAATTTGCTCCAAGCTACGCCGTGGATTATCGATAATATAGAAAGATGAAAAGAGTTGGAGCAATATTTCAACTCTTTTTTATGTATGTAGAAGTGGTGTACTCGTTAAAATAATGGGATCGAAATTTATTCAGACCATTGGCTCAGCATTTAATACAATACCCTAAAATCATCTGAACTACCCTTTGAATTAAAAATATACTAGATTTTCAATAGTACGTTATGGAAGAAATATAGTGATAAAGTTTTATATTATGTTATAATTGATAAAATGAATTGAATTAATGATACTATGGACCCTTTTTATTTGGTGAAATTCGTTGGCTTTCGTTGAAAATCACCCTTACTAAGCAACAATAAATGAAAATGTAATAGTTGAGGGAGAGAAGACTTATGAAAAAGTTAGTGAATTTTATGTTGATTAGTGCATTTATATTAGTGATTCCTGTAGGATTATGGTT
This sequence comes from Sporosarcina sp. P26b, assembly GCF_002743245.1. Taxonomy (NCBI): domain Bacteria; kingdom Bacillati; phylum Bacillota; class Bacilli; order Caryophanales; family Caryophanaceae; genus Sporosarcina; species Sporosarcina sp. P26b. The sequence goes on from NZ_PDYW01000001.1 coordinate 140,638, forward strand.
ATTAAAGAGTGCTCAACCTCTGAAAATAGCCATTATAGATAAGTCTGCAGTCGAAGATTCCTATTCAGAACATTTAGGAATTAATTGGACCTTAAATTATATGAAAGTGCAAACCACACATAATAAACCTTTTGACCCTGCACGTGATTATTATGGGGGATTCACGAATGTTGAAGGCAAAGGTATTTCCGAATTACGTCCATTGCCAGAAGACTATTTAAAAACGGATATTATTTATTTAGCCAATACAGCCAATACTGACGAAATTGAACAGAATGATATGGATCCTTTGCTTGCTGTATATGAAAAAACACATGGTGGTCTTAGTGAAGTAGAATGGCAGCGTATGTTAAAGCGTCTCAATACAAAACAGCCATCGATGTTTATAGCAGAGTTTGATTCCTTTTCTGCACCTACTAGTGAAAAAGTACGGACGCGTGTAGCTGATCGTTTAGGTATGACGTTCTCTGGTTGGAAAGGTATTTATGTAGATGAACTAGATCCAGAAAAAAACGAAGAAGTACAGAAAGTTTTTTCAGAGCCACAAACTACATGGAATTCTAGCGGCCCTGGATTTCTACTAGTAAATGATAGTACAGGAGAGGTACTTGGATTACAGCAAGATCAAGAGGTTTCTGGTGAAGGGATTCATATACAATTTACCGATCTAGCTCAAGAACGTTTGAATGTTTCGGGTTCACATCCATTTCACTCATGGTTCGATATCGTAACAGCTGAAAAAGGGGAAACACTAGCTACATATGAGTGGGATCTTACAACTAAAGGTACAAAAAAATTAGTGGAGAAAGGTATTCCAACTAAATTCGATGCTGTAATTCGTAATACATCGGGTGTTTCAGAAAGCTTCTATTTGGCAGGGAAATTCAATAATATGACTGACGTTCCTAGCATATATCAAGTAAAAGGTATAGCGAACGTCTATAAAACACTTCAGAGATCAACAGATAAGACTTTTTTCTGGGCTGCTTATGTTCCTATGATGCAGGGCGTGTTGGCAAAATTTGGACAAGTAGAAGAGGAAGTTTCAGAAGAGCCAAAAAGAGATGGAATCCAGATGAATTCTCGAATGAATGGAAAATATCTAGAGGTTCTACAAGATGGTAAGTGGACACCAATGATTGTTAAAGGTGTCAATATTGGAATGGGGAAGCCGGGAGCATTTCCTGGTGAAGCTGCTATTACAGAAGAAGAATACTATAGGTGGTTTGAAGCTATCGGTGAGATGAATGCGAATACGATTCGTGTGTATACACTCCATCCTCCAGGTTTTTATCATGCACTAAAGTCGTATAATGACATCCATGATGAACCTATTTATGTCATGCATGGTGTCTGGATTAATGAAGAGAATCTTGAAGAATCTCTAAATGCATTTGAAAAAGAGAATTTGGAAGATTTTCAAAAGGAAATGATTCAACTAGTAGATGTTATTCACGGGAACGCTGATGTGAAGCCACGTCCTGGCCATGCCTCGGGTGTTTATGATTCAGACATTTCACAGTGGGTGACGGCTTGGATGATCGGTATCGAATGGTATCCGTTTATGGTGGAAAACACGAATAAGATTCATCCCAATCTAGGGGAATATCAAGGGACCTATTTTGAAACTAAAGGTGCCGCGGCATTTGAATACTGGTTAGCTGAACAAATGGATGTTTTAGTCTCTCATGAAGTGAAAAGCTATCAACAAATCCGCCCAATGAGCTTCGTCAACTGGGTCACTACGGATCTGCTCACACACCCCTCCGATTCATCGGGCAAGGAAGATATAGTGTCAGTTAATCCGAACTTAATCTATACAAAGAACGAAATGAACAAGCCGGGACAATTTGCATCGTATCACGTGTATCCATACTATCCCGACTTCTTGAATTATGAGAAGAAGTATCGTGAGTTTATAGATTTCAGAGGACAGAAAAATAACTATGCAGGTTATCTGAAAGATTTACATGAAGCACATCGTATACCTATTCTGATATCTGAATTTGGTATTCCAGCTTCACGTGGAAAAGCGCATAATAATCCATTTGGCTGGAACCAAGGCTTTATATCCGAGGAACAGCAAGGAGAAATCTTGACTCACTTATATGAAGATATTTTACATGAGAACATGATGGGGGCCTTGGTATTCTCTTGGCAAGATGAGTGGTTCAAACGAACATGGAACACTGCAGAATATGATAATCCTGATCGACGTCCATACTGGTCCAACACACAAACAAATGAACAGAGATTTGGTCTAGTCAGTTTTGAACCTCTGAAAATCAAAGTAGCAGGTTACGAAGAGGATTGGACCGGTGAACCGTTATATGAAAGCCAAAAAGGACCATTGGAAAAGATGTACATCGACCATGATGAGACATTCTTATATATACGAATGGATTATAAGGAGTCTGAAGTAAGTGAAATGGACGCTCTTAATATCGTTTTCGATACTGTACCGAATCGTGGAAACAGTAGAGCTAGTCGAATAAATGATATACAATTTACAAATGGCTTAGAATTTATTGCGAAAATCAATGGTGGAAAATCTCGTATGTTGATTGATCCGCATTATGATTTATTCCATCATGACTATGGGGAAGATGTTGGATACGTGCCCGACCAAACAATGAAAGACCGAACTGATCAGTTTATTCCAATGCACTATGCGCTCAATGGGGAATACTATGTGGAAAACGAAAAACGTACGATTCCATTCAGCTCCTATGAAACGGGTAAATTGCGAGAAGGCAATGGAGATCCAGAATCCAAAACGTATGATTCACTTGCTGATTACCATATAAAAGACGGCATGCTGGAGTTGAGAATTCCTTGGATGCTGCTACAAGCACAAGATCCAAGCAGAAAAGAATTCACTGAGAATTTATTGGAAGATGGAAGACGAACAAGTACGATCGTAGATGAAATTTTCATCGGAGCCGTTCTAACTTCTGCTGACGGAGAAGTACTTGATTCATTCCCTCGAGTAGATCGTATGAAAGTAGATGCCTTAAAGAGTTACACATGGGATAACTGGCAAGTACCGATGTATGAGGAGCGATTGAAGAAGTCCTACTATTACTTACAAGACGCATTTAAAGTGAAATGATTCAGGATAAAGAAGAAACAGAAGCCTTTCGTCGCTTCTGTTTTTCTTTGTGTTTTATTGATGTGTAGCCGCTTATTTTCATTGTAAATAGAAGTAAAAACCAGAATGAATTTGTGATATAGTAATCAATGAACTAAATTGAAGAAGATTTTTCAGATGGGGGAAGTAAATGAAAGATCTATTATTACCGAACAAGAGATTTCGTCCTGAAATAGAAGGGATACGAACAATTGCTACGTTATTAATCGTGATTTACCATATATGGTTAGGAAGGGTTTCGGGAGGAATTGATGTATTCTTTATCATTTCCGGTTATTTGATGACACTTTCTATATTATCGCGGATAGAACGCACAGGTTCAGTGAATTTCATCGATTATTTTCTGAATTTAACAAGGAGATTATTTCCGCAAGCAATCGTCGTCGTGATTTTTACTGGAATTATGGCAGTGATATTTCTTCCTCAGTTTGAATGGGGAGAAATCATTTCGCATATGATGGCCTCTACGTTTTATTTTGAAAATTGGCGACTGGCGTTTGATTCTGTTGATTATTTAGCGAAAGATAATTTGGCTAGTCCATTTCAACATTTTTGGTCTTTAAGTGTTCAAGGACAATTCTATCTTCTATGGCCTATCATACTATCTAGTACATATTATATCGCACGTAAAGTTTTGAAGACGCCTGTTTATAAAACACTACTAGGATCACTTATTATCGTATGTTCTTTGTCGATGATCTTCTCAATCTATCAAACAAACGTTAATCAGCCTTTTGCGTACTTCAATACATTCACAAGAATGTGGGAGTTCAGTATCGGCGGTATTTTTGCGTTACTCTCTCCGTACTTAGTATTCAATAAAAGACTTAGTGTGGTACTAGGATGGTTCGGTCTACTAATCATCTGTTTAACAGGAGTCATACTACCAGTTTCTACAGTTTTCCCTGGTTACTTGGCGTTACTACCTATTAGTGGCGCATTACTTATTTTAATTGCTTCTGAAAGCATTACCGTATATGGAGTCAACCGATTTTTGGCGACAAAACCGCTGATTTATTTAGGTAGTCTTTCATATGGTGTGTATTTATGGCATTGGCCATTGTTGATTTTCTATCGGTCCTACATGGAAGTGGAAACCGTTCCGATCGTAGACGGCATTCTGCTCGTCATTATAACGTTTGGTTTATCTATGATTTCTACTAAGTTATTGGAGAAGCCTGTTCAGAAAATAGGTAGAAACCAGCAGAAAGGGAAACTGGTCTTCGTGCTGACTATGATGTTAGTGCTTGCTTGTAGCTCGATATTTTCTATTTCGGCTTATATCGAGAAAGCAACAGCCAGCTCGGACGTAGTAGAAATTAAAGATTATCCAGGTGCGGAGGTGAATTTTTATCAATTAAAAAATATACCTGAAGTTGAACCCATTCCTTCACCAGTGGAAATCAAAACAGATCTACCGTCATTTTATAAAGATTTAGAATGCCAGTCAGCCAATCTTATAGAGGTTAGAAAATGTTCTTATGGCGTTTTAAGAGACTATGATTTCACTGTGGCACTTGTAGGCGGATCACACTCTGGACACTGGTTCCCCGCATTGATTGAGCTATCAAAAGAAATGAATTTTAAAATCGATTTATATAGCCATGACGGATGTCGGTTTACAGACGAAGATAGTAAAGGAAACTTAACAGAAGCATGTATTCCGTGGAATAAGAATTTAATAGATATGCTAATTAAAGATCCACCTGACCTTGTTTTTACGACGTCTACAGTGAATAAACGTCCAAAAGTACCGAGAGGGTTCATTAATCAGTGGAAGAGACTTGAAGGAATCACTACCGTTTTTGCTATTCGTGATAATCCACGTATGAAGACTATTATCCCTGTCTGTCTAGAACAAGCTGATGATCCTTTGGAGTGTTCTGTACCACGGGATGAAGCTATTGCGAAAGAAGATCCGTGGAAAGTGACAGAGGGAATTCCTTCGAATGTATTCTTCGCAGACCTTACAGATTCATTTTGCGATGAAACAACTTGTTCACCTGTAATCGGCAATATTATCGTCTATCGTGATGATAACCACATTACTGCAGAATATGCTAAAACTCTTGCCCCTGCATTGAAAGAGCCTTTGCAGCAAGCATTCGACAGTCTGGATACAACTGATCTACGTAAATAATGGATTGTTGATTTAAATTCTGCATAATTCAAAGGAAGTAGGAAAAGCTATCGTAGATTACCCAAATATATATAAGGGAGTGCATATGATGGCGAACAAGTATCCAAAACCGAATGACCCTGCAGATAATAAAAAACGATTGAATAAAACCATCAGCAATATGGAGGCCGCAGAAGACGCGATGAAGTTTGCTGAAGGGGAAGAGTTCCAGCAAATCCAAAAGAAAAATGAACGCAGAGCGGAAAGTATCGAGGCTTTAAAGGAAGAAATAACTGAAGAAGACAAGTCACGAATTAATGGTTATTTATAAGCTTTTCACATAGAATATGTATAATCCTCACTTATAAAAGTGAGGATTTTTGCTGATTATAATGCTTAATGTACATAAGCAAAAAAGAGGAATGCACATCGAACGCTGTATAGAATAGAAGTATCTACTATATTTCATAGTTTTTTCATTTAAGGAGAGAATGCAAGATGAAAAGAATTAAAAAAATCGACGAATGGCGTGAGTTGCTAGAAGGGTCGGATACACAACCGTTCTTGTTATTTAAATCTAGTATGACATCTATCAGCAGTTTAGCGGCTAAAAAGGAGTTGGATGGACTGCGTACAGAACTTCCAATATATATCGTCATCACCCAAATAAGTAAGAAACTATCCGCTACTATTGAATCGGATCTAGGTGTTCCTCACGAAGTTCCTCAATTATTGATAGTGAAAGATAAACGAGGCATCTGGCAAGCCACACATTATCAAATCAAAGAACAGATCTTAGTGGAGGCAGTAAAAGAATACGTCTGATATTTTGGGTAATATCTTTAGACATTCAGATAACCACAACTACGCAATGTCTGATGAATAATAATGAAGCGACAAAAGGAGTTCTACTAATGGCAAGTTTATTTCCTAGAATCTATGACGTGGCTATGATGCCTTTAGAAATGACTAGATTTAAAAGAGTTCGAACGGAGTTAATCCGTAATGCACAAGGAAACGTATTAGAAATTGGTTCTGGAACGGGTATCAATTTTCCTTATTATCAACAGGCGAATCACGTGGCCGCAATTGAACCGAATCCTCAAATGAGTCGCTTGGCAGTAAGCCGAGGTAGAAATGCCAGTGTGCCTATTACTTTATATGAAGCAAAAGCGGAATCATTGCCTTTTCCTGACAATTCATTTGACACGGTGATCGCGACATTAGTATTTTGTACAATACCAGATCCAATTCTAGCCTTGAAAGAAATTCAGCGTGTTAGCAAACCAGGTAGCACTATTTTATTTTTCGAACATGTCAAAATGAAACAACCAGTTCTAGCCAAAACGCAAGATCTATTAAATCCGTTTTGGGAAAAAGTATGCGATGGTTGTCAATTAAATCGTAATACACTTTCGACAATCGTCAATACGGGAATTTCTATAGAAAATGTGGAATCATTATACGCGGGCTTGTTTTTGTCTATACACAGTACAAATCAAAAATAATCATTGGTGTCGTCTAAAAAATATCTCCTATTTAACGGATGTAGTAGAAATTAGAACCCTTTATCATGTATAGTTCTACTTAACTACTATTCATCTGACTTTTGTTAGCTACATAATCAAAGGAGCAAGACAATAATGATTCAATCTATATTATCCAATTTAGCCGTCATTTTGCTTAGTCATTTGGCAGTCACAACGTTACTCGGTTATCGGGAACGATTTTCCAGACGTCGGCTCCAGTTTTACATAGTGATATTGATGTCGATCACAGTAATTTCTATGTTCTACTTACCCATTCAATTTAGTAATTACCGCCTGGATTTACGTTTAATTCCGCTTATTATGCTCGCAATATTTAGTGGATGGCATATAACGATACCTGTGTTAGTCATTGCTTGTATATGGCGTTATTTTCTTGGAGGAGACGGGGCCATTCCAGGAATTGTATTTGGTATGTCGCTCCCGACTATATTTGCTTTAGTATACATGCGAATAATGGGGAATCGTAAAAAAGTCTGGGATAAAGTTGTATTGGTTTCTATCTGTTGGTTTATATCCGATATACCTCTCATATTCTATCCGTATGACGGGCTAGAGATACTTAAACAGATTGGCTTTTTACGCTTTTCTTCATTTTTACTTGCCACATTTATCTACTATACAGTTATCGAAATCGAAAACGGTCGACTTGTTATGAAGCAACAGCTGGAATTCCTTGCCACGCATGATCCATTGACTAAACTACTTACCCGTCAAGAATGCATTCGGCGTGCAGAGATTAAACACAAAATGAATGAAAAGAATACGCATCACTTTATGGTGATGATCGATGTAGATCATTTCAAGGAGTTGAATGATGAATACGGTCATGCTGCAGGCGACGATACTCTAGTAGAGTTATCAGAGATACTTAAGTCGTTTGAAAAAGATACATTGCAAGCCGCACGATACGGTGGGGAAGAATTTTTATTGTGGATTTGTACAGAGGATAAAGATAGTATCACTCAGACAGTAGAAGAAATTCAAGAAAAGATTCGTCACACACATTTTGAAGTGGGACTAAATCAAGCTATACCGATCACTGTTTCTATTGGAATAGCGTCCTGGCCTACTGGAACTTCTATACATGATGCAATAAAAGAAGCAGATCGCAAACTTTACATAGCAAAAGATCAAGGACGGAATCAAATGATCGTTTAATGATTGATATAGGTGATAGGGGAATTCTATCAGGCATTTACATATTGTTACTCTAAAACGGTTATCAAAGCGAGTTCAGTCAAGTTAGTCAAAGAATAACACTGAGAACTCAGCTGTTCATGAAGTCATTCAAAACGGACTTTATGAACAGCTGTTTTTACATTAAAGGAGATCATACTAATGAAAAAAATCACATCGATCCTCACTATTTGTTTGTTAGGCTTTATGTTAAATTTCACAGTAAAAGAAGTGCACGCACATGAATTTACGGACATTCAATCGTACCCATCTGCTGACTCTATCGAATGGGCTTATTCAAAAGGATTGGTCGGTGGTTTCGAAGATCATACCTTCCGGCCAAATAGCTGGCTCACAGAAGCCCATTTCGCTGCGATTCTTACGCGTTATTACAAGGTAATTCAAGATGAAAGTGCACTATATATAGCCCATGATAATAAAATATGGTCGAACAGTATATATGAAGCATTAGCAAGATTTAAAGTACCTTTAGTCGGCTATGAGGATAGAAGTTACCGGAATAAACCCGTGACTCGAGGAGTTTTGGCACAAGTCATTTCGTACGTGAACGGCCAAGCTTATCAACTGGAGAAATCCATACAGTATTTATTCGACGAGCAGATTACAGTTGGACAAGTTCCACATGCTAATACATTACTCGAGAAGTATGGAGCTAAAAATCGTTTGACCCGGGCACAGGCCGTATTATTCTTCCATCGACTAGATCAGCAGAACAAAAAGGAAGTAGCACCAACTGTTTTCCAGGATAAATTGCCGGCTGGAAGTAATTCTGCAGTCGTAAATAAAGCAAAGCTACAGGCTATCTCACGGGTGGACCCACGCGTAAAACCTACCATTTTCTTGCCGGCAGATAAATATATTGAAGGCCAGTTACTGCCAGAGAAACCTATCTATATAAAAGGAGTTTTACTTGTCAACAAGCAGTATCCTTTACCGAAGAACTATGCGCCTGGCGAAGACCGGACTGCACGTGCACAATTTACGAAGATGGCTGCTGATGCGAAGAAGTCAGGCATCAAATTAACTGCATTTAGCACGTATCGTTCATTTGATTATCAAACGAATTTATACGCAAAATATGTAAAACGAGACGGAATAAAAGCCGCTGACCGTTATAGTGCGAGACCCGGGTATTCTGAACATCAATCAGGACTTGCATTTGATATCGGTGAAGCGAATGCCCCGAAACATTGGGCGAATGCGTCATTTGGTTCAACCAAAGCTGGGAAATGGCTGGCAGCAAATGCATACCGATATGGTTTTGTCATGCGGTATCCTAAAGGAAAAGAAGACATTACGGGCTATATGCATGAATCTTGGCATTACCGCTATGTTGGATTGGCACTCGCTAAAGAGATATATGTAAAACAAAACACTATAGAAGAGTATGTAGGATTAAGGGAATAGTTATACAGAAGTACTCTATCAGTTCATGCACTATATGTTCTGGTAGATTTTTTTGCATTCTTTTAAGATTATCTAGTAGTATAGCGGGAAAAACATGTGAAAGGAGCTGAATATAATGAAAAAAAGAATCTATATAAGCAGTGTCATTTTATCACTCGGTTTATTGAGTGCGTGCTCTGCTGAAACAGAAACAGAAAAAACTTCTATTGAACAACCTTCGAAATCAGAAGGAGAAACACTTACTGTTCAAGATCAGGAATCAAATGGAGAGCAAATAGCATCTGAACAGATAGACGATTTGACACAAGAGGAAGTACTCTCGGCCATAAAGGATCAAATTTCTACTACAAACTTTGACATAGTGTTGCCTGATAAACTTCCGATTACAACGGACCAACATCTAACAGCTACTACAAGTTCCGAGTCCACAACGTATCAAATCACCTTTTTTGTTACGGATGAACCAGTTTCAATAAATAATGCAGCATTATTGGACGGGCATACAAAAAAAGAAAAACTAGCGACTTTACTAGTGATTGATTATAAAGATCAAGAAGGGCAAGCAGAAACTAAAGTTGCGTTTGAAGATTACGCAAAAGTTGGAGGTGAAGAAGTGGATCTCGGTCATGGTATTACGGGTTATCAAGATGCAGGTGTCGGAAACCTATGGACGAGTTGGAATGAGGGGAGATGGTCGCTTGCCACACATACTTCAATTGAACAGCCAGAAAAAGGAGTAGACTTAGGTAGACGAGCTGTAGACTATTTGGAAACTCACCGTCTTCCTATCCCGAAGCAACATGGATCGATTAAGTTGGATGCAACAAGTGAAAATCATTATGCGATTTGGGCGAAAGGTTCTGTGGTCTATGAACTTTCCGAAGTGCAATCAGCAATGGACTTACTGGAGATAGTAGTTCATTTCCAATAAGATCATTCCCAAACTAAAAGGATATTGATAGACTAGGGGTATCAATATAATGGGGGTAAAGGGGTGATGACGGAATGACAGGCTGGATTTTCACAATCATTATAGCTATTGTTTTACCATTGTCATTCATTATATATGCAATCCTTAAAAAACGATGGATCCCTTTCTTTCTAGGTGTTCTTGCGTTTACTGTATCCCAGTTGCTCATACGCATCCCACTATTACAATACGTGGAAAAGAACAGTATAGACTTTTTGTTTTTTAGTAGTGTACATCCCATACAGTACGCTATCGTGCTTGGATTCTCCGCTGCGCTATTTGAAGAAGGAGCACGCTATCTTGCTATGCGGTATTTGATGAAGCAAAGGGACTGGCTATCAGGATTTTTATTTGGAGCAGGGCATGGTGGTATTGAAGCGCTGATCATTGTAGGAATTCCAATGCTTTCCGTATTTCCACTTACAGTAGGCAACGGAATGCTTGCTTTAGCGGGTGTAGAGCGATTCTTTGCTATGCTGCTGCATATAGGACTGTCAATTATCGTCCTGCACGGCATAAAACAGAAACGTCTTTCCTATCTGGTGATTGCTATTGCCATACATACAGGGATTGACTCAATGATTGGAATTTTGCCTGTATTTATTCCGCAAGAGTATGTGGTAGTATCAATAGAGAGTATTCTTGCATTCGTGGCGGTTAGCGTCATTAGCTACGGAATCTATAGTAAAAGGAGGGAAGTCTGGTAATGAAAAAACTTGTCCTATTGACTATGGCAGTCGTTTTATTGCTTGCTGCATGTGGTAAAAACACAGTAGATGAATCTGAGGCTGCTCAGTACATAGAAAAATCGAAAGAAGCCATCACGTTTTTGAATGAAGAAAAATTTGATGATATGCGTGAAATGTTTGATGCCACGATGAAGGATTCTTTATCTGTGGAGCAACTAAAGGAAGTATCAGATATTGTGAAAGAATCAGGGGAGTTTGTCAGTTTCGAAAAAGAGTCTGTTGCAAAAAAAGAGCAGTATTTTGTAGCGTCGATTGCTGCTGAATATAAAGAAGATAAACGTGTCTATACGATTACGTTTGATGACCAGCAACAAATCGCAGGATTTTTTGTGAAATAAATACCACTATAAAAGCCCTAACGAGATAAAGTACATTCTCGTTAGAGCTTTTTTTATGGATTTTGTTCAATTAAATTTTTTGTGCAAAACCTAAAGAGAATCTTTCCGAAAAGAGAATTGTATGAACATGGATGGAATGAAGTTGACGCTGACAATGCTCATCCGGTAACGATGTATCGATTTATTATTGACCATTTACTATTTCTTTTGATTTGGTATGATCAATCGTTCTGGCCCCATATAGAATACGGCTAGTATAGAAATGGCAACCGGAATGAGTGCCCATAGAAATGTCGTAGAAATAGAATTAGACATAGCATTTGTCATGACATTCAATATATCTTCTGGAATGGTTTTGCGGACTTCAGGTAAAAAAGCGTTTTGTATACTACCCACGGCACTATTGTCTCCGTTAGGGAGTTTAGCAAAACCGGATGCCAATTCACTTGCCAATAATTTGGTTTGGATTGCTCCGAAGATCGTGATGCCCAGTGCCAATCCTAATGATCGGAAAAAAGCATTTGTTGAGTTGGCTGAACCTCTGAATCGGAAATCCATATTGTGCACAGTGGCAGCTGGTAAAAGTGAGAAGGAAAATCCGACACCAAATCCAACAAACACCATATAGAAAGATAGGATGGAACGAGAAGTATCAGGGGTAATCGTACTCATCAATAGCATTCCGATCGAATAGGCAATTACGGAAATAACCATGATTTTTCGATAACTCGTTTTAGTCTGTAAGATACCGCCCAGCGCACTTCCGACGACCGATCCAAGTAACATCGGCATAAGGATAATTCCGGCATTCGTTGCGGAGCCACCATATACAGCTTGCACGAAAAGAGGAATGAAGATTGTTAAACCTATGAAAGTAGCACCGTAAAGAAGTGCTAAGACTTGTGAAGAGGCGAAAAGACGGCTTTTGAACATCCAAAATGAGATAATCGGTTCTTTCGCTTTCGTCTCTGCCACTAAAAATATAATGAAAAATACCGTAAATAGACTAAATAATGTAATGCTTTGCCAAGAGGACCACGCAAATTGTTTACCGCCAAATTCAAGTCCAAACATCAAACTGACAATGGCAGTGACTAGTGTAATCGCACCGAGCCAATCAATAGCTTGCTTGGAAGGTTCAGTTGCTTCTTTATAAAAGCGATAAATTAGAAATAAGGAAACGAGTCCAATGGGAATATTGACATAGAATACCCAATGCCAACTAATAGACTCCGTAATCCAAGCACCAAGTAATGGACCGATGACACTGGATGCTCCAAAGACTGCACCTAGAATACCTGTCATTTTGCCACGTTTTTCTGGAGGGAATACGTCAAATACAATAGTGAACGCGATGGGAAGTAAAGCCCCTCCGCCAATTCCTTGAATAGCACGAAAAACAGCTAACTGTGGCACGGATTGTGCAACACCGCATAGTGCTGAACCAATCATAAAAACAATAATACCAAACATGAAAAATCTTTTGCGGCCATACATATCTGATAACTTACCAAAAATCGGCATCCCGGCAAGTACAGCTACTGCGTAAGCAGAAGTAATCCATATATAACTATCGACTCCACCTAAATCACCTAGAATTGACCCGAGTGCAGTTGCGACAATGGTATTATCCATCGCAGACATTAAAATACCGAGCAAGATACCAGCTAGAACTAAACGCAGCGTTTTCTTATCATCCATTTATTCCACTCCTTTAACGCCTGCACTTCATAAGAATATATGAGCTACTTAATTTTAGCAGTATTATTCTCTCAGTGCATGATTAATATGTTCCCAAATCAAAAAACTGTTAAGTGTTCTAGTCATCATTTTTTGTGTTATAACATCATTGAGATACAATAGAAGAAAATCGTATAGAGGTGAAGTTATGAAAAAAATATTATGGTTAATCGTAACCGTTTTAGTATTAGCAGCTTGCGGTACGACAAATGAAGGTAAGAAAGAAGAAGTCTATCAAACAGTAGATTTGAAGGATATTGAAACCTTGCAAAAGAAAGGCGATATAGTATTGGATGTAAGAGAAATAGATGAATTTGAAGACGGGCATATGATAGGGGCAATTAATATGCCTTTATCACAAATACAAAATGGTGATAGAACTGGTTTGGCTAAAGACCAGAAGTATGTCGTCGTTTGCCGAAGTGGAAGCCGTTCGAAGACGGCAAGTGAGATTTTATTCGACGAAGGATATGATGTAATCAATGTTTCAGAAGGTATGTCAACTTGGCAGGGGGAAGTTGAATAAAGAGAAAACAAGCGACTGCCTACTAGCTACCGCTTGTTTTGTATAATGTTCGTATAGTATGTAAACTACAAAATAGCGTGAAGTAAAATGAATAATTGATTCCACGTGTCATAAAGGACAATAGAGGGTATTTGATAACAGAGTAGAAAATTGCTATAGCAGGTAAAGGTGGAGGAGATAGAGTATGGTGAAAGAATATGATTTGCTAGTGGTCGGAACCGGAAATGCAGGGTCCCTTGCGGCAATAAAATGTAAGAAAGAAGGCTGGAGCGTTGCGATTATCGATGACCGGCCCTTTGGGGGGACCTGTTCTCAGCGAGGTTGCGATCCGAAGAAAGTATTGGTAGGAGCAGCTGAATTAATAGATTGGAATAAACGTATGCACGGAAAAGGTATCGAAGAAGATAGCAAAATTAATTGGTCAGAATTAATGGAATTCAAACGAACGTTTACTCAAACGATACCTGAAGATACAGAAGAGAAGTATGGAAAACTAGGAATTGATATGTATCATGGCAAGGCAGTTTTTCAAAGTGAAACGGAATTAAAAGTCTGTTCAGATGTATTGAAAGGGAAAAAGATTCTTATTGCTACAGGTGCAGAACCTATGAAAATGGATATAGAAGGTGAAGAATATCTGACGATGAGTGATGAGTTTATGGAACTGGATACACTTCCAAAACGTATCGTATTTATAGGTGGCGGATTTATTTCATTCGAATTTGCACATGTTGCTGCAAGGGCAGGATCTGAAGTGCATATTTTGCATAGAAGTGAAAAAGCTTTAAAAAACTTTGATCAAGATTTGGTGAAAATGCTGATTAAACGTTCCAAGGAAGTAGGTGTGCATGTACATCTTAATACACCTGTAAACGGAATTGAGAAATGTGGTAATGCATTTGTGGTTAAAGGAGAACAAGAAGATCGTGAGGTAGAATGGAAAGCGGATCTTGTTGTACATGGAGCAGGTCGCGTACCTGCACTAGACATGGACTTGGAAAAAGGAAATGTGAAGTGGGATAAACAAGGTGTATGCGTTAATGAATATATGCAAAGTGTTAGTAACCCTAATGTATACGCAGCGGGTGATGTGGCTTCAAGCGACGCACCTCCGTTAACGCCTGTTGCGACGATTGAATCACATGTAGTGGCTTCGAATCTTCTCAACGGGAATAATAAGACAGCAGATTATCCAGTAGTTCCTTCTGTTGTATTCACTGTTCCAAAGTTAGCATCAGTCGGAATGAGCGAACAAGAGGCAAAAGAGTCCGGTTTGAAAGTGTTCGTAAAGTCACAAGATGCAACGGAGTGGTTCACATATAGACGAACGAACGAAGGGGCAGCGGCATTTAAAGTAATTATCGATCAAGAGAAAGATGTCGTGCTCGGCGCCCATCTATTGAGTGGGGAAGCGGATGAACTAATTAACCATTTTGCCCTAGCGATTCGTTTCCAAATTCCTGTCGAAGAATTAAAGAAGATGCCATTCGCATATCCAACAGTAGCTTCTGATATTTCGTATATGCTGTAATGGTGTCAAGACTTTTCCCTATCCTACTGCTGGATAGGGAATTTTTAATTAAGGGAAGTATATTCTGATCATGTGAAAGACAATGAAATTGACTCTTATAACCAAGCCACGTTATCCTGTACAATGACGTAGATAATTAAAAGATATCTAGATGTATTACATAGTAGACAGGAGGAATGAACGATGATCAAACGCGCATTAACTATCGCTGGTTCTGCTGCACGTGGAGGAGCAGGAATCCAAGCAGATTTGAAAACGTTCCAGGAGTTTGATGTATTCGGTACAACAGCCGTTACAGCGATTGTTGCGAGAAACCCTCGAACGGGTCAAGGCATATTCCCTCAATCTTGGGAAGCGATTGAAGCGCAATTAGTAACAATACATGAAGATATCGGTGTCGATGCGATGAAGACGGGTATGTTGTTCACTAAAGAGATTATTGTCAATGTGGTGGAGTGGATCAAGCAGTCCGCAATTCAAAATATCGTAGTAGATCCAGTAATGATTGGAAAAATGGGCTCGGCACTGTTGAAAGACGATGCAATGGAAGCAATGCAGAAGCAATTGATTCCTCTTGCAACGATTATTACACCGAATATGCCAGAAGCTTCTTATTTATTAGGGGGTATGGAGCTAAAATCGGTCAACGATTTAAAAGAAGCCGCACGACGCTTGTTTGAAATGGGACCGAAGTTCGTCTTAGTTAAAGGCGGCAGGTTGGAAGGACCTGCAGTGGATGTGTTGTACGATGGAAAACAGTTCTATCTACTTGAAGCGCCAAGAATTGATACGATCAATACGAATGGAGCGGGTTGCAGTTACTCTGCAGCTATTACAGCGGGTCTGGCAAAGGGACAAACAGTGCAAGATGCCGTAATTGAGGCGAAAAAGTTCATCACAGCCGGCATTCGCCACTCCCTAACCTTTAAAGCAGGAGTCGGTCCAACCTATCATGCGGCTTATGGTAAGTATGATGAGACGAGTTGTAAGGTGACGATAGAGCGCGAATGAGTTCAGAAAGCCATACAAATAAGAGGATGTCTAGGAAGTAGTAACACTTCTAGGACATCCTCTTTTGTATAGTTTAAGTTTAAAAGCAAGTGCTTGTGAGTGAGTTTGTGAGTGGTTCGGGATGAAAGCGTACCCTCCGTAGCATCAATCTCCCCCCAACACTTCTGCTATTCACTCTTCTACATATAAGTAGTAATCGCATCAATTGGCAGTCGAGTAGAGCCGTAAGCAGATGAAGCGGCTTTGCCTAGCGCGATCAACACAAGTGGCTCGTAGCGAGACTCAAGCTCGAACGACTCCGCAAACTGTTGCTTATCAAATCCACCCATCGGCACCGTATCATACCCCCTAGCCTTCGCAATCAACATCAACTGCATCGAAACTAGACCCGCGTCAAACGTCGCAATATTGCGTCTCGCCTCAAGTGGTGCGTTCGGATAAGCCGCCTTGGCATTATTAATTTGAATCTGCACATGCTCCTCATCTATATTTCCTGCAGCTAAATTCGAAAGATAAATCTCATCAATATTATGATACATTTCCGTATCACCGATCACCGCGATAATAGCCGACGCGGTTTCGATTTGTTCTTGATTAAATGAAAAACGATTGATTTTCTTCTTCAACTCTTGGTCTTGTATGACTAGAAAACGCCATGGCTGCAAGTTACTCGAAGATGGCGCAGAAGTTGCCTCATCCAGCATAGTCGTAATATCTTCTTTATCGATTGTATAGTTCGCATCAAACTTTCTAACAGATTTGCGTGCATGCATAACTTCCAATAACTCATCGTAATGTTGGGACATAATATAAAACTCCTCTTAATAATGTTATTTTACTTACTATTAGTAAGTTAATTTTAAGATTACTATTAGTAAGCTTGTTTGTCAAACATGAATGTGATAAAGTGAAGGAAGTACAGGATTGGGGTTTTGCTAATGAAGAAAAATGAAGAGTTTGTTCAGTCGGTAAATCCTAAAGGTCAAAAAAGTTGCGATAGTTTCCACAATACAATCGAGTTTATCGGTAAGCGTTGGATGGGAATTATCATTTATCATTTATTAGATGGACCCAAAAGGTTCTTTGAGTTATCGGCGGAGATCGAAGGAATATCAGATCGTCTTCTAACGGAGAGATTGCGTGAGTTGGAAGCGCATGGTTTGGTCATCAAAAATCAATCCGATCCAACAGTTAGAAAAGTAGAGTATGAGCTTACTGCAAAAGGTAAAGAATTAGAAGGTATTATTCAGGCCATTTTTGAGTGGGTTAAGAAAAATGGTGGCTGTCAGAAGGAGAGAATGAATTGATTAGAGAAAACGCGAAACTATTTAACGACGTTCCGTTATCCATATTAGATTTAGCCATGATCAATGAAGGTAGCCATGCAGGGCAATCGTTCAAAAACAGTGTAGATCTTGCGCAACATGCAGAAGATTGGGGATTCAATCGTTACTGGTTGGCAGAGCATCATAATATGCCGGGCGTTGCAAGTTCCGCTACATCGATTATTATTGGACATGTAGCGCAAATGACCAAGGAAATTCGAGTGGGATCTGGTGGCGTCATGTTGCCAAACCATGCGCCATTAGTAATTGCAGAGCAGTTTGGTACACTAGACGCGATGTATCCAGGCCGTATTGATTTGGGATTAGGCCGTGCGCCCGGTAGCGACCAGGCAACAGCCTATGCGCTTCGTCGCACGTTACAAAGCGGTGGAGAAGATTTCCCTCAACAAGTGGAAGAGTTGCGTATGTATTTCGAAGGTAATCCAACTGACCGTGTTCGTGCATTTCCAGGAGCAGGGCAGGATGTTCCTATTTGGTTGCTTGGTTCAAGTGGCTTTAGTGCTCAATTGTCGGCAGAACTTGGCTTGCCATTTTCATTCGCCAGCCACTTTGCGCCACAATTTATGATGCAAGCATTGCAAATCTACCATCAAAATTTCCAGGCTTCGAAAGATCTTCAGAAGCCACATGCCATGATGGGCGTAAACTTGATTGCTGCGGATACTGACGAAAAAGCCCAGTATCTGGCTACATCAATGCAACAGCAATTCTTGAACATCCGTCAAGGTAAAATGATCCAGTTCCAACCACCGATTGATGATATTGATGCGCAGTGGTCACCGTTTGAACAAGAAGCGGTAGCGCAGCAAAGTCAATCACCATCTGTTATTATTGGTAGTCCTGAAACAGTAAAACGTAAATTGGAAGAGTTCGTAGATATGACGAAAGCGAATGAATTGATTATCAGTTCAGGTATATTCAATCATGAAGACCGACTTCGTTCATATGAAATCCTAAGCGAAATAATGAAATAATAGAAAAGCATCCGCTTTACAGGAGTAAAACCTGCAAAGCGGATGCTTATATTTATCTAACTTATTGTGCTTCAATTTCTTCAGTCAGCTTCTCGATTTCATCGATTAATCCACCGATATAAGAGATCGTATCGCGCAATGGTTTGTCTGTCGTGATATCGATTCCCGCCATTTTTGCGAGTTCCGCTGGTTTCTTTGAACCGCCTGCACGTAAAGTGTTTAGCCAATCTTCAACAGCTGGTTCTCCCTCTAGCAATACGCGTTTTGCCATCTCAGTAGAAATCGTTAATCCAGCACTGTATGTGTATGGGTACAAGCCCATGTAATAATGTGGTTGACGCATCCATGTCAATTCTGCACCTTCATTTATTCTCACGCTGTCTCCCCAGAATTCTTCAAGTACGCCACGTTTCAAATCATTCAAAATAGTGGCATTGACATTGCCGCCTGCATCCACAAGTTCGTACACTTTACGCTGGAACGCGGCTTCAAGCAGATGCGTAACGAAATTATGGTAATACGTTCTGGCTACGATAGAAGATAGTACCCAACGCTTAAATTTCGGGTCATTGGAATTCTTCAATAAATGATTAGCCATTAGCATTTCATTCATAGTTGAAGGAGCTTCGATGAAGTACAGTGACGATTGTGAGTTAAACAGATTTTGTGCTTCATTGGCATAATTGAAATGTCCGGCATGGCCTAATTCATGTGCCAGTACAAAAACATCTTCCATGCTGCCTGTCCACGATATCAATATGAATGAGCCATTGCCGTAAGGGCTTGCACAAAATGCACCTGTAGATTTACCTTCATTTTGCGCAAAATCAATCCGGCGTTCTGAATAGGCACGGTTCACCATATCAAGATAATTTTCACCCATAACAGAAAGGGCATCATTCATATATTTTTTAGATTCTTCGACTGTAATTGAAGGTTCATATAATGGATCTACTGGCATTTTTAAGTCTGCAAACGTCATTTCATCCAGACCGTAGATGTTCTGAAGAAGTTTCGCATACTTGCGCATATGGGGTGCTAGTTCTTCCATGATTACATCAATTTGGCGATTGTACATGGAACGATCTACGTCTTGTTCCATCAATAAATAATCAATAACAGAGTCATAACCACGTAAGTCAGAAGTCGTTTTTTCCATCTGTACATGCATATCATAGGTTTTGGCAGTTGTATGTTGATATTTGCGCAATGTATCACTGAATGTTTTAAAGGCTGCACGTCTTACTGGCGTCTTCGGTTCAGACTCCCATTTCCCTTCGAATAATACATAGCTTAAAGGGTAAGCTTTTCCGTCTGAAGTGAAATCAGGGAAGTTAATATCCGCCATTTTCGTCGTATTATACAATGAATACGGTGCTTGGAAAGAAGAAGAGAATGCAGCGAGTGTTTTCTCTACCTCGGGATGTAGTTGATGCGGTTTTTCCCGAATTATCTTATCGAATAAGCTGGCATACCCTTTTGATTGTTCACTCGCTTGCTGTAACGTTTGCTCAGAAAGCTCCGTTAATTCACTCATTATGAATGCAGTTTGGCTACCGATTTTCGCAGCGATTGAACCAAATTTACTTTCTCTCATCTGCGAATCATCATTTGTTAAATCGACACTTGCTGTCAACTCAGCATAACTCGAGATTTTGGTGAGTTTCTCCTGTAGACTGCGATATGCATCTAATGCTTGAATAGCGGAGTTTGCATCTGTAACGGTCCCTTTAAAATTTTTCTCGAAAGCAGCCGCTTCTTCTTTTGCATCTGCTAAGGCTTTCTGATAATCTTGCTCGTTTTCAAATAGAATGTGTAAATTCCAAGTTTCTTGTTCGTTTACTTGGGCGCGTTTAGGTAAGCTTTTCACCAATGTGAATCTCTCCTTCAAATCGATTATTCGGTTGCCGAATTAATTACTAGTATAATACAATGAATGTTCAGAGTACAAAGTTATGGTTTATTGGAAATGATAAAATCCATTAGCCAATCTACTTGCATAGGACCATTGACAACTTCGTAGTATAGGCGATCATTATGGATTAAAACTCCTTCTTCAATTAGAATGGTCATTCGATTTCCAGTCTCGTCTTGTAAATCAATTGTGAAGAGCGATTGATCGTCAAACAATTGCAGTGTGTCCGGATCTATTCTCTCATAATCATATGCTTGGAGAAATGATAGCAATCGGTCTATTTCTTCAGCTTCGTCTACTTTCCAAGTAACGGCATGTCGTGCTTGAGAGCCAGGTTGCCGAAAAGTGATTGAAGAATAAGGATTTAAACCATTTAGCTGTTGGTCTTGTAGTCGCTCAAAAGGATGGGAGGAAGCTTCATCAATTGTCTGAATCATGACATAAAATCCTCCAGCCACTAGCAGTGCCAAAATCACACCACGTATTTTCATTAGAATTCCCTCCTTCCGCAAAATAACGTTTCTCACTAGTATATGAATGTAGTAGGGAAGATACGCACATAACTATCAGTGTAATGATAGTTATTTCGTTTTGGCTCGATATTTCAATATTCGGAATGTATAATAGAGAGACTCATCTGAAAGGGAGGTACTAACTATGAAAGAATATGTTACACATGCAGTCCAGGACGATTATGCGGATGACTTTTCATGGTGTTATGGTTGTGGGAGTCTCAATGAGGAAGGAAATCATTTCCGAACAGGTTGGGAAGGCAATCAGACGGCTACCTATTCTTTACCGCCAGAAAAATATACTGCCATACCAGGATTTGTGTACGGAGGATTTCTAGCTTCATTTTTGGATTGCCATGGTACGGGGTCTTGCGCGCTCGCATTACACCGGAAAAATGGTCATGAACCAGGTGATGGATCTGTTCCTCCACGCTTTGTGACAGCTTCCTTGCAGATTACATATAGTAAGCCGACACCACAAGGAGTAGTATTAAAGGCTGTTGGGAACGTCACGGAGATTCACCCGAAGAAGTGGAAGGTCGCAGTAGAAATTTTCGCAGGCGATGAACTATGTGCCACTGGAGAAGTAGTAGGGGTTGTCATGCCTGCTACATTCACGAAGTAAAATAGACAACTAGATAAGGTGTGACCAGAGGGTATGAATAAATCTCCACAGACTGCCGTAGCGAATCCGGTATTTTCAATCATGATCGCGATTGCAGTATGTCATTTATTCAACGACACACTGCAGGCAGTGATTCCGGCGATGTTGCCGATTTTGGAAAAGGAATTTCAATTTAGTTATAAACAATTAGGTTTCATTGTATTTGCACTGAACATCGTAGCTTCTTTACTTCAACCGGTTGTAGGATATTTGAGTGATCGTAAGCCGAAGCCGTTTGCTTTGCCGATAGGTATGACATTTTCAATGATTGGAATAGCCGGATTAGCATTGGCGCCAAGTTATTGGCTGATTATTCTTTCCGTTATGTTGCTCGGGTTAGGATCAGCTATCTTTCATCCAGAAGGTTCCCGTGTATCGTTTTTGGCTGCAGGAGACAAGCGTGGACTTTCACAGTCTATCTATCAAGTAGGAGGTAACACGGGCCAGGCACTTGCACCGTTAATTAGTGCATTTGTTCTCGTTCCCCTAGGCCAAATAGGCGCAGCGGTTTTCGTTTTAGTAGCTGCAGCAGGAATTGCCTTGCTTTCCCGTATTTCCATCTGGTATAAGAAACAGCTCGATGAAGAACGTTTAGGTAAGCGGAAGAAAGTACTATTGACCACAATGGAAAACCTGACTAAGAAACAAGTTGTCATTGCGTTGACATTATTAATGGTCATCATATTTGCGCGTTCATTCTATGTAACGAATATTACGAGCTTCTATATTTTCTATCTAATCGAAAACTATGGCATGACGATTCAACATGGTCAGTTGTATATTTTCCTATTCTTGGCTCTAGGTGCTGTCGGAACGTTTTTCGGTGGACCGATGGCAGATCGTATGGGACGAAAAAAAGTGATTGTCTTGTCGCTTGTCGTACCATTGCCGCTAAGTTTATTACTTCCATATGCTCCTGTGTGGGGAATCATATTACTACTACTAACCATTGGATTCTTTATCATGCTTAGCTTTTCGGTTACTGTCATCTATGCTCAAGAGCTCGTACCTTCGAAGATTGGTACGATGGCCGGATTAACCGTAGGATTAGCTTTTGGAATGGGAGCTATTGGTGCAGTTGCCATAGGAAGTCTTATCGACTATATTGGAATCTATCAAACGATGATTATTACGTCGTTCTTACCGTTCATTGGTTTAGTTGGTTTAGCTTTACCACGTGATCAAAAGATTACATCAGCTTCATAATCAGATTACTAGTTTTATCATCATGAAAAGTAGGTGTACGAAATGAAAGTAGTCAATAATATGGCGGAATTAATTGGCGATACTCCGCTAGTAAGAGTACGAACGCTCGGCGAAACTACAGGTGCTGCTGTATATGTAAAACTGGAGTACTTTAATCCGAGCCGAAGTGTAAAAGATCGTGCAGCTTATCAAATGTTAGTAGAAGCCGAAAAGAATGGTGTGCTGAAACTCGGTGCCACGATTATCGAGCCGACATCAGGAAATACAGGAATCGGACTGGCCATGAATGCTGCTGCAAAAGGATATCCTGCAATTTTCGTTATGCCGGATAATTCTACAATTGAGCGTATTAACTTAATGAAGGCATATGGAGCCAAGGTTGTGCTTACACCTAGCGCAGAACGTATGCCGGGTGCGATCACAAAAGCGAATGAAATTTCAGCGTCTATCGAAAATAGTTTCATTCCTATGCAGTTTGAAAATAAAGCCAATCCAGATAGTCATAGGCATACAACTGCTGTGGAAATTATCGATGCGATTCAATCAATCGATCGCAAATTAACGGCTTTTGTCTGTACTTCAGGAACGGGTGGTACGGTAACGGGAACAGGTGAATCATTGAAGCAACATGACCCTTCGATTACAGTCCATGTAGTTGAGCCCGCAGGATCACCAGTATTATCGGGTGGTAAACCTGGAAAGCATAAACTGGTAGGTACAAGCCCAGGATTTATCCCTTCCGTATTAAATACTACTGTATACGACGAAATTTTCCGTATTGAAGATGACGATGCATATAATACAGTCAGACAATTTGCTAGACAAGAAGGTGTATTACTCGGTCCGTCAGGTGGTGCATCTCTGTATGCAGCATTGCAAGTGGCTAAGCGATTATCACCAGAAGATACAGTTGTTTGTATTGCACCGGATTCCGGCGAAAGATATTTATCGAGTGATTTATTTCAATAACTACTAGCGAAATTAACCTCTACCTACATCAGGTGGAGGTTTTTTTATGTAATATATTAGCAAGGTAGAGTAATGAAAAGCTATCTCTACTGAATTACGTCTATATTTTTAAATAGATTGAAAAAATAATTTTAAATAGTATTGACAAATCCAATAGGAATGGTAGATTATATATATACAAAACATATAAAGTTAGTAGGGATTAAAACGTAAACGAATGGAAAATGCTAATGAGGGGGAATCAACATGTATTTAGAAATTCAAGGCATTGAAAAGAGCTTTCCCCATAAAGACAAGGGAACGGTCAAGGTATTGGATAACATCAATCTTGAGATAGAAAAAGGACAGTTTGTTTCCATTGTAGGTCCTTCAGGTTGCGGGAAATCCACTATGTTGTATTTGATTGCAGGGCTGGAAAAAGCTGATCAAGGGAAAATCAGTATTGATGGAAAAGAAATTAAAGGTTCCGGCTCCGACCGCGTAGTCGTCTTTCAAGAAGCAGGATTGTTTCCTTGGTTGACAGTACTAGACAACGTTACATATGGGTTGCTTCTAAAGAAAATGCCGAAAAAAGAAGCAGAACAAAAAGCTATTGAGATGTTGAAGATGGTCCATTTAGGTAATTATATCGATTCCTATCCACATCAACTATCTGGAGGAATGAAGCAACGCGTATCTATTGCCCGTGCACTTGTGATGGAACCAGACATTCTTTTGATGGATGAACCATTCGCGGCACTAGATGAACAGACACGCATGGTACTTCATAAGGAGTTATTGGATATTTGGAGAAAAACGAAAGTAACGATTCTCTTCATTACGCATAATATCCGGGAAGCCGTATTACTTTCTCAAAAGATAGTCGTGTTTGCGACACGTCCCGGAAAAATTAAAGCGACTTTCATCTCCAAAGATTCCAAAGACGGTGTCATGCCTAGTGATGTGACGTTGCAACTAGAAAAACAGATTTTAGCTGAACTGCAAGAAGAAATAGAGAAGGTGTTGAAGGAGGAGATGGGCGATGACTACAGCTTTAAGACGAATAGTGTTTCTCGGGATACTAGTGGCGATATGGGAAGTCACATCTAGACTATCGGATTTACCCGATTTTATGTTTCCGAGCTTCACGCAAGTTATGTCGACATTGATTTCAGGACTCATCTCCGGACAAATCTTGACTGCAATCGGTGCGAGCCTCAGTAGATTACTAATCGGATTCACGATTGCTTCTATACTAGGGCTGGTGCTTGGTTATCTGATCTGGCGCTACAAAATCGTAGAAGACACACTTGGATTTCTCGTGACGGCATTACAGTCCATTCCGAGTATCGTCTGGTTCCCGCTTGCCATCATCTGGTTTGGTCTCAATGATTTTGCTATTTTATTTATCGTTACATTAGGCGCAACTTGGACAATGATTGTCAATGCAACGAGCGGGTTTAAAAACGTACCGGTGTTATATCAACGCGTAGCAAAATCATTAGGTTCTAGCGGGCTTCACTTTTTGCGGACGGTAATTTTGCCCGCATCTGTACCGCAATTGATTTCTGGTTTACGTATCGCATGGGCTTTCTCTTGGAGAGCGCTCATGGCAGGGGAATTGCTAGGTGCAAGCGTCGGTCTCGGTCAACTACTGGAAGCAGGACGCGCACTTGGACAAATGGATTTAGTTATTTCGGTCATGATCATCATCGGTGTGATCGGAACGATTATGGATAATGTATTATTCTTACGTTTGGAACGCAGTGTAGAGAGAAAATGGGGAATTCGGGCGTAAAACGCTCTAAGAAAAGGGGAATAGAATATGAATAAGAAATTATTGGGTGGACTACTTTCGGTATTTGCTATTGTAGGGATCTTGTCAGGATGCGGAAAAACAGACGCAGGCAGCTCGGATAAAAGTGAAGTAAAGATTGGATACTTTCCGAACTTGACGCATATCGCAACGATCATTGGACTGGAAAATAATTATTTCGCGGAAGAATTCGGTGAAGATATTAAGATCACAACAAAAACTGTAAGTAACGGTGGGCTATTCATGGAAGCAATGGCTTCTAACTCGATCGATATCGGAACTGTTGGACCAGGACCTGTTATTAACTATTTCGTTAAAGATCCAAAATACCATATTGTATCCGGCGCAGTAAATGGTGGTGCAGTATTAGTAGCAGACGACAAGAGTGACATTAATGAATTGGCAGATCTTGATGGGAAGCGTATCGCTATACCAGTAATCGGAAGTACACAGGATGTAATGTTACGTAAAGCATTGAAAGACGTAGATTTAAAAGCAAAAGCTAATGGTGGATCAGTTGAATTCTTCGCGGCAGCACCCGCGGATACAGCGACTTTATTCATCCAAGATTCAGTTGATGGTGCAGCAACGCAAGAACCTTGGGGGTATATCTTACAAAATCAAGCAGGTGGTAAATTGATTTTGGACTGGGAGGACTTTGCTTGGGGTAAAGAGTCTACGAATACAGTAGTTGCCACTAGTGATGCATTCTTAGGAAATGAAAAACTATTAAATTCTTATTTAACAGCTCACGCAAAAGCAGTTCAGTTTGTTCGTGACGAGCCAGAGAAAGCACAAGCGTTAGTTGTGAAGCATATCAAAGATCTGACAGGCAAAGAATTAAATAGCGATGAACTTGAAGCAGCTTTCAGCCGTATTGTCGTCTCAACTGATGTAAATGAAGATGTATTGCAAGAAATGGCTGATATCAGTCAGGAAGCAGATTATATTAAGAGCAATGAAATTGACGGATTAATTGATCTGGAAGCAATTAAAAAAATCACAGCACAATAATACTTAGCGGGTATCCATTTGGGATATCCGCTTTTCTATTTCCGTATCATTTGGTAATTATCAGTCAAACAGGATATGCTACTATAATAGATAGAACATAATTTCGCTAGTTGAAAGGATGAGGACAGTGCTGGGAGATTTATTGAAAGAATCGAAACGTACTATCGTCTATACAGGAGCAGGTATGTCAACAGAAAGTGGATTACCTGATTTTCGTTCCGCTAAAACGGGCATGTGGGAAACTGAAGATCCTGCGAAAGTGGCAAGTACAACCGCTTTAAATGAGCAATTTGAACAGTTTCTACAGTTCTACAAGCAACGTGTCATTGCTGCGAAAGAAACGGGGCCACATGCTGGTCATGAGATATTGGCTAAATGGGAAAAGCAAGGACTAATCAACGGCATTATTACGCAAAACGTCGACGGATTCCACACGATGGCTGGATCAAAAAATGTCATGGAACTTCACGGAACACTTCGTAATGTACATTGTGAAACATGTGGTAAAGTGTACGATAATGAACGGTACGCGCATGATGAATTTTACTGTGACTGTGGCGGGAAATTACGACCGTCCGTTGTGTTATTTGGAGAGATGTTGCCAGAAGAAGCATTTATTCAATCGATTTTTGAAAGTGAGAAGGCAGATTTGTTCATCGTACTCGGTTCATCGTTGACTGTAACTCCAGCAAATCAATTTCCACTGATAGCAAAAGAACAGGGCGCGAAGTTGGTCATTGTTAATATGGAACCTACTGAAATGGATCGCTATGCAGACTTGGTCATCAACGAAAGAAAAATTGGTGAAGTGCTAAATGAAGCTGATAAAGCAGTAAAGAATAATTAAATAAGACAGAAGAATAGGTGTAGCAGATTAGGATGTTTTATACAGATCCGCTGTTACACTATTCTTCCTGTCTCTACTTATATATATGAAGAGAGGGGAATGGATTTGAAGATTTTCCATACGGCAGATTGGCATCTTGGAAAACTCGTGCAAGGAGTTTACATGACAGAGGACCAGCGCTTTATTTTACAAGCTTTTATAGAAGAGATTAAGAAAGAACGACCAGATGTAGTGGTGATTGCTGGGGATCTTTACGATCGTGCGATTCCACCAACAGAGGCGGTAGGTTTGTTGAATGAAGTTCTACAAGAGATTGTTATCGATCTGAAAACACCTGTCATCGCAATTGCAGGAAATCACGATAGTCCAAGCCGACTTCATTTCGGTAGTACTTTTATGAAAGATCAAGGATTGTACATAACAGGAGAATTATCCACTCATTTGTCTCCGATAAAACTGCATGACCAATATGGCGACGTCTATTTTCATTTGATACCTTACGCAGATCCATCAGTAGTCAGTTATTTGTTTGAAGATGATACGATATCTACTCATCAGAAAGCGATGAAAAAGATTATTGAACGTATCGAGCAATCAATGGATAAAGACGCTCGGCATGTTTTAGTCGGACATGCGTTCATCACAAAACATGGCGAGAAAGAGGAAAACACAAGTGACGCCGAACGTCCATTATCTATTGGCGGTGCTGAATATGTATCTTCTGATTTATTTGAGCCGTTTCATTATACAGCGCTTGGTCATTTGCATCAGGCGCATTTTGTAGGTAATGAAACAATTCGTTATTCTGGATCACCGTTAAAATACTCTATTTCTGAACAGAATCATCAAAAAGGTTATCTAATTGTTGAACTGGCAGAGAATGGCGAAGTAGAAACTGAGAAAAGATTACTTACTCCACTGCATGATGTGCGTACGGTGGAAGGGACCATGGAGGATATAGTGGCGATGGAACATAATGAAGATTATGTGTACGTCAAACTGCTAGATACGGTACCGGTTATACAACCTATGGAGAAAATTCGATCCGTCTTTCCAAATGCGATGCATGTGGAGCGTAAACTAGTCGTTTCTTCTTCGGATGGAATTGGCGGATCAGTAGATGTCGAGAAAAAAGAAGATGACCAGGCAATGTTTGCTTCCTTCTTTAAAGAACTTCAAGGCGAAGAAGCAGATGAAGAGACGAAAGAGCTATTCGCTGAAGTCTTGTGGGATGTTATGAAAGAGGAGGGTCACTCATGAAGCCAATTACGCTAACTATGACGGCATTTGGACCATACAAAGATAAAGAAACGGTTGATTTTCGCGATTTAAAAGAGCATCGTTTATTTGTTATTTCGGGAAAGACGGGTGCAGGAAAAACTACTATCTTCGACGGTATTTGTTTTGCGTTATATGGACAGGCAAGTGGCGAAGATCGTACAGACACGAAAGCATTGCGCAGTCAGTTTGCTGAGGATGACGTCCAAACGACAGTTGAATTAACATTTGATATTCACAAGCGTCGGTTTCGAGTTGTGCGCCAGATTCCTTACCGAAAGAAAGGAAATAAAAATGATACACTTGGTCGCTGTGAGTTATTCGAAGAAAAAGAGGAGCAATTCATTCCAGCAGTTGATCGTCAAATAGTCACCGAAGTAAATGACAAGATCGAACAATTATTAGGTTTTACGCATGCGCAGTTCAGCCAGATCATGATGCTGCCTCAGGGTGAATTCCGTAAATTCTTAACTTCCGATACAGGGAATAAGGAAGCGATCATGCGCAAAATCTTTAAAACTGAACCGTATCAAAAAATTGTTGAACGGTTAAAAGTGAAAAAAGAAGAAGCAAATGCGGAATTTCTACGTGAAAAGCAAATGAGTGATGCAATCCTTCATCAAATACCGGCAAAGTTACCTGAACGTAACTCGTTATTGTTTACCGAATTACAGTCTGAGTATCCAAACTACCATCAACTTGTGTCTGGCCTTCAACAAGAACATACACACCATGAAACACGATCTAGCGAAACGCATAAAGAATATACAAGACTTTATAGCGTCCATAATGAAAAGCAACAGCAACTACATGAAGCTCGTTTAATCAATGAACAATTTACGAAATTGCAGCAACGTCAAAATGAACTAGGTAGTTTGCAAGCGAAAGAACAAGAAATGAAAATACTAGAACAACAATTGCAACAAGCAGAACGAGCAGCAAGATTAGAAGATGTAGAACAACTCGTGAAGACTAATCAAGCTGAATGGCAGAAAAAAGATCAAGGCTACTCTGAAGCTGTGACAGCCCTAGCCGCTGCAGAGGAGAAATTCGTCTCAACACAGGCTTCTTTTGAACGAGAACTAGCTAAAGAACCTGAAAGAAATGAAATAAAAGAAGAGTTACTGACGTTGAATCATCTTCTTCCGACAGTATCGGGCCTAGCTACGCAACGAAAAGTGCTAGAGTCACTCAAGAAAACAGTCAAGGAAGTAGAAGAGTCCTTATTAGGAAATAAACAAGCGTATGATCAGCAAAAAGAAATGATAACTGTTCAAAAAAATGAAATAAAAGAATTAGAAACTTCATTGGAACAATATGAACAGTTGATAGAGGAACTTGCAAATACTAAAGCTATCGCGAAGCAAGTACTATCTCACGGGCAACAACTGGCAAATCAAAAAGAGCTCGAAGCCCAGTATAAAATAGCCGAGCAACAAGTAAAGCAGTACACAGAAGTCTATCAAGCGCTTGAGAATCGTTGGATTGGCAATCAAGCGGTAATCCTCGCTGCTGCACTCCATGATGGAGAATCTTGTCCTGTTTGCGGTAGTATAGAGCACCCTAAAAAGGCAGGTGAATCGGAAGGAGAACATGTATCTAAGCAACAATTAGACAAAGCGAAAATAGAGTTGACACATAAAGAACAGACTTTCCATCTTAAGCAAGCTGAATTACAGCAAGTGCAACAGCGCATTGAGGCAAGTGAGGCTGAACTGCATGAACAACAAGTGGATTTGAGTCATGATTATCAAAAAGAACAAACAGAGTTGACGGAAAAGGTGTCCGTACTTAGAAGCAAACGAGAATTACTGAAAAAAAGAAAAGAACAGCAAAGTCAATCAGAACTAGAGATGGAAAAGCTTGCTATAGAAATAAAAAGATTAGAGCAGCAACATAACGAATCAAAAGGAGAACTCGAAACGAAACAAGCACTGTATGAACACGTGCTTGCAACTGTTCCAGAAAACCTACAAGAGCTATCCGCGTTGCAAAAACAAATTCAATCTAAAGAAGCAACAAATCTACAACTTGAAAATGCTTGGAAATCTATTCAACAGAGATTACAAGACGTTACAACGGAAAAAACAAAATGGGAATCCCGAGAAGATCTGGAGAAGAAGTCACTTGCAGATATGAAAGAAAAGTTGGATCAAAGTGTAGTTTCGTTTACTAAACGTCTAAAAGAAGAAGGGTTTACTTCAGAAGAGAATTATTTACAAGTAAAACTGCCGACACAAAAACGCCAGGCTATCCAGCAACAACTTCAAGAATTCGCCCAAACGCTTCACACGTTGAAGTCAACCGTAGCAGAACTCAAGAAGTCTGTGGAGGGCAAACAACTGATGGACATGGCGAGTATGGAGAATCAAGTAGAAGCGCTGAAAATACAATATGAAGAAGCGTTTGCCCTATATAATCAATCAAAAGCTTGGCAACAGGCCGCACTAGATCTGCACAAAGAATTGGAAACAAGCAAATCAAAAGAAGCGGAACTTGAAAAGACCTACGGAAAGATTGCAAATCTATACGATATAGTTCGTGGTCAAAATCAATTAAAAATATCATTTGAACGTTATATTCAAATCGAGTATTTGGAACGCATCATTCAAGCGGCCAATATACGCTTGCGTGATTTATCGAACGGACAGTATGAATTAGTACGTAGTGATCGTCAAGAGACTAGAGGAAAGCAAAGTGGTTTAGGCATAGATGTTTATGATGCGTATACAGGACAGACCCGAGACGTCAAGACGTTATCAGGTGGAGAGAAGTTCAATGCTTCTCTATGTTTGGCACTAGGGATGGCGGATGTCATTCAAAGCTTCCAAGGTGCCGTTCGCATGGAGACGATGTTTATCGATGAAGGTTTCGGAGCGTTGGATGAAGAAGCTATTCAGAAAGCTATCGATACGCTGATTGCTCTTCAACAGTCCGGCAGAATGATTGGTGTCATTTCACATATCGAGGAGATGAAAGAGGCTATTCCTGCTACGTTGCAAGTAACTAAGTTGAAAGAGGGATACAGTCAGACGAAGTTTGTGTTGAATTGATGTTGTGGTTTCATTTTATATATAGGGAGTTAGGGAGAGAAGGTACCGTTTTCCAGGCGGACGCTCTCCCACGCCTTCCTAGAGAACGGTCACCTTTGTAACGGAAATCCCTAACTCCTATAAATTAATATCTCATATTTAACTTTAAACTGATCCTTAAAAAGATCAGTTTTTTTATTTTAAGAATACATTTTTATAAATCGATAAATAGTCAGTAAGTTAGCAATAAACGCAAAAGTTAAATGATTTAGTTGGCTGTTGATTTTCTAAATAGGGAAGAGTAATATGAGGGAACGTGATATATTGCATACAAATAAGTGCTGTTGTTTTTGGGAGGATTTTTAAACATATGGAGAAAAAATTATCGTTTTCATCGAGCTTAGTTATTGGTGTTATGCTATTCGCATTATTTTTTGGGGCAGGTAATCTAATTTTCCCCGCAGAGCTTGGACAGCTTGCTGGAGATCAAACGTGGAAAGCGATGCTTGGCTTTTTATTCACTGGAGTTGGTTTACCTTTTTTAGGTATATTGGCTATCGGTTTCTCTGGCAAGAAAGATTTACAGGACTTGGCAAGTCGAATACATCCGGTATATGCTGTTCTATTTACAGCAATACTTTACTTAACAATTGGTCCTTTTTTTGCGGCACCACGTACAGGAGCTGTGGCATTTGACATTGGGGTCGCTCCATTTTTGAATGGCTTTTCTATTGATCTTGCTCGTTTCCTATTTACATTGGCATTCTTTGGAATCAGTATGTGGCTATCATTAAACCCTGCCAAAATCGTTGATCGAGTAGGTAAGTATTTGTCTCCGCTTATCATTATTTTATTGATTGGTTTAATTGGTATGACTCTTCTTAATCCAATGGGAAGTGCACAAGTTTCACAAGCTCCATACAATGAAACGCCGTTCTTTACTGGTTTCCTTGAGGGGTATAATACGATGGATGCATTGGCTTCACTCGTTTTTGGAATTATTGTCATTAATGCGTTGCATGCGATGGGCATTACTAGTAAAAAGCAGATATTGGCTTCTACTGCTAAGACGGGACTTGTAGCCTCTGGATTTTTAGCCATTATATATTTAGGTATTGCGTATCTAGGGACTACTTCAGTTGATTTATTTGGTTATCTTGATGGTGGAGGGTCTGTATTAAGTGAAACTGCCTCACACTTATTTGGTACGACCGGTCTATTGTTACTCGGAGTAGTGATTATGTTAGCATGCCTGACAACCGCAATTGGTCTACTTACAGCATGTGGAGAGTATTTTCATGCGATTATCCCGAAAATTAGCTATAAGTTATTTGTAGTATTCTTTTCGACATTCTGCTTGGTTGTAGCAAACTTTGGTCTAGCGAATATTATCAATTATTCTATTCCGGTACTTGTATTACTTTATCCTCTGGCGATGGTACTAATCATATTGACGTTCACTGGTCCCTTATTCCGTCAATCCAGCTTAGTATATCGAACAGCTACGATCACGGCGTTCCTAATAAGTTTTGTTGAAGCGCTCGTGAAGTTTTACACTCTGGTAGAAAAGACTATGCCGAACTGGCTTGTCACTGTAGATGACATATATACAGCGTACATCCCATACTACGCGCAAGGCATCGGCTGGTTAGTTCCTGTTTTGATTGTGACGGTGATCACAGCTTTAGCTGTAGCACTATCCAATAAAGAAGCAGTAAATATCCAAACGGGTCCGAATAGTAATAAAATATAAAAGAAAAACAGGATCCGATATATTGGATCCTGTTTTCACGTTTATTTATAACTTCATTCTTTTATAGAGTGAAACTCCTCAATGGCTCGTAACCAATTTTCTCGCATAACAGTTGTAACCTGCTCACCTTCACGCTTGCTCATCAAATCTATAATCTGTTCATGTTCTGCAATTGATTTCTCCGTCAATATAATGGAATTATGGAAGAAAAGTCTGCGCACATGAGCTTGCAGGGAGACAAGCAAAGAAGAAATATATGGGTTATTAGCTGTGTCGACAATGATTTGGTGAAACTTTTCATCAATTTTCAGAGCTTGAAAATAGTCTTCCTTTTCAACTGCTAGGGCGAATTTCTTATTCGTGTCACGCAATTTCTTGATCACACTGTCAGTTAGATTGGGTATGGAAAGTTCAGCTGAGAGTGCTTGTAGTGCAGCAAGTGGAGGGAGTAAATCAGAAATAGATTCACGATCTACATCGGTTACTTGCGTTGCTTTACCGGGGAACATCTGAACGAACCCTTGTACTTCCAATAATTGAAGCGACTCACGTATAGGCGTACGACTCACTCCGAGTGCCTCTGCTAATTCTACGTCATTTAGCTTTTCTCCAGGTTGGAGTGTTCCGTCAATAATCCACTTCTGTAATTGACTAAACGCATTTTCCTTAGCGGTTTTACGTACAGGTTGTGCATGATTAGTAGGGATAGGCATTATATCACACCATCTTTCTATAAAAGTTGTCTTTATATAAGTCGAATTGCACTAACAGCCGATATACAATATACTACATCTTTTCACTGTTGTTTAACAGTATTATTCAAAACTTGCAAAAAAAAATGGGAATTCCAATAGTGAATTTTGATCTTTTTTAAAGAATCAAATTAAATAATTTTAAATAGTTCTTGTAGTTTCCGCCTGTATTTGATAGATTTATGTCTATGCAGGTTTTGTATTAGCTTAGTAGATTAAATTTTACAAATCTTCAAAAAAGGGTGTTGCAAAACTAGCAGAATTTTGTTATTGTTTACATGTGTACTATAACAAATGAACAATTACATCCACTGTAACATATTATCTATTTGGCTCAGGGATGAAAGCGTTTTCAATAAAAGGGAGGGGAATAAGAACTAATTTGCTAATTTATATAAAATAGAAAGGGGATTAACTAATGACTAATCAAGTTTCGCGTGGTAAATCCACATTAGACTATGAAAAACTCGTTCAAACTGAAGACTTTAAAGGTCTTGTTAAAAGAAAGAAGAGCTTCTCCACACCTTTTGTTATTTTCTTCTTCGCAGCGTACTTTATTCTTCCACTCTTAACAGGTTATACAAAAATTCTTGAAACACCAGCAATTGGCGCAATGACATGGACTTGGATCTATGCATTCTCGATGTTCATTATGGTATGGGTATTCACATCCATATACATGAATAAAGCAAAACACTTTGATATTGAAGTAGACAAAATTATAGAGAAAAACGTTCTAAAATAAGGGGGTTGTGTTCATGAGTTGGATTTCCTATGCTATATTCTTCGCGGTAATCGCGTTGACGCTCTACATTACATATTGGGCGGCAAAGCAAACAACTACGGCAAGTGATTTCTACACTGCCGGAGGATCATTAACAGGTTGGCAAAATGGTATGGCCATCGCTGGTGACTACTTATCAGCAGCATCATTCCTAGGTATCGCGGGTGCGATTTCACTTAACGGATTTGATGGTTTCTACTACAGTATTGGTTGGTTAACAGCTTATTTAGTTGTTCTATTCTTAATTGCTGAGCCACTACGTAACTTGGGTAAGTTTACGATGGCAGATATGATCGGTGCTCGTTTCGGCGCTAAGAAAGTGCGTGGAGCAGCAGCATTGAACACAATTACAATTGTAATGTTCTACATGCTTGCACAATTAGTTGGTGCGGGTGCTCTTATTAAATTATTATTCGGTATCGAGTATTGGATTGCGGTTCTAATCGTTGGAACAATGATGTTGATCTACGTTCTATTTGGTGGAATGACTGCAACGAGCTGGGTACAAATCGTTAAGGCTATTCTTTTGATGTTGGGTACAATCATTATCTCCTTCTTAGTACTTATGAAGTTTAACTTCAACTTCATCGGTATGTTCGAGACAATGAAAACTGCTACTCCGCATGGCGAAGCATTCCTTCACTCAGGGGTTGTTTATAAAGACACAATCGGTCTTATCTCTGTATTGATCGCACTCGTTCTAGGTACTGCTGGTCTTCCACACATCTTAATGCGTTTCTTCACAGTTAAAGATGCGAAAACAGCACGTTCTTCTGTAATTTATTCTGTATGGATTATTGGTATCTTCTATGTATTGACGATCTTCCTTGGATTTGGTGCAGCTAAATTCGTTGGAGCAGACGCAATCATCGCAGAAAACGCCGCAGGAAACATGGCAGCTCCAATGCTGGCCGGAGTCCTTGGTGGAGATGCCCTTGAATCATTCGTAGCTGCTGTTGCATTTGCTACAATCCTGGCAGTTGTTGCAGGTCTTGTACTTTCAGGTGCTTCTGCAATCGCCCACGATATTTATGGACAAATCATCAAAAATGGTAATGTAACTGAGAA
The DNA here is from genome assembly GCF_002743245.1 of Sporosarcina sp. P26b. Classification (NCBI taxonomy): domain Bacteria; kingdom Bacillati; phylum Bacillota; class Bacilli; order Caryophanales; family Caryophanaceae; genus Sporosarcina; species Sporosarcina sp. P26b. The sequence continues at coordinate 176,836 of NZ_PDYW01000001.1, forward strand.
ACAACAGGTTGCTGCAGCTCGTTGGGCTTCAATCGCTATCGGTGTTGCTTCAATCCTTCTTGCACTAGGTTCTGAAAAGTTGAACGTTGCGTTCTTAGTATCACTGGCATTCTGTGTTGCTGCATCGGCAAACGTACCAACAATTCTATTAACAATCTATTGGAAGAAATTTAACACAACAGGTGCTGTGGCATCGATGTTAACAGGTCTTATCGTAGCGCTAGTTCTTGTTGCGGTCAGTCCATCTGTAATGAACCCAGTTGAGGGAATGACACTTATCACTGGTACTCCACTATTCCCTTATGCTAACCCGGCTATTGTTTCCGTACCAGCAGGTTTCCTTGCTGCATGGATCGGTACAATTGTTAGCTCTAAGCGTCATGAAAAAGACGAAGTTTCTTATGCAGAAGTTCGTTTCAAAGCAGAAACTGGCTACAAAGAGCTTGATTTATAATAACTAGCTAGATTTACAACTAACGGTCTCCTCTTCTGTCAGCACGTCAGAAGAGGAGACCGTTTTTTATCAATTCTACCTGCTGGAATATTGTTTAACCTAAATATAACGGTACTGTTGACATATGTATTCGAATAATGTGAAGTGAACGCTTTGTTAAAGTGTACATGAACAGGAGGTTTTGAAATGTTGAAGACGGTAAAAGATCGTGAGTTATATGATAAAATCCATAGAAATCCTTTATTTATCGATACAACAGAAAATGAATTTGATCAATTATTGCTAGGTTGTAAATTAAAGATATATGAGGAAGCGGATAAATCCAACTATTTCAAAACACCACAAGAAGGATTGCTCATCGTGTTAAAAGGATCGGCAGAGGTTCAAATAGAAGGACAAGATGGCAGTTCGGTAACGTTAGAATTCATTCAGGAAGATGAAATTATCGGCTTTTCCAATTTTGCTTACTACTTGGGGGAAATGGCTAGGCCGCTTGATAAGCATCACATTGATATGGTGGTAGCAGAAGACTCGATTTGTCTACAGGTTCCGTATGAAGTGATAAAAAAACGTATGGATGATCAAAACGTACGCGATTATGTATTACGCAAGATGTCGATTCGCTTGGCGAATGTTTATACCTCTTTAGGGGAGCAAGTTCGTTTGGCTGACGAATATGGCGAGAGTGAGCCGTATGTTCGTCGTGTACAAGATTTCATGAGTAGTCCAGTTATAACAATTCATGCGGAAGCTGAAACAAAAGAAATTGCGGAATTGATGATTAAAAACTCGATTAGTTCAATTATTATTACAGATCAGGCAGGTAAACTTATTGGAATCGTAACCGAAAAAGATCTTGTTGAACGTGTAATAGCAGACGGTGCTTCGCCAAATGGACTGCGGGCAAAAGACATCATGACGAAAAAGCCGCATACGGTAAGAGTAACTGATTATTATTATGAGGCCTTGACTAAATTCTACAAACATGGAATTAAGCATTTACCAGTTGTGAAAGCAGGTAAACCTGTAGGCATTGTGACGTTCGCTACATTGATGACGAAACGTGATCGTAATTCCATGAATATATTAAAAACTATAGAAGAAGCTTCCTTCGAAAATTTGCCTGTTGTAAAAGCAGCGATTTACGATGTGCTATCCAATTTAATTCAAGATGAAATATCGACCATTCACACATTAGAAATCGTGACGAAGTTTTATGATCGACTGGCAAAACATTGTGTCATGCTTGCTGTGCAATCTCTTGAAGATCAAGGGAAAGGAACACCGCCTGTTCCGTTTGCTTGGTACCAGATGGGAAGTGGGGCACGTGGTGAGCAGTTTATGCTGACCGATCAAGATCATTTTCTCGTCTACGAAGATGTATCGAGGGAAGAATCCCAGTATGTCGAGAACTATTTTGAACTTCTTGGTAATGAAATTGTCGTTCATCTTGAGCAGGCAGGCTATACTAGATGTATCGGATTTATGATGGCTAGCGAGACACAGTGGCGTGGAACGATGGCAATTTGGCATGAACGTATTCGTCAATGGGCGCTTCAATCTACACCTGAACAAATACTGCTCGGATACAACTTCCTATCATTCCGATTCCTGTACGGTGAATCTGCTGTTAATGAACGTTTCATCACGATGGTTCATGGTCTTTTGAAGAAGTCTGCCACTTTTATTTACTATATGGCGCAACAAGAAAAAGAGAAACCAATCCCACAATTGCAACAGAACTTCTTGAATATTTTCAGGGGGCGCAGTAAAGCAGATATTATTGATATTAAGAAACATGCGCTATTCCCACTTCATCACTGTCTGCAAATTTTAGGAGTTAGTAACGGGATCATCAATGCAACGCCACTTGAAATTATTTCAGCTTTGCAGAAAAAGAAGAAAATCACGAAAGACTTTGCCGAAGAGATTCGTCATGCATATGAAATATCTTTAAGTATTAGAATTTCTATGTCATGGGAAAAACATTTACGTGGAGAGAAGATTTCTACGGAAATCGACTTGCGCGATCTACGAAGATGGGAATTGAATGAATTGCGAACAACGCTAGATACGGTCAGAGCTCTTCAATCACATTTATTATCAAAACTGTAAGGTAATATAGATAAAGGTCCCTGTACACAGCTCGCACATAATGTACTATATAGATAGGGGGCGACATAATGTTTTGGAAAAAGAAAATGTTGACGTATGAATTACAACAATCACTACAGTTGAATACGCCGCTGCAAGATATGAATTTCACAGTATTTGATACAGAAACTACCGGATTTGCAATTGGAGCAGATGATCGAATGATTGAGATAGGTGCCGTGCAAGTAGAGGGATTCGAGGTTACCGATCATGTATTTCAAACATTTGTGAATCCATCAAGGGATATTCCTCCTGTCATCAGCAAACTGACTTCTATACAGCAATCACAAGTTGATCATGCGCCTATGCCATTACCTGCTATTGAAGAATATTTTGCGTTTATTGAAAAACATAAAAGTGGGGGCTGGGTAGGGCATCATGTCAGCTTTGATGAAATGGTCATAAAGAAAGAATTAAGTCGTCAGAAATGCACATTTCAAACGCCGACTTCATTCGATACGATGCATTTGATTAACTATTTGGATCCTACAGGTGAGCAACAAGACTTGGAAGATTATGCGCGTCTATTTGGTACAGAGATCTTTGAACGACACCGTGCGTTGGGGGATGCTTTGACAACAGCACATGTATTCACAGCGTTACTGAGAAAACTCGATCGTCATGGCGTGAAGACGCTGGCAGATTTACTGCGTATAAAAAATGGTGGTGCACATAAGTTTGCTTCACAAACTTAATTTAGATCGCTGGGTCCGTCATTCAAAGAGTGGCGGGCCTGTTTTTTGTTGTGATATAGTAGGAATGAAAGAGTTGAACCATGTGTGAAGGACGTGAATTAATGAATAAGCATCAATTGATTTTATTGATCGTCATTATTTTAGCTATCGCAGTGTATTGTTGGATATTATTTTTTGAGTTACCGAATAAAACCGTGGAAGATGCAGCAGCATACGTGCAATCACTAACTAGTTGATTCATATAAAAAGGAGCGGATACATATGGATATCATTATTATTACAGGAGCATCAAAAGGAATAGGGAAAGAACTACTGTATCAATACAAAGAAGCAGGGGCTACGGTGTATGGCTTGGCTAGGACAAACCCTGAACAAGAACAATCAATGTTTGAAGTAGATCTGGCTGATGTCGAGAAAGCGACTGCTATTTTACAAGGTGTAATTAGTCAGCATGTTGGAGAAGCTAGCTCATTCACGCTAATCAATAATGCGGGTATGGTTGACCCGATTAGTTTAGTAGGTTCGTTGGATCCTCAAAAAGTAGAGCAAGCGATTAAAGTAAATTTAACGGCACCTATTCTATTAACGAATACATTTATCGATACATTGAAAGATTTCACGGGAACGAAGAAAATCATGAACATCTCTTCTGGAGCCGGACGTAGCGCATCTGAAGGATGGGGTGTGTATTGCACGACTAAGGCAGGACTTGATCAATTTTCGCGTGTTATTGCATTGGAGCAAAAAGCAGCCACCTATCCAACGGGTGTTGTTTCTATCGCGCCGGGAATTATCGATACAGGGATGCAGGAGACGATTCGCTCATCATCTGAACAACAATTTCCACACTTGAAACGTTTTGAGGCGTACAAGCAAGAAGGGCAGTTAAGTTCTGCACACGAAACAGCAGAAAAACTAAAGCGATTTGCAATGGAAGTCGACTTCCTTGAAACAGATACAATCGCAGACATTCGTAAATTCTACTAAAAAAAGCTCGTTGCCACAAGTATCGTGGCAACGAGCTTTATGATTCCCCGGCTTCTAACTTCCGTACTTCAGTAAAGTCTTTCATCTTCTCGAGCGCAAGCAAAAACGGAGGATTTCTTCTCTGGTTAAGCAATTCATATCGAATGGCATGAACATCACCTTGATATAATGTCGAGACGTAATCGAGCAACGCATCACGTTCCTCTTTGCCACCTTCATGTCCATCATAAACAGTGATCGTTATAATGCCTGACTTTTTCAGCAAACTAAGCAACGACTCGAGTGCCGCTATGGTTGATGAAGGTGTCGTGACGATACTTAGATCTTCACTATATGGCAAATAACCTAAATTGAACATGGCGCCGCTAATTTCACTTTGCACATATTTGCAGACATTTGCATGACTGTCATGAACTAATGTAGTACGACTAGCCAATTCACCAAGTTTTTGCTCCGTTACATCAAGTGCTTGTTGTTGAATATCAAATGCTAGTACTTGTCCTTCATCACCGACTAATCCAGCTAAGAAGACTGTGTCATTACCATTGCCAGCAGTCGCATCGACCACTGTATCTCCAGGTTGCACGCGTTCCGAAATTAGACGTTTCGCTATCGGCAATACGCGATGCAACAAGATGTCTGTCACATTATTTCACCTCTTGCAAATACTTTTTCCCTTGCCAGCTATTGCGTCTTTCAAGTTCCTGATCAATCCCATTCAGCACTTCCCATTTCGTAACGCTCCACATCGGTCCAATTAATAAATCGATAGGACCGTCACCCGTGATGCGATGCACGATCATTTCAGGAGGCATGATTTCCAGTTGATCGACGACTAGGTTGATATACGCTTCCTTCGTTAGGAATTCTAGTTTGCCTTTTTCGTACTGTTTGACCATAGGTGTTCCTTTTAATAAATGCAGTAAATGAATTTTAATACCTTGTACATCAAGTTCGGCAACGGCTTGAGCGGTTTCCATCATCATTTCCTCTGTTTCACCGGGTAGGCCGTTGATGATATGACTGCAGATATTGATATTATGCTTACGTAACTTGTCGACGCCTTCTTTATAGCATTCGAAATCATGAGCGCGGTTCACGAGTTTGGCTGTAGATTCATGTACCGTTTGTAAACCGAGCTCCACCCATAAATACGTGCGTTCATTAAGTTCGGCTAAATACTCGACTACGTCATCCGGTAGACAGTCAGGACGCGTCGCAATGGATAATGCCACAACGCCTTCTTGGGCTAACGCTGCTTCGAACTTTTCCTTTAAAACAGGAAGAGGGGCATGAGTATTCGTATACGCTTGGAAATAAGCCATATATTTTGCGTCTTTCCATTTGCGTTGGGATCGCTCTTTGATTTCGGCGAATTGGACTTCGATTGCATCTACGCGATCACCTGCAAAATCACCTGAACCCGCTACGCTACAAAACGTACAGCCGCCATGTGCAACCGTACCGTCACGATTTGGGCAGTCAAACCCCGCATCTAGCGCGACTTTTGCAATTTTACTTCCGAATGTATCCTTCAAATGTCTTGACCATGTATGGTATCGTTTCCCTTCACTTGGAAACGGAAGATTGATTTCATTCATTATGTACAGCTCCTTTACATCAGATATTGTACCACGGAATATACAGAGAGATCACATAACAAATTGCATGAACGGTTTGATATACGACAAAAAGCAACAGGGAAGGCTTGTATTCATCTTCTGTTTCGGGTAAACTGAAGAAAATAATGAAGGCAATGATGAGGAATAGTACTTCATACGCTACTTTTTAGAGAGCAGACGGCCAGTGCAAGTCTGTATTAGTGTGGAACGAACTCGCCTTTGAGCCTGTATTGGTGAATACTTGTAACTAATACCGTACTCCGCGTTAAGGAATCAAGTTGGACGGCGTAATCCGTCAATTTGGGTGGTACCGCGGGAAACTATATAGACTCTCGTCCCTTTATAGAGGGACGGGAGTCTTTTTTTATCTGTACTCACCAATACAAGAAACAGAAATTAAATTACATTGGAGGAATTTTTGACATGAGTTATAAACATACGCAAATTGAAGAAAAGTGGCAAAAGTATTGGGAAGATCACGATACATACAAAATGATTGATGATCCATCCAAGCCTAAGTTTTATGCATTGGATATGTTCCCTTATCCGTCAGGTGCAGGACTTCACGTGGGACATCCACTTGGCTATATCGCGACAGATATTTTGAGTGCATTCAAACGTAAGCAAGGATATAACGTTTTGCACCCAATGGGATGGGATGCTTTCGGATTGCCTGCTGAGCAGTATGCAATTGATACGGGGAATGATCCAGCTGAATTTACAGCGAAGAACATTGCTACATTTAAACGCCAAATGCAGGATCTTGGATTTTCGTATGATTGGTCTCGTGAAATCAATACAACGGATCCAAGCTATTACAAATGGACGCAGTGGATTTTCATTCAACTCTATAAGCGCGGTCTTGCGTATATCGATGAAGTAGCTGTTAACTGGTGTCCAGCATTAGGGACAGTACTTGCGAATGAAGAAGTGATCGACGGATTGTCTGAGCGTGGAAATCACCCGGTTGAACGTCGTCCGATGCGCCAATGGGTTTTACGTATTACGGAATATGCGGATCGTCTGTTAGAAGACTTGGATGATTTGGATTGGCCTGAGAGCTTAAAAGACATGCAGCGTAACTGGATTGGTCGTTCTGAAGGCGCACAGCTGAAATTCGAAATTGCGGATACTGAGCATTCATTCGAAGCCTTTACTACACGTCCTGATACGATTTTCGGTGCGACATATGCAGTTCTCGCTCCTGAGCTTAAATTGGTTAGCACGATCACTACAGATGATCAGCGCGAAGCAGTAGAAGCGTATATTGATGCAGTGAAATCTAAGAGTGATCTTGAGCGTACAGATTTAGCGAAAGATAAGACAGGCGTATTCACTGGAGCGTATGCCATCAACCCAGCAAGTGGCGAGAAGATGCCGATTTGGATCGCAGATTACGTCTTGGCTACTTATGGTACAGGTGCGATCATGGCAGTTCCTGCACATGATGAGCGTGACTATGAATTTGCAAAGAAATTCGATTTACCGATTGTAGAAGTAGTGGCAGGCGGTAACGTTGAAGAAGAAGCCTATGCAGGAGAAGGCGAGCACGTGAACTCGGACTTCTTAAATGGTTTAGGAAAAGAAGAAGCCATTACGAAATCCATTGAGTGGTTCGAAGAGAATGGTAACGGTGAACGCAAAATTACGTATCGTCTGCGCGACTGGTTATTCTCCCGCCAGCGTTATTGGGGCGAGCCGATTCCTGTCATTCATTGGGAAGATGGCACGATGACTACTGTTGATGAATCGGAATTGCCGTTGATGTTGCCGGTAACAGACAATATTAAACCGAGCGGAACAGGTGAATCACCACTTGCAAACATTACGGAGTGGGTCAATGTAGTGGATCCAGAAACAGGTATGAAAGGTCGTCGTGAAACGAACACGATGCCACAGTGGGCGGGAAGCTGCTGGTATTACTTGCGTTATATCGATCCGAATAACGATGACATGATCATTGATCCGAAGTTGGCTGAGCGCTGGTTGCCGGTTGATATCTATGTAGGTGGGGCGGAGCACGCGGTTCTGCATTTATTGTATGCTCGTTTCTGGCATAAAGTATTGTACGATATCGGTGTTGTACAAACGAAAGAGCCGTTCCAAAAGCTCTTTAACCAAGGAATGATCTTAGGCGAAGGACATGTGAAAATGTCTAAATCACTAGGCAACGTCATCAACCCGGATGATATCGTTCATTCACACGGTGCAGACACATTGCGTATTTATGAAATGTTCATGGGACCACTTGACGCATCGAAAGAATGGTCGACAAATGGTTTAGACGGATCACGTCGTTTCCTTGACCGCATTTGGCGTTTACTTGTCAATGAAGATGATACGTTGACGGACAAATTGACGGATGAAACTGGCGGACCACTAGAAAAAGTCTATAATCAAACGGTCAAAAAAGTTACAGAGGATTACGAAGCTATGCGTAATAACACAGCGATCTCACAATTGATGGTCTTCATCAATGAAAGCTATAAAGCGGAGAAGTTGCCAAAAGCATACATCGAAGGATTCCTTTTATTAATTTCACCTATCACGCCTCACTTGGCTGAAGAACTGTGGTCGAAACTAGGGCACATGGACACGATTGCTTACGCACAGTGGCCAACATTTGATGAGACGAAATTGTCGGATGACACAGTGGAAGTGGCGGTACAAATCAACGGGAAAATCCGTGCGAAGATTACCGTAGCGAGAGATTGCACGAAAGAAGAATTAGAACAAGCGGCTTTGGAAAACGAAGACGTGAAGCAGTGGATGGAAGGCAAGGAATTGAAGAAAATCATCGCGATTCCTGGCCGTCTAGTTAATATCGTAGCAGGGTAATGAAATGCGAAAAGCCGGCAGGAGATTTATTTCTCCTACCGGCTTTTTATAATGTCTTGGATATTTGGTTGTGCTCATACATTCGCGGCAAGCGCTCTATTGGACGAGTTGAGTGCTCTATGGCATGCGTTAAGCGCTCTATGAATCAGGTTGAGTGCTCTATCACACACGCAAACCGATCATAGCCGACTCATATCCGCTCATAGAAAAAACAGTCAGCCAACCAAACCAGCATTCATCCCAGCTAATCGACCTGTCACAAGCGCTGCGGTAATGTTATAACCGCCTGTATAGCCGTGGATGTCTAAAATTTCGCCACAGAAGAAGAGTCCGACTTTTTTTCGTGAAGCCATCGTCTTCGGCTCGATTTCTTTAACGGAAACTCCGCCGCCTGTTACGAATGCCTTCTCGATTGGTTGCGTACCTGTTATATGCACAGGGAACGTTTTCAAAAGTTGGGCCAGTGTGCGAACATCTTCCCGTTTAATATCTAGACCGATTTCTGTTTCGCTAATTCCCGCCTTTTTCAATAAAAACAGCAGCCATCGTTCAGGAACAAGTCCTTTTAATGAAGTTTTGATTTGTTTTTTAGGTTCGTCTTTTAAAATCTTCGCGATAGTTTGTGTTAGTTGCTCTTCGTGCTGATCAGGTATCGAATCAATTTGAAGCAAAACTGGCTGCTTGCCATTCTTCATCTGCTCTTTCACCACATACTGACTGCAACGTAAAATGGCAGGACCGCTTAATCCGAAGTGAGTGAATAACATATCCATGTGATGGGTTACGAGAGTTTTGCCTTTTTTATTTAAAACAGATACTTTTGCGTCACGTAGTGCGAGACCTTGTAAATCTTTTGAAACGATAAATGGTTCTCGTGATAGCAAGGGCACTTCTGTTGGATACAGTGTCGTGACAGTATGTCCTGCGCGTTCAGCCCAAGGATAGCCATCTCCCGTACTACCTGTTTGCGGAACCGCTTTACCACCGACTGCAACTACTACCGCATGCGCGCGAATCTCTTCGCCGTCTTCTAAACGGACGCCGAGAATTTTTTCGTCGTCCATTAGCAACTTCTGTACACGACTTTCTAGGCGTATTTCTACGCCGAGTTCATCCATTTGATTCAATAGCGCATTAACGACGTCTTTGGATTTATTTGAAACAGGGAACATGCGGCCATGATCTTCTTCTTTTAATGGTACACCGAGCCCTTCAAAGTACTGAATGATATCTTGATTATTGAAAACAGAGAACGGTCCGTATAAGAACTTTCCGTTACCTGGAATATGTTTAATAATTTCTTCTTGTGACAATCTATTTGTGACGTTGCAGCGACCGCCGCCAGAAATGGCTAATTTATTGCCAAGCTTTCGTCCTTTTTCAATTAGCAGCACACGCTTTTTTTGTTCGGCTGCCGCAATGGAGGCCATTAAGCCTGAAGGTCCGCCACCGATTACGATTACATCATACATTGTAGAACCACTCTTTCATTTCGTTTTGTCTTTCATTATACACCATATAGGTGCGATTGCTTTTTGATTTAGTCTTCAGTTAAAGATTGTACAAATGAGTGTCGAGGGGTAAACTATACAAGTATCTCTTAAGGAATGGAAGGAATCAATTATGGCATCGAATTTATTGAAGGGCACGGCCATTTTAACGATTGGCCTATTTTTATCAAAAGCACTTGGTTTACTTTATGTAATTCCGTTTTATGCAATCGTTGGAGAGAATAGTGTTGGACTCTATCAATACGCATACATACCTTATAACTTAGCGCTAGCAGTAGCCGTATCTGGAGCACCTCTTGCGATATCCAAATTCGTCTCCAAGTATAATGCATTAGGCGATTATGCGACCGGCAGGAAATTAATGAAATCGGGTATGGTCGTTATGTCTGTAACTGGTTTTCTATCATTTCTTGCATTGTTTTTCCTTGCGAATCCCATTGCCGAACTCGTTATCAAAAGCGATGAACAGATTTTTACCGTACACGATATTGCGACAGTCATTCGCTGGGTGAGCTTTGCGTTACTTGCGGTTCCGTTACTGAGCATTGCGCGGGGATACCTTCAAGGTTATCAAAAATTTGAACCGACTTCTGTTTCTCAATTAATCGAACAGATTGTACGAATTATTGTTGTCCTAGTCGGTGCATTCGTAGTCGTCAATGTACTCGGTCTGTCACCAAGAATCGCAGTTCAATTTGCGGTGTTTGCAGCATTCATTGGTGCGCTTGCAGGTCTGTGGAGTCTCTACTATTATTGGAAGAAGTATAGAGATGAATTTGATTATTTATTATCGAACAGTCCACCGGCAAGTTCTATCCCGCTAAAACAAATTTATAAAGAAGTATTTGCCTATGTTTTACCGTTTGTGCTAGTTGGAACAATCAATCCGATCTATCAATTTGTTGATATGATTACATTTAACAGTGCGATGAGTTCTATCGGTCTCGCTAGTGTATCGGATTTGTATTTAACGAAACTAAACTTTTTGACACATAAAATTGTCATGATTCCTGTAATGGTTGCGACTGGTTTTTCCATGGCGCTTATTTCAATTATTACGAAAGACTATACGATGAATAATCAAAAAGGCGTTACACGTTCACTTGATCAGACGTATCAAATTATGTTGTTCTTGACGATTCCTATGGTAATAGGCTTGATTGTCTTAAACAGTGAAGTATATCAATTCTTGTATCAATATGATGTGGCGGGTGCAAGCGTATTGGCTTCTTACGCACCAGTGGCGATTCTTTTCGCGATGTTCACGGTAACGGCTGCGATCTTGCAAGGAATTGACCATCATAAATGGATTGTCTTCACCTCGTTACTGGGTCTACTTATTAAGATGCTAATCAACATCCCATTGATCAAGATGTTCGAAACAAACGGTGCGATTTTAGCTACCGCCATTGGCTATTCAGTAGCAGTGGGTATTAACTTGTTCGTCATTAAAAAAGCATTGAATTATAAATCTGAAATGGTCATTAGACGTTTATTCTTGATTTTAGCGTTCAACGCGGTAATGTTTGCTGGTGTTTGGCTGGCAAACAAAGGTCTGAACATGGCGCATATTCCTGTAGGTCGTTGGCAAGCTTTGCTGTATGTCATGATTGGAACGGGCGTCGGTATGGTAATATACGGATTCCTCGCTTTAAAATCAGGACTTGCACAACAACTATTCGGTGATCGTCTGACACGTATTATGAGACGCATCGGACTTGGAGGGTAATGAATGAGACTCGATAAATTATTATCAAATACAGGATACGGTTCACGTAAAGAAGTTCGACAACTGTTGAAAAAAGGCATGATCCGCGTAAATGGGGAAGTGATGAAAGATCCTGCCCAGCACGTGGATCCAGTTTCGGACAATATTTCGCTTCTAGGTGAAGAAGTGGTTTACAAAGAATTTATCTACCTGATGATGCACAAACCACCTGGTGTCTTGTCTGCGACGGAAGATAACCGTGATCAAACGGTTGTTGATTTACTTGCAGGTGAAGATCGACATTTCGAACCGTTTCCAGTAGGTCGTTTAGATAAAGACACAGAAGGATTATTATTGCTGACAAATGACGGAAAGCTTGCGCATAATTTATTGTCACCTAAAAAAGAAGTACCTAAAACGTATTACGCGAAAGTGGCAGGGATTGTAACGGAAGAAGACACCGAAGCTTTTGCGCGCGGCGTGATCTTGGATGATGCTTATGAAACGAAGCCGGGTATTTTACATATCTTGCATTCTGCTGAAGAGTCAGAAATTGAATTGACGATTACAGAAGGAAAGTTTCATCAAGTAAAGCGAATGTTTGAAGCGGTAGGGAAAAAAGTGGTATACCTGAAGCGTTTGACAATGGGACCTCTAGAATTAGATCCGGATTTGGAGTTAGGGGAATACCGAGAGTTGACGGATGGGGAATTACAGCAGTTGAAAGAAATAGATCGTTCCAAGCAAAAAGGCTGATGCAAAAGCGTCAGCCTTTTTGCGTTGAAAATTTGTATATAGGAGACAGGATCAGGAAGATAATTTCACTTTCTTGGACGTCGTCGTCCATTCGCCGCGGACTGAGCTCTTAATCAATTCATTGTACTCCAGAACGTTTAAGTCGCGTTGAGCAGTGCGGGTTGAAATGTTGAATTCATCCGCTACATCCTCCGTCGTTACTTTTCCGTTATCCCGAATGAACAGATAGACATCTTTGATACGAATTAACATGCGATCGGTAGCTGGGTTCATCTAAGAAACCACTCCTTCATCTTCATATTTTCACGCCAACATTGCAAAAGAAGACTGTTGGGGTATTCTCTGATAATATCTTTCCTGATCCGCTCCTCGATACTATGTTATGCCAGAATAGTTAGTGAATGATTCTGACACTAGTAGTATAACGTATTATAGACAAAAGCGCACATGTTTTCGCTTATCTATTTGCATAAATTCGAATTAATAGTTTTTAAGTTAGACAGTTAGCTAGTTTTCCCTGTTAACAAGAAAATTCATTGACGCTCTATCAAGGTCTAATTGATTTTATTCGGTAAACATGTGAAAATAGGAACAGAAGAAACTGGCGGTAGGACAGCTTGAAGTTTCATAACAGAAGAGGTGACGGTGGTATGATCTATTTTAAAGACGGAAAATTTCTAGAAGAAGATGAAGTGCATGTATCCGTAAATGATCGTGGTTATGCTTTTGGCGATGGCGTCTACGAAGTAATTAAAATATACGATGGCGCATTGTACACTGCACAAGAACATTTGGAGCGTTTAATAGAAAGTGCAGAAAAAATTCGTATGGTCATGCCATATACTATTGAAGAATTAGGCGAGATCATACAAAAACTTCAAACTGAAAATGAGATTACTATGGGACATATCTATTTACAAGTAACCCGTGGTGTTGCGCCACGCGTTCACCAATTCCCCGAAAGTATTCAGTCTGTCGTAGTTGGGTATGCGGTAGAAAATGAACGTCCTATGCACTATCTTCAGCAAGGTGCTGCCATGAAGTCTGTGGAAGATGTGCGTTGGCTTCGTTGTGATATAAAGAGTTTGAACCTACTCGGTAATGTGATGGCGAAACAAGAGGCATTTGATCATGGATGTCAAGAAGCGCTATTCGTACGTGACGGGTTGGTACGTGAAGGTTCATCTTCCAATGTATTCGGCATTAAGGATGGCGTGCTATACACGCACCCTGCGAATAATTTTATCCTAAACGGGATTACTCGTCGTGTCGTTTTGCAGTTAGCTAAGAATTTGAATATTCCGGTTGAAGAAAAAGAATTCACGCTGCCGCAAGCATTAGAGATGGATGAGTTTTTCTATACATCGACGAATGCAGAGATTACGCCTGCCGTGACGATTGATCAGCAACCTATAGGACAAGGAGTCCCAGGTCCGTTGACGAGAAAGTTGCAAGTTGCGTTTGAAGCACAGATTCCGATGTTAGTAGCGTCTGGTAATGTTGAGGAAAGAGAATCAAATGGCCCAGCTAGTTAAACTCGTCGATTATGTATCTCGGTACGAGAATGACTTAACGCGCTATCCTACCCAATTTATCCGTCTGAAACGTTATCAATGGAAGCGTATTAAAAATCAATGGGAACACGGTGCTGATTTGCATGTAGAGCAAGCGGCTACTTTTCCAGAAGATGTGCAAGAGCGTTCAAGATGGTATACGGTATTATTCGGAAAATGGCGCAAACGAAGAGATGTGGAATTCGCGCAAGAGTCCACAGTTTCGGAGGACGGTGCGGAAGATCAAGACGATGATTTAGACTTTCAAGCTTCCATCTCGGGACAACCTTCAAATGTTGAGCAATTAAAGAAGGCATATCGCGATCAACTGTTTCAATTCCAATTAAAGTGGGCGAGTTCTACATTGTATGACCGATCTCGTGTAGACCCGAAGTATTTCTCTGACCCATTATTGAAACAACTGACATTACGTTTACCTGATAGCTTTTTGTTGTTTTATTATCCAATCGTCAAAGTGAATAAAGCGCCTGTCGAGTTAGACATTATCTTATTGGCACCTACTACATGCTACTGCATAACGGTGCTCGAAGATGAAAGATTGGCTGCGTACATAGGTACTGGCGAAAGATTTTGGCTCAAAAAGTTTGGGGATCAAGAAGAGAAAGTACTGAATCCTACTATAGCGCTCAGTAGGATGGAGAAAATTGTTTCATCATTTTTCAAGGCAGCGAAAGTGGAGATTCCGATCAAGAAATTGATTGTTTCAAGAACGGGCTATATTGATTATCCAGGAACGCCATTTGAAGTTACTACGATTGACCGCAAAACATATGAACAATGGCTGACAAAGTTATGTAGCAATCCGAGTCCTATGAAGCATACCCAATTTAAAGCGGCACAGGCTATTTTGGATCATGCACAAACTACAGCAATGAGCCGATTGTTTGATGGGGAAGAAATCGTGGAAGAGTAATAGATTAGAAATTACAGACAAAGAGAGAGTGTAACCAGTATGCGTTTACGAAATAAGCCATGGGCAAAAGATTTCATGGCAGAGCATCCGGATGTGTTGATTTTAGATCCGGAAGGCAAGAAAAGTCATTGGGCGGAAGAGTTCGGAAACGATTCTCCTATCCATATTGAAGTAGGTACAGGAAAAGGACAATTTGTTATTGGAATGGCATTGGCTAATCCAGAAATTAATTATATCGGTATTGAACATTTTGATAATGTTATCGTTTCAGCGTTGGAGAAAACGATCGAAGCAGAAAAACCTGCCAATCTACGTTTGATGCGTGTGAATGGCGAAGAATTGGAAGCTATTTTTACAAAATCAGAGATTGATCGAGTCTATTTGAACTTTTCTGATCCGTGGCCAAAAGATCGCCATGAGAAACGTCGTTTGACACATCCAAACTTCTTAGCGAAATATGAAGGTGTTTTGAAGGAGAATGGAGAAATTCACTTTAAGACAGACAATCGCCCGTTGTTTGAATATTCTCTTGTCTCCTTGACGAACTATGGCATGAAACTGCTATCCGTTTCACTAGATTTACATGCAAACATGCCGGAAGACAATGTGTTAACAGAGTACGAAGAAAAGTTCTCAAGTAAAGGTCAACCGATTTATCGTTTGGAAGCGCAGTACCAAAGCTGATTAATAGGCTAGATCACTAGTTGTCTGACGTGATACTTTTCCACTCACGCTATAGGTTGGTGGAGAAGTATCACGTCATTACAACAGATAATTTAGGAATGTAGGGAGGAAATATAATGGATCAATTAACTTTTCATGACATGAAACTAACGTGGTTAGACGGTGGCGTAAACTATTTGGATGGCGGTACGATGTTCGGTGTCGTTCCGAAAGCATTATGGTCAAGACGCTATGAAGCAGATGAAAATAATTTGATTGAACTACGAACAGACCCAATCCTAATTCAATACGAAGGCAAAAATTATTTAATCGATTCAGGTATAGGTAAAGGTAAGTTGGACGAGAAGAAAAAGCGCAATTTGGGTGTGCGTGCTGAAACACGTGTAGAAGAAAGCTTGGAAGAACTAGGTATGACGCCAGATGATATCGATGTTGTGTTGATGTCCCATCTTCACAATGACCATGCGGCAGGTTTGACGCAGTGGGAAGGCGATCAGCTCGTTTCAGTGTTTAAAAATGCCAAGATCTACACTTCACAAGTCGAGTGGGATGAAATGAGAGAACCGAATATTCGCTCGCGAAATACGTACTGGAAAGAAAACTGGGAGCCGATTCAAGGACAAGTGACAACGTTTGAAGATGAAATCGAAGTAGTGCCGGGCATAAAAATGATACATACTGGCGGTCATAGTGATGGTCATAGTGTGATTAAGTTAGAACAGGACGGCGAGACACTGATTCATATGGCGGATATTATGCCGACGCATGCGCATACGAACCCATTGTGGGTACTAGCTTATGATGATTATCCGATGGACTCGATTTTTGCGAAAGAGCGCATTATGAAGGAAGCGCTTCCAAATGAATATGGTTTTATTTTCTATCATGATGCTGTGTATCGCATGGCAAAGTTTAGTGAGGATGGAAAGAAGATTGTGGATAGCTTGCCTCGTTCTCGGTAAGGGTTGAGTTCAAGTTCAAGTTCAAGTGATTGAAATGGGGAGGTGCAGTTGATCGACGTTCCAGGCGGACGCTTTCCTGTGGGCGGGGCTTGAGCCACCTCGTCACTTCGTTCCTGCGGGGTCTCAAGGCTCACGCTGATCCACTAGGAGTCGCCACCTTACACTTACGATCAACTGGTGTCATCTTCTGAAATTTGAACGTTTATGCATTGTTAAAAAATTAAGTCCTAGAGACAGATCCCATTGACGCGGGGTTTGTCTTTTTCTGAATGTAAAACACCTTTTAAAAAAAAGAGACTATCGCAAGAAGTAGATACTTCTCGGATAGCCTCTTTTCTTATAGTTAAATACTGATTACTGGCGAACTAGCTCTACGACAGTGCCTGTTTTCGCATCTGCTGCGAATTCATATTGCTCTAGTTTGCCGTCTTTCATACGTGAAACGCCACCACGGTAAACGTCCATAGAGATGACATGGTTTGTGTAAGGTTCTGGCTTCATTACGATCCAAGAACCGTCGATTGGTCCTTCTTCTTTAAATGCGTCTTTTACTTTTTTAAGTACGTTATCAGCTGGTACCTCTTCGTTATAACGGTTAAAAGCCTCATTCACTACTACGCCTGCAGCAACTCCGGTTAAAATTCCAGCAACAAATTCTTTTACTCTCATGGCTAAGTGCAGCCTCCTTCGCAAATCTTTTCTTATAGTGTAACATAGTTTAAAAGGGCATGGCGATTCAAAAGCTTTTCTCGCTTGAGTAATCGGTAAAATATGGCACCTTTGTGTAAGCAGATTGTTAACCTAATTAGTTTTCATCTGTTTGGTTACTGGATATAATACGAATAGACTGAAAAAGTGAGGGATTTAGATGAAAAAAGAGACATTAGAGTTATTTCGTACACTGACTGAACTTCCGGGCGCACCAGGTAATGAATACCGTGTCCGGGCTTTTATGCGTGAGCAGTTGGCACAAAATTCGGATGAGATTATTCAAGATGGTTTGGGTGGAATCTTTGGCGTTCGCCACGGAAAAGAAGATCAACCGAAGATCATGGTTGCCGGACATATGGATGAAGTCGGCTTTATGGTAACGGGTATTACAGATAATGGTATGCTTCGTTTTCAGCCGTTAGGTGGCTGGTGGAACCAAGTCTTACTTGCGCAACGAGTCCAGATCATCACGGAAGATACAGAAATTCCGGGAGTCATTGGATCGATTCCGCCACACTTATTAAGTGATGCAGAGCGCAGTAAACCGATGGATATCAAAAATATGCTGATCGATGTAGGCGCAGATGATAAAGCGGATGCAGAGAGCTTCGGAATTCGTCCGGGCCAGCAGATCTTGCCGATTTGTCCGTTCACACCGATGGCAAATCCAAAGAAGATTATGGCCAAAGCATGGGATAATCGATATGGCTGTGGTCTAGCTGTTGAACTGTTGCAAGAAGTGAAAAATGAAACGTTGCCAAACACGTTGTATTCAGGTGCAACGGTTATGGAAGAAGTCGGCTTGCGTGGAGCACAAACAGCGGCTCGCATGATTGATCCGGATTTATTCTTCGCACTCGATGCAAGTCCTGCAAATGATGCAAGCGGCAATAAAAAAGAATTTGGGCAGTTGGGCCAAGGCGCATTATTGCGTATCATGGACCGTTCGATGATCACTCATCGCGGCATGCGAGAGTTCGTTTTAGATACCGCTGAAACTCACAATATACCGTATCAATATTTTGTTTCTCAAGGCGGCACGGATGCAGGGCAAGTACATGTGGCGAATAACGGCGTCCCAAGTGCAGTCATCGGTATTTGTTCTCGCTACATCCATACTGCGGCTTCGATCATCCACACAGATGATTATGCAGCAGCTAAGGAATTAATTACAAAGTTAGTAAAAGCATGTGATAAAACTACAGTAGAAACGTTAAAGCAAAATAGCTAGGCTCTTAGAAAAGAGGGGACTGAATGGAATTTGTTCTAGGCTCTGAAAATCAGGCGAAGAAGCGTGCGGTCGTTCGAATCATCGAGCAGTGTTTGGAAAATAGTTCTGTTTCTTCCGTGTCCGTTTCGTCAGGCGTTAGCGCCCAGCCGATGAGCGAAGAGGAAACGCGCCAAGGTGCGATTAATCGATCGGTTGCTGTCGCAAACGATACGTATGGTATTGGCTTGGAAGGCGGTGTCCACATGATTGCGGACACCATGTACCTTTGCAATTGGGGTGCCCTCACTACACCGGAAGGCAAAACGTATACTGCCGCGGGCGCACAAATTCCATTGCCAGAAGAGCTAGCCGAGGAAATTCATAGTGGTAAAGAACTGGGTGACGCGGTGGATGACTATTTTAAAAAGAGAAATGTCCGTATGTCAGAAGGCGCAATGGGAATGTTGACAGCGCAACTTGTACCAAGAGATGCACTTTTTGAACATATTATGCAATTATTAATCGGGCAGCTCTTGTATAGCATGTCACGTCAGAGTTGACGATTGCAATAGCGACAGCGTGCGATTAGAATAGGACTGATAGAAAAGTGAACGAAAGTAGAGAAGGGGGGAACCTGAATGTTGCGAAGTGGAAAGGTTTTCTTGCTGTTGCTACTAGCTGTCGTATTAGTAGGATGTAATCAGAAAGTGGAAGTCCGTACTGACGATGCATTTGTCTCAGCGAAAAAAGTTTTTGAATTGAATAGCAAAAAAACGAATCATGCGGTAGGCGATATTGACTTCTATAAACCGCCAACTATACGTGTAGATGAAGAATCAACTTCACAAACGATTGTCTTAACTAAACGACATGATTCATTTTACTTAACCGTTAATCCAAATGAAAAGAAAAATAGTCATGTCTATTATGATGTGCTATTGACGGATGAACCGGAAAATTTAGTAGGTGCACAAACATTTTCTAAAGATGAAGCATTTGGCTTTGTTGCGGTTATTGAAAAAGGTGAAAAGCAAGTTGAGTTAATTGCCAACGTAGGTGGAGCGAAGGTGGAAACTGTAACAGACGAAGCAAACACTAGCGCCTACTTGGAAAAAATGATGGAAATTGCTCGTTCAGTTCAACATGACGATCAATAAAAAAATTGAGTACGGAAGGAGAGGGACGACGAATGGAAGCTAAAGATTTGGTAGAAGAGCTGAAGAACCGCTTACCTAAAGAGAACTTTGATTGGCAATTTGATCGCAAGGCAGACAAATTGCGAATTGTCCACCATACTCTTCATAAAGGTATTGATATCTCGTTACCTGAAATTTTATCAAAGTATGAGCAAAAAAAAGAGCGTGCAATCGATGAGGTAGCATATACCATCCTGGAGACGTTCAGCGCAATGGAGCAAGAACAAGCAAAAGGTTTTGCAGGGGAAAATAATATTTTCCCGGTTATCCGTTCAACTTCATTCCCGACTGAAAGTTCTGCTGGGGAAACTTTCTTGACGAAAGATCATACGGCAGAAACACGGATTTTCTACGCGTTGGATTTAGGAAATACTTACCGCTTGATTGACCACGGTATGCTTTCCGATATGCAGATGACAGAACAGGAAATTCAAGAAGTTGCGATGTTTAAAGTCAAGACGTTACCAACAGCTTATAAGCAGGACATCGTATCTGACAATATCTTCTACTTCATCAATAATAATGATGGTTATGATGCAAGCAGAATATTGAACCAACCCTTTTTGAAGGAAATGGAAGAGAAAATCGAGGGACATATGGTTGTTTCCGTTCCTCACCAAGATGTGTTGATAATCGGTGATATTCGAAACGACACAGGTTATGACGTCATTGCGCAAATCGCTATGCAGTTTTTCACAACAGGTGCCGTTCCTGTTACGTCACTATCTTTCATTTATGAAGATGGTAAACTCGAACCAATTTTCATTATGGCAAAAAACAGATTGGCTAGAAGGGAAAAGAAAAAATGAATATCTTTTATAATCCAGAAGGTGTTGGCGACGTATTGTTCGTACAACTTACAACAGAAAGACCGGCAGCTATTGTAGCTGAAAGAACAAATAATGTAACAGTTATCAAAGACGAAAAGACAGGAAACGTTGTGGCTTTCAATTTATTTAATGCTACAAGTTATTTTCCGATTTCAGCAGTGGGTCAAGTAGAGTTGACAGAAGAGCTTGGCGAACAACTGCAAAAAGCCTTGAAAGAAAATGACATAGACTTAGAGCTTGAATTGGATTTCACTCCTAAATTTGTAGTAGGTTATGTTGCAGAAAAAGAGAAGCACCCAAACGCAGATAAATTAAATGTTTGCCAAGTGGAAGTAGGGGAGGGGACTCTACAGATCGTCTGTGGCGCACCTAACGTAGAAGCGGGACAGAAGGTAGTGGTAGCGAAAGTGGGTGCTGTCATGCCTTCAGGTATGATCATTCGCGATGCTGAACTTCGTGGAGTCGCTTCGTCAGGCATGATCTGTTCTGCTAAAGAATTGGGCTTGAAAGATGCACCTGAAGAAAAAGGTATTCTTGTATTGGAAGATGACCGAATCGTCGGAGAAGCTTTCGAAGCGTAAAATGTAAATATATCTATAATGAATAGCTTTTGCACAAGGCTCGTTAAGCTTGTAGCAAAAGCTTTTTTGTATTATTGTTACATAGGGTTACAAATCACTATTTTATACGGAAAGTACATAGAACTGTTTGATTTCCTCATAGAGAACCTGTTAAAATGAAATGATTGACATGAAAAGAGTGATATATTTGAGCTGGTTACGGAATATGAAAAGACGCCTTCAGCAAATGGAAGAAGGCAATGAAAAAGATGAACCTTTATATGAACAAAAAACTCCTGCAAATAACAATGAAATATACAATGAAAAACTTAATGAAAAAAACGATGAAAAACTTGATGAAAATAAAAAAACGAACTTTAGATTTCCGATAGTTTCTGACTATGAAATTTACGGATGGGAACCACAGACCCATCATGATGAATATACAAAAGATTATTTGCAAGATGAAATAGTTGAAGAACCCTATGAAATTATTCCTTTGCAACAGAATGAACGTTGGCCGGGCCGTTTTGAGACCAATGGTAAAGTGTATCGTGCGGAAACTAGACGTGAATTTGCACGCATTATTCCGCCTACATCTAATCCGTTACCTCTTCCGTTTTCTAATGGGAAACCTGAACGGAATTTACATGCAGAGCCGCAGCGAATCGAACCATATGAATCTAAGCATCCAGCAGAACCACAGGAACCTTCATATCAGCAACAGGAACCTGTGAAAATTGAAAAGCCAAAGAAAATGAGAAGACCATTCACGCCTACACATGTGCCGTCTCCTATCTACGGACTGAAAAGTAGTTCACCAATTAGTGAAGCTATGGAGTCGGTTATAGAAAAGAAAGATATGAAAGATCAAGAATTACACGGACAGCTAGAAGATCTTGATGAGGAATTGCCACTATCTTTGATTACCAATCAACAACCAAGCGAAGCACCGCTATTCGCTAGTTCATCAGAAAAAAGACAGCCAAAAGTGACTTCTACAGAAGAACATACTGAAGAAATCGAAGAAACGGTTTCTTTTGCATCTGAAACAGAGCCCGAAGAAGATATGGTTCACGTTGAGCAGACAGAAGAAGAGCCAGTGGCAGAAGAAGTAGTGGAAGAAGCTGAACAGGACAACGATTATTCTGAAACAGAAGAAATCATTATAGAGCCAGAAGAGTCACTTGTAGTCTCTGCCGTAACAGAAGAACTAGAGCAAACAGAAGAAGCAACGGAAGTGAAAGTAGAAGTAAAAGAGCCTGAGCATGTGGCAACTGAAACAAAGGAATTTGTAGAGACACCTGAAGAGACACCTGAAGAACCAATAATTGTTCCAGTGGACGAAGACATTGAAGAGCAAGAAGTAGAAGAAATGGCATCCGAAATGGATGATATAGAAAAGCAAGAAGAACCGATCAAGAAAGAAAAAATCGTACCATTTAATGTGTTGATGCTTAAATCTGATAAAGAAAGATTAGCTGCTAGAGTAGAAGAGCTAATTGCAGAAAATGCCGCAAAGAAACAATTAGTAGAAGAGTCGTTTGAAATAGAGACGGATCAAGTTCAGCAGCCTGCAGTGGAACAAGCAGAAGCGCTAGAACAATTAGAACCCGTAATTGAAGAACAACAGACTGTGATAGTAGAACCACGCGCGGAGGACTCGGAAGCCATTGCGAAAGAGTCTCAAGTCGTAGTGATAGAAACTGTTGCGTCAACTTCCGAAACGATTATAGAAGAACCAGAGGCGGAAATAGTTGAAGAAGAACCGCCACATTATGGATTCCCAACTATGCAGTACCTTGCACCTCCAGAAGAAGAAATAATAGATGAAGAGTGGCTTGCATCGCAATCTGAAACATTAGAAGATACTCTTTCTCACTTCGCTGTACAAGCGACTGTCGTACAAGCGGTTCAAGGACCTGCTGTGACGATGTTTGAATTAACTGTAATGCAGGGAACAAAAGTCAGTAAGATTCGAAACTTAACTGATGACTTAAAATTGGCTTTGGCGGCTAGGGATATTCGTATCCAAGCACCCATTCCAGGAACAAGTATGATTGGTATTGAAATCCCGAATCGTAAAACACGTGCTGTTCGAATTTCAGAGGTTATTGATAGTGACGCATTCATGAATTCCGACTCACCTTTAGAGGCAGTGCTCGGACTAAGCTTGACAGGGGAGCCGCAAACGATTGATTTGCGGAAGATGCCACACGGGATGATTGCTGGTGCAACAGGTTCCGGTAAATCCGTCTGTATCAACTCTATACTGATCAGTTTGCTGTATAAAGCTTCACATCATGACTTGAAATTATTACTTATTGATCCTAAAATGGTTGAGCTAGCACCGTATAACGGTATTCCTCACTTGTTGAGTCCTGTTATTACGGATGTTAAAGCAGCCACTGCCGCGTTGAAATGGGCAGTCAATGAGATGGAAAGACGCTATGAATTATTTGCGCATTCCGCAGTACGTAATATAGAACGTTATAACGAAATGGTCATGGAATCACGCCGTTTCTCTTTAAAGATGCCTTATATCTTAGTAGTGATCGACGAATTAGCTGATCTAATGATGATGGCTCCTGCAGATGTAGAAGTGTCGATTAGCCGAATTACGCAAAAAGCAAGAGCTTGCGGTATTCATTTGATCATTGCGACACAGCGGCCTTCTGTTGACGTCATTACCGGAACGATCAAAGCTAACATCCCAACACGCATTGCATTCGCTGTTTCCTCACAGGTGGATTCAAGGACCATCTTGGATTCGGTAGGGGCAGATCGTCTACTTGGTAAAGGGGATATGTTGTACTTAGGGAATGGTCAATCAGCGCCTGTCCGTCTTCAGGGGACGTTTGTCACGGATGATGAAATCGAGCGTATAATAGAACATGTTCGTAATGAAGCAGAACCGAATTACTTATTCGGCCAAGATGATTTGCTGGCGGCCGCTGTCCAAGAAGAGGAATCGGATCCGTTATTTGAGCAAGCCTGCAGCTTTGTCATAGAGCAGGGGAGTGCATCGACCTCGTCATTACAGCGCCATTTCAGCATCGGGTACAATCGGGCGGCGAAGTTAATTGACCGAATGGAAGCCAATCAATTTATATCTGAACAAAGAGGAAGCAGAGCGCGCGATGTCTTTTTGACTGAACAAGCATTTGAAAGCTTCATGAAGTAAATAATCCACACGTTCGTATCTAAACTTTTAACGAACACATGATATACTATGACAAGAAATAATCTCCGAGTCTATTTTAGGACAGTTGGAGATAAAAAGAGGGATGAAAGAATTCCCGGGAGGTTTCAATATGACATTGTTTCATTTTACAGGCATTAAAGGATCAGGAATGAGTTCCCTTGCCCAGTTACTACATGACTCTTCTTACACAGTTCAAGGTTCTGACGTGGAAAAATACTTTTTTACAGAAGATCCTTTACATGAAAGAAATATAAAAGTACTACCTTTTGACGAAAATAATATTCAGCCGGGTATGAAAGTGATTGCGGGGAACGCATTCAAAGATGACCATCCTGAATTAGTCCGTGCTGAAGAACTTGGTTTAGAGGTTATTCGTTATCATGACTTCCTAGGCTCTTACATGGAACAGTTCACATCCATTGGGGTAACGGGAACGCATGGTAAAACGTCTACCACAGGCTTGCTTGCGCATGTTTTAGGCGGCTTTGCGCCAACTTCTTTTTTAATTGGGGACGGTACGGGAAAAGGTGTCAAGGAGACAGAGTACTTTGTATTTGAGGCATGTGAATACAAACGTCACTTTTTGGCATACCATCCAGACTATGCGATCATGACGAATATTGATTTCGATCATCCAGACTATTTTACAAGTTTGGACGATATTCTAGACGCGTTTGGAGAAATGGCAAGCCAAGTCAAAAAGGCATTAATTGCTTGCGGAGACGACGATAACCTTCAAAAGCTACAATGTCAGGTTCCGATTGTCTATTACGGTTTAGATTCATCTAATGATTTCTACGCGGCGAATATTGAAAAAGATCAAAATGGTTGCTCGTTTGATGTATTCATCCGAAATGAATTCTATCATCGTTTCACTATTACGCAGACAGGTGATCATGCTATAAAAAATGCATTGGGCGTTATTACGCTATGTCACTATGAGAATATTCCAGCTGAAATTGTAAATGAACGCTTCGCGACGTTTACGGGTGTGAAAAGACGTTTTTCTGTCATGGAATTAGAAAATCGTGTCATCGTGGACGATTATGCCCATCACCCAACGGAAATTCGTGCGACATTGGACTCGGCACGTCAAAAATATCCAAATCGTGAAGTGATTGCTGTATTCCAACCGCATACTTTCAGCAGGACAGCTGCGATGCTAGATCAATTTGCAGAAAGTCTTTCTGAAGCAGATCATGTGTATCTATGTGATATTTTCGGCTCTGCGAGAGAACAAGAAGGAAGTTTAACGATTCAAGATTTGGTCGATAAAATTCCACATTCTCAACATTTAAAAATAAATGATATGTCAGGTCTAGCATCACATCAAAATCCTGTAATCCTGTTCATGGGTGCTGGAGATATCCAGCAATATTTAAAACAATTCAAATCTGACATAACTACAGAAGAGACAGCCTAATCTTTTATGAGAGGGCTGTCTCTCTTTTTTTAAGAAGTTTTAGGAATTTGTTAAAGGGAATAGCTAAGTTATGTCGAACAGGATGTAGTAGGACGAAAAGTTTAGAAACTCTGAAAGAGGGGTAAAGTTTTCGTAAGAATATGCTTTAGGAGGATTACGAAGGTGATCAATTTACTTTACGTTGCTGCAGTGATTGCGGCAATCGCATTTCTTATTCTTTGTGTAAGTCTGGCGATGACATTGGGGTCTTTAAAAACATCTTTACAAAGTGTCTCGCATACAGTGGATGACTTATCAAAGCAATTGGAAGGAGTGACTACAGAAAGTACACAGCTCCTACAAAAAACGAATCAGCTGGCCGAAGATCTGCAAGGGAAAGCGGACAAGCTGAACACTGTGGTGGATGCGGTAAAGGGAGTAGGCGACTCAGTGAACACGCTCAATCAATCCGTTCATCGGATCTCGAGCTCAGTCACTACCCAAGCTGAACAAAACAGTGATAAAATCGCGCAAGTAGTACAATGGGGAACTGTTGCGGTTGGTCTATACGATCAAATAAAGGAACGGCAACCTGAAAAGTCCGCTGGTTGGACAGTGTACAAAGCGCGCTCCTAGTACAAGCATTTTCCTTTGAAACATACAAAAAAACAGCTAATTCACAGGAGGAAGAAAAAAATGACAGAAAACAAACCAAACTACAACAACAACAACCAAGGTAACTACTCAAACACTTACGGACAGCCACAATATCCAGCAAACTACACATACCGTTCAACAAATGATCTGTATGATGAAGATAGTAGCGGCACAGGGAGTTTCATTGCCGGTGCGATCATTGGTGGAGTTATTGGGGCGGCAACTGCGCTATTCCTAGCACCGAAGACTGGCCGTGAAATGCGTGAAGATTTAACTACACAAGCTTCACAACTGAAAGACAAGAGTATTGAATTGAGTTCAACTGCGAAAGAGAAAGCAGTAGAACTATCAAGCACAGCAAAAGATAAAGCTGCTGAGCTGTCTAGTACAGCTAAAGACAAAGCGGCAGAATACTCAAGTGCGGCAAAAGATTATACAGCTGACTTCACGGATACTGCAAAAGAAAAAACAGCAGCATTCACTTCAGCGGCAAAAGACAAAACTTCCGAGTTTTCCCACAACATCCAAGAGCAATCTGAGCAGCTAGTGGGCAAGGTGAAATCTGCAACGTCAAAAGCTAATATTCCTATGGATGACGGAACTGTATCATCTGAAGGTGAAGAAGCCACGGATTATAAAGGTACAAAAGAAAATAACGAAGAATCAGGAAATCTTTCAAAAGCAAAAGATTCTTCAAATAAAAAAGAAGATAACAAATCTCCTAAAGCAGATACAACTGCTAAAAAGAATGAGCAGTCTAAAGGAAACAATACTTCTTCAAACAGTAACAACAAAAGCCACTCTAAGTAATAGTTAAAAACCTTCCTTTATTGGGAGGTTTTTTTGTGCACTACTAGATGAAGAACACACAATAAAAAGCTACGCTATGCAGTTGTCTGCACAGCGTAGCTTTTATTCGAATATGATCTCTAGTTGGTCACCGCCAAATATCAAATCATTGAAGCGAATAGATTCGCCGTTACGCAGTAATCGATAAGATGCCGTGGACTGTGTGGGTAACGTGAAATCAGTGAATGAAAATATATCACTAAAAATAATAGGGGAATGGGATAATACTTTGAACTCAACTTTGTCATTTGGCTGTACACGGTAGTCAAGATTTGCTGGTTCTTCGTTTACATAGACGGCAGTTCGTTGCTTCTTGATGACGATAGGCTTTTCGTTAAACAGTATATCGGCACGCTCTTCAAGAACAATCTCCAAATCTTTCGCTATTTCTTTTAATGAAAGAGCACCAGGATGACGCGTTTCGATGTGATCGTCTGCCTGAATCTGGTAGGCATCCGATACTACTTGGCCGTTTGCGATATAGACAGTCTCACGTTGCTTTAAACGATGGGGAGTACCGTTCCATATAATCGTATAAGCATCTGTTTCAAAATTTGAATGGGACGTTATGATGTCTTTTACTCTTGTTGTTTGATGTAAGGTTAATTCATCACGGTCTGCAATCTTGGTATCCATCGTAACGGGCCTTCCGTTTAGCAGGATTTCACCTATAACAGTCTTACTTACCCCGTTCAGTTGATAAGTGATTGATTGGGGTGCATCCATCAAGTCCCTGACTGTCGCTGTAGCGTCTGTACCGTCTTTGCCGAACATCAACTCAATGTTGTCCTGGTTTGCTATGCTGTCCTTTGTGCCGGCTTCAGTGCCGTTTAACAGGATGGTCGTAGAGGAACCATGCTCGCCGGGAATCGTTCGCCATTGCCCATTTACCTTAACAGTCAACGCAAGCCCTGGTTTACCGTATAATTGTCGGGCGGAAATCCGAGCTGCAAGCAAAGCGTCGCCTACTGTAAGTTCTTTTAATTCGAATAGTCGAATGGATTGTTCATTGACACTCAGGGAAATATAGTGAATGGGTGCTCTTTGTGCTGCAATTGCGATACCAATTGGCGTGACGAGTGCAGGGGAAGCTTCGATCTGATCCGAAAGTGTGACACCTGAAAGGGCATCTAGACTTCGAATGGCCACACGGTTTTCAGGAAGGTCCAGTTGCGTACTCACTTCTTTCGTGAGAGTAGGCGTTAATCCACCTCCGCCGACAATCATAACTGCCTGTGGAGAAGTGTTATGATTCAATCGCTTGATTTCATTAGCGATCGACAAAGCTAAATGTTTCACGGAAGGTTTTATTACATCAATCACTTCTTCAGCAGGTATTTCTTGTTCAAACCCTAAAATATCTTGAACTTTCAAGATATCTTGATCATTGATTTGTCGTTTCATTTGTTCAGCCATAGGGAAGTCGAGCAAATAGTGGCTGCTTAGTGCTTCGGTCATTTCGTCGCCTGCCACAGGCACCATTCCATAAGCGGTCACAGTATTTTCACTAACAATAGCAATATCCGATGTACCCGCTCCAATATCGACCAATGCGATATTTAATCTTCGCATGGAAGGGGGAACGAGCACATGAATCGCAGCAATCGGCTCAAGTGTTAAGGCTTCCATCTCAAGGTCTGCACGCTTTAATGCAGCGAGCAAAGATTCTACAACTACTCGAGGCAAGAATGTAGCGATGACTTCGACGGTTGCAGTGTTGCCTGTTTGGTCAATCAAGCTTCCAATCTTTTCATCATGTAATTTATAATACAAGACAGAATAACCAACACAATAATAGTGGTCATCCTCTTGTGATTGATGTGCGGAAAGTAACTTTTCTTGCGCATTTTGTACCGCTAATAACTCCAGCCGGTTAATATCTTCTTTGGAAATCAATGTTCGTTCTGAAATATCGACGGTTACGGTTCCTTCTGCTGTTTTCAATGAACGACCGGCTGCCGCTACACTTACGCGCTTTAAAGGACCATGAATTTGTTCCAACTCTTCTTTGATTTCTTGAATTATGGATGCGACGCTTAAAATATTATGTATTTGTCCATCAATCATCGAGCGTTCTTTATGTTCTTTTGAAATCAAGTCTACAATATGGAATGAATCGTTTTGTTCTTCCAGTACAATGCCCACTACGGAGCGTGTCCCGATATCAAGAGCGAATAACTTAGTAATCAGGATTTCCAACCTCTTTTCAATTTTTTTCTATGTGAAAATAGTGAATAAGGATTAATTCGGTGAAATTGCGTGACTTTTCAAAGAGTATTCATTATACTAGGTCTATTATATAAAAATGTAACATAGATTCCGGCGTTAGAAAAGGAAGATATGTACGGGGAGGAGACAGAATTATGAGCAAGCAAGATTTAGGTGAGTTGAGAGGTACGATTGATCAGTTAAACTTAGATATTCTTAAATTGATCAATGAACGTACAGGCGTTATCCAAGAAATTGGCAAGTTAAAAGAAAAGCAAGGTGTTAATAGATATGATCCGGTTCGCGAACGCGAGATGCTCAACGTCTTGAAGAAGGCCAACAATGGTCCTTTGCCAGACGGTATCCTGGAACAGGTATTCAAGTCTATTTTCATGTCAGCACTAGAAGTACAGCAAGATGAGCAGAAGAATGCATTGCTCGTATCCCGTACTAGAAAACCTGAAGACACGATTGTGGATGTAAACGGCCATAAAATTGGAGACGGAAATCCGTCTTTCGTATTTGGACCTTGTGCAGTAGAATCTTACGAGCAGGTTTTGGCAGTAGCAAAATCAATCAAAGCAAAAGGATTAACGATGATCCGTGGAGGAGCTTACAAGCCACGTACATCTCCATATGATTTCCAAGGTTTAGGCCTGGAAGGTTTAAAAATTCTAAAGCGAGTTGCAGATGAAACTGGACTTTCTATCGTCACAGAAATCATTACACCGTCACACTTGGAGGAAGCACTTGAGTATATCGATGTGATCCAAATCGGTGCACGTAACATGCAGAACTTTGAATTGCTGAAAGAAGCTGGGATGGTCAACAAACCAGTACTTCTAAAGCGCGGAATGTCTGCAACGATTTCTGAATTCGTCAACGCAGCTGAATATATTATTTCTAAAGGTAATACGGAGATCATGCTTTGTGAACGAGGAATTCGTACATATGAGACGGCTACTCGAAACACGCTCGATATCTCTGCTGTTCCAATCTTGAAGCAAGAAACGCACTTACCGGTATTCGTGGACGTTACACATTCCACTGGCCGTAAAGATTTATTGCTTCCAACAGCGAAAGCAGCAATCGCAGTAGGAGCAGACGGCGTTATGGCGGAGGTTCATCCAGATCCAGCCGTAGCATTATCGGATTCAGCGCAGCAAATGGATATTGCACAGTTTGACGAGTTCTACGAAGAGATTACTCGCTTCATGAACACACACCAAACGATTTAAAACATCCAACACCGAACCTTTATTACTAAGGTTCGGTGTTTTTCTGTATAGAATGACATATTTCTGCATAGAAAAACTTTATAATCCGTAAGAACACGGTATACTAGTAGAGAATAAGGATAGGAGGAGCAAAAATGGCTATCACAATTTACGATGTAGCAAGAGAAGCAAACGTATCGATGGCAACGGTTTCACGTGTAGTGAACGGCAATCAAAACGTGAAGCCGGCGACTCGCAAAAAAGTATTGGACTGTATTGAACGATTAGGGTACCGACCAAACGCTGTCGCTCGTGGACTGGCCAGCAAACGCACTACGACGATCGGAGTAATAGTCCCCGATATGTCTAAGAGTTACTATGCAGAGTTATCTAGAGGGATTGCAGACGTTGCCACGATGTATGAATACAATATCATTCTTTCCAACTCGGACAAGAGTACCTCTCGAGAGGTTGAATTGTTTGAAGATCATTTAGGTAAGCAAGTAGATGGATTGATCTTCATGAGTGATTCTATTTCACCTGAAGTACGTAAAGAAATGAAAACGGCGAATGTTCCAATTGTCTTAGCAGGGACGTTGGATTTTGAAACCAGTTTACCCTCTGTCAATATTGATCATGAACAAGCGGCATATGAAGCAACGAAGAAGTTGATCGACAACGGTCACAAACGCATTGCTTTTGTTTCGGGACCGTTTACGCGTGACATTAATCGTGTCTGCAAGCGTGTGGGATATATTCGTGCGTTGGAAGAAGCGGGAATGACAATCGATGAGTCCTTGATCGTGGAAACTGACAATACGTATGATGACGCGTACGAATGCTGGAATGTGCTAGGTAAAGTGTCTGATCCTCCGACCGCTGTCATGGCGAGCAGCGATGAAATTGCTGTTGGTATCATGAACGGAGTGCGTGATAAAAATCTGAGAATTCCTGAGGACATGGAGATTATTTGTTTCCAGCACTCAATTTTAGCGCGTATTGTGCGTCCACAGTTAACGTCGATTGTAGTGCCACTGTATGATTTAGGTGCTGTGTCCATGCGCTTGTTGACGAAGTTAATGAGCGAGGAAGAAGTGGAAGAGACTGAAGTTATTTTGCCTTATTATTTGGAAGAGCGGCAGTCAGTTAGGAAGTAAAAAAGAATAACGCTGTTGAAAAACGGATATGTTGTTCTGATCTTATACACTTACTATATTTTCTGTGAGATTATGAAATGTAAAAAGCAACTTATCTTTGCGATAAGTTGCTTTTTATTATGATTTTCTTATAACGTGCAGTGCTCTTGTTAGCATTTGCTCGTTTTTTTCGTTGATGTCATTTTTGCGAGGGACTGCTTCGTATAAGTCATCAGGGTCTTCCCAAGTCTCTATAAGAGGAACGGGGGATTCGGGTTGCCATTTGTTTAGCCAGGCTTCAGGTAGTCGCCCAGTAGGCGTTGGGATATCTTTCATCGTTAGCCATAGGTGTGACCATGCGCGAGGTACTACGCGCCAGATATCATATCCACCGCCACCAATTGCGATCCATTTGCCGTCGCAGTATTCTTCAGCAATTTCTTTTGCTAGTTTCGGAATCTCTTCATAGATTTTCATTGTGCTATATAAATGTGTCAATGGATCAAAGTAGTGTGCATCGGCTCCATTTTGTGTAAGAATAACGTCTGGTTTAAAGTGTGCTGCGACTTCACGTAGAGCCGTTTTATAGATGTGCAGGAATGATTCGTCTTCTGTGAATGCGTCAATAGGGAAATTGAATGAAGCGCCATAGCCTGCACCATTTCCTCGCTCTGTCACATTGCCTGTCCCAGGGAACAAATAGCGACCTGTTTCATGGATGGAGAATGTGCAGACGTTCGGATCATCGTAAAACGTCCATTGCACTCCGTCACCATGGTGGGCATCTGTATCTACATACAGTACGCGCGCCCCGTACTTTTGTTGTAAGTATTTAATAGCTACTGAACTATCATTGTAAATGCAAAATCCAGATGCTTTACCTTGGAATCCGTGATGCAAGCCACCGCCGAGATTCAGCGCATATCTTGAACGACCTTCCATTACTTCTTCAATCGCAGTAAGCGTACCGCCTACTAGCAATGCACTGGCTTCATGCATGCCATGGAAGAAGGGGGTATCTTCTGTACCGATTCCATAGATACTGCCAATATTTTCACTCACTTCACCTTTACTCGCTTTTTTTACGATTTCAATATACTTTGCATCGTGAGCTAGAAGCAGTTCCTCATCTGTTGCTGTACGTGGAATGACGATTTCATCTGGTTCAATTGTATTCATTTCGTCTAGTAAACTCTTGGTCAATACGATTCTTTTTTGATTGAAAGGGTGCGTATCGGAAAATTCATAGTTTAGTTGGTCGGTTGAAAAGATAAAGCTCGCTTGTCTTGTCATACGCCCATCTCCGGTTCACTTGGCCAAAGGACTTCAAACCCTTGTTTTTTTAACCCTTCGATGATTGGGAGCGGATTCATTCGTTTGATCCGGATGGCTAGAATTTTATACTGCTCGTCATCTTGAAAAGGATAGACGAGTACACTGAGCACGTTCGTATTGTGGTCATGGAATACTTTTGACACTTCATACAGAATGCCGGGTGTATTCGGTACACGAATTTGAATATGAGAACTTGGCTGATTGGCACCCGTCAGTTCGATATAGTTATACAATAAGTCCGTCTTAGTTAAAATTCCGACGAGTTGATAATTGGAAACGATAGGTAGACACCCAATTTCGTACGTATAGAACATCAATGCAGCTTCTTCTACGAAGTCCCGTGGATGTCCGATCAATAAGTCGGTTTTCATAATTTTATCGAGTGTTGTTTCATAAAGAGAAGGCTC
This sequence comes from Sporosarcina sp. P26b, assembly GCF_002743245.1. Taxonomy (NCBI): domain Bacteria; kingdom Bacillati; phylum Bacillota; class Bacilli; order Caryophanales; family Caryophanaceae; genus Sporosarcina; species Sporosarcina sp. P26b. The sequence goes on from NZ_PDYW01000001.1 coordinate 210,617, forward strand.
CAGTCTCTCAGAAATACTTGAAGGAGACGCTTCTTTCACGTCGCGGTCTGTCACCAAACCTTGTACGCGCCCATCTTCCACAATGGGAATATGGCGAATTCGCTTTTCTTTCATTAGTTGTACCGCATCTGCAATCGTATGCGTGGAATTAAGTGTAATCACGTCTGTTTTCATAATATCTTGTACGAGCATGACCATTCCTCACTTTCAGTAATTAACGCGATTTTTGAAACGTACACGATCAAATTGTTGGATAGATTCTTGATCGACTCGTTTTCCGATCCTTGCCATTAATGCATTGGCAGGGTGGGAGCATACTTCGGGATCATCCGTAGAGAAAAATTCCATTCCACCTGCACGCATCATTTTCTCCATCATTTTACGATAATCCCATACTGTTAACCCTGTGCCTTTTAAATCCCAGTGCCAATAATATTCTGTCGTAATGATAATATAATCTTCCATTGCGTCATCAAGCATCGATAATTCCAGTAAAGACTTACCGATGCGTGCACCGCGATACGCGGCAACTACTTCGATGGCGCCTAGCTCTATTAAGTTATCTAAGTCTGCTTCATACCAACGTTCAAGTGGATCGGGATACAAGTACGTCACATATCCGACAATCATATTTTCAATTCTCGCTATATTAATACGTCCTTCAGGGAATGCGGCAATCTTTACTAATGCCTCTTGTTGTTGTTTTGGTGGACGAAAAGCTTTTAGTCCTTCATGAAATTCAAACGATGCTAATTGCTCGGATGAAACAGGACCTTCAATGACAAGCTCACCTTCTTCATGCGGAAACGTTCTGGAAAAGTAGGTTTTTATATGTTCCAAACAGTTCACCCCTTCCTAATCATTCTACCCTTTATACATATAAATAATCGCTGTAGGTACGATTAGTGTAGCTCTCTATTCAGTATACAATTTATAGATAGTAAAAGTATATTATTATCATGAAATAACTGAATTGTCGGTAATAAACTTTAGTCGTGGATGAAAGGGCGGTGCCGAAGATTTTGGAATAGGCGGAAGAATGCATGTACAGAAGCACTTCATGAAAAAACCGGAATACAATATACGATTGTATTCCGGTTGATCCGTTATTCTTTTTCTGCAGGAGTTGCATCCGGTTTAGGTTCCGGTGTAGCTTCCGGTTTTGGTTCTGGTGTAGCTTCAGGTTTAGTTTCGGGTTTTGCTTCAGAACCGGTATCCGGTTTTGCATCCGGCTTCGTTTCTGGAGTCGATGTTCCTGGCTTTGTATCACTATTCGTCTCAGGTTTTGGCTGAGCTTTCGGTGCAGGTGCAGCATTTGTGATTGTATTGGAAGGACCTGATAACAGGCCAGTAATGTCTACTGCGCGCACATAGTACGAACCATACCCGACTTTATACGATCTGGATGCTCCGTCATGAACCGTACCGATTCTGACACCATTCTGATAGATGTAATAACCGATGACATCATTTGATGAAGAACCAGTCCATGTTAGAACGGAACCATTCTGTCCTGCTGATACTGGTGCTGGTGGTACATTGTCTGCAGGGAAGGCAGATCCTGCCACACTGCTTGAATAGGCACCACGACCAGCAAGTAGTTTAGAGGCATCTCCACCCAAACGTCCAAGCATCCGCTTGCCGTATTCAGTAGTTACGCCAATTCCACCAGATGTGACAAATTCACGCGGTGTTGAAGCTAACGCCTGATATACTTTACCGTTTACTCGAACTGCTGCAGAAGAAACAATACTATCATCTGCTTTTGTTGGAACCATCTTTTTCGAATTAAATAGATCCGAACGAACCAGTCCTGCTGCTGAACAAGCTGCTGAAGGTGCTAGACCTGAAATGCCACAGAATGAACGTGTAACAACCCCGGCAGGACGTTTAAATGTATCTCTGGCTTTGATGGTTTCAGGAATTACAGTGTTTGCTGTGTTCATCAATTGACCGTACAATCTTGCTGTCCGTTCTGATGGATGCATTTGACCACTGTTGTAGCCGTTATACAATGGTGTATTTTGGTTTTTATAACCCATCCAAACACCTAGCGATACATTCGGATTATAACCGACTAACCAAGCATCACCATAATGCTGGGATGTTCCCGTTTTAGCAGCTAAATCGGGACGGAAATTCATCAATCCAGGTAATCTCGCAGCTGTACCGTTGCCTTTTAATACATCACGCATCATATCGGTGATGATATAAGAAGTTTCCGGACTGAACACTTCAACAGGTTCCGCTTTATGTTCAAATACGATATTGCCTTTCATATCTTCAATCCGTTCAATCATATAGGATTCAATAAACTGCCCACCATTCGCAAATGTAGCGAAGGCGTTCGTATTCTCTTCTACTGTTACTCCGTGCTTCAATCCGCCAAGTGAAGCGGCAGGGATTTGAGCATCATCATCCGTAACCTTTGAGAAATTCATTTTCTTGAGGAAATCAATTGGCTTACGGTCATAGATTTGGTTATATAATCGACCTGTTGATAAGTTTTGTGAACGTGCCAAAGACTCTCTAGCAGATAGTACACCAAGCTCACGGTCAAAATAGTTTCCAGGTTTCCAACCAGACCAATTATATTTCACATCGACTAGGGGACTTCCTGCACCGATTACACCATATTCAATAGCTGGGGCGTAAACAAGTAATGGCTTAATGGAAGAACCATTTTGTCGGAAAGCTTGTGTAGAGTGGTTCAATGCTTCAAGTTCATAATCGCGCCCACCAACGAAAGAAAGTACTTTCCCTGTATGGTTCTCGAGCATCGTTGCGCCGACTTGAACAGGATTTTCTGTAGTAATCGTTTTACCTGATTCTTCATCTACTGATTCTGAAGTATACGTAAATCCGTAGTACTGGAAGATATCAGCCACTTCATTCATTTTGTCATACAAGTCTTTATTGATAGTCGAGAAGATTCGATAGCCGTCTGTTCGCATAGAACGGTCTGCCATGATTTCATATTTTTCTTTAATCTTGGAATCTTCATCAAAACGTTCTTTATCGATACCATCTTTTTCGGCTAGTACTTCCGCTAAAATTTCGATTGTGCGATTTTGAATTTCTTGTGTGACATACGGATATCGTTCAGTCGCACGTCGTGACGGCTGTCTAAAATCTTTTGTCACGTCGTAAGCCTTTGCTTCTTTCCATTCTGCGTCCGTAATATAACCTGCATCACGCATTCGGAATAGCACGGTCTTCATACGGTTTACCCCGTACATCAGCTTTTCGCGTTCCTTAATTCCTTGATTCTTACTATAAAACGGTGTGTACGTATAAGGTGCCTGCGGAATTCCTGCGATATATGCAGCTTGCGGTAAACTTAGATCAGCTGCTTTAATTCCGAAGATTCCTCGTGCTGCCGTTTCAATTCCCGCGATATTCTGTCCTGTCACATCACGGCCATAAGGAATGATGTTCAAGTAGGCTTCGAGTATCTCATCTTTCGTCATGAAGTGTTCCAAGCGCATAGCCAGCAAGATTTCTTTAGCTTTACGTTCATAGGAAACTTCATTCGTCAGAATCTGGTTTTTCACTAACTGTTGAGTTAGCGTCGATCCACCTGTTTGACTGTCCGAGTTCGTAACGTCTTGGAAGACTCCGCGGAATATTGCTTTTGGTACAATGCCTTTGTGCTCTTCGAAGTATTCATCCTCAGTGGCAAGAACTGCGTCCAATGCATATTGATTTACTTTATCCAGTGTAATTTGACGGCGCTCAATGTCCGAGTTGATCTTGCCTAGATAAATGTTGTTCGCAAAGAACATTTCAGATGTTTCTTCATAATTAAACACTTGGTCGCGAAGTTCTTCTTTTGAACGTAAGGGCTCTTTTGCGACTAGGGAAGCAAAATATCCAGCCCCAACAGAACCTGCAAATACAGCACCGATCACGGCGAAGATAATGAGTAAAATAAACAAGTTCCAAAGTACGCCGGTACCGATGCGAAGTTTTTTGGCCCAAGGCTCTTTTTTCGCTTGTTCAAACTTATCTTCAAGTTGCTTAATTCTATTATTCTTTTCGTTATTCAAAGTTTTCTCCCCCCAAAATCTTACTCATTATATCATAGATTAAACAGAAGTTATGCAATAAATGTTGACTTTCAATGGAAGATGGGTAAAATTGAACACATACGAAATTACATGTCGAAAAAACCGAAGTAGTGATAGTGAGTTCCGTCATAGAGAGACAGCGGTTAGTGGAAGCTGTTCGGTGCACTATGCATGAATTACAGTTTTGGAGTGTACGTTTTGCGCAACGTTACCTGCGCCTTAAAGCCGGAGAGTTTTCAGCTCTCAAGCCGGGTGGTACCGCGTTATGAATTAATCAACTAACGTCCCTGCATGATCATTTATTGATCGTGTGGGGACTTTTTACGTTGAAATTAGGAGGAAATGGAAAATGTCAAATGAATTAATGGACGATTTACGTTGGAGAGGTTTGCTATACCAGCAGACAAATGAAGAAGGATTAGAAAAGCTTCTTACGGACGAAAAAATTTCTTTATACTGTGGAGTAGATCCAACAGCAGATAGTATGCATATCGGTCATATCGTTCCAATGCTTACACTACGCCGTTTTCAGTTACACGGACACCAGCCAATTCTATTGATCGGTGGCGCGACAGGAATGATCGGGGATCCTTCTGGACGCTCAGAAGAACGCCAATTGCAAACGACAGATCAAATCGCGGATAATGTTCGTGGAATCAAAAAGCAGCTTGAAATGATTTTTGATTTCCAAACAGAAAATGGCGCGAAACTTGTGAATAACAATGATTGGATCGGTTCAATGTCATTGATCGAATTTTTGCGTGACTACGGTAAATTATTGAGCGTCAACTACATGTTGGCAAAAGATAACGTAGCATCACGTTTGGAACAAGGAATTTCCTTCACAGAGTTCTCGTACATGCTTATGCAAGGTGCAGATTTCAATCATCTATTCGATCACTACAACTGTCGTGTGCAAATTGGTGGATCGGATCAGTGGGGGAATATTACAACGGGTCTAGAAGTTATCCGTAAGATGCATGATGAAGAAGTAAAAGCATACGGATTTACAATTCCATTAGTCACTAAAGCAGACGGCACGAAGTTCGGTAAATCTGCTGGTGGTGCAGTATGGTTGGATGCGAAGAAAACATCACCATACGAGTTCTACCAATTCTGGATCAATGCTGCTGACGCGGATGTTGTGAAGTACTTGAAAATCTTTACATTCCTTAGCCGCGAAGAAATTGAAGCGCTAGAAGTATCTGTGCAAGAAGAGCCGCATCTACGTAAAGCTCAAAAGACACTAGCTGAAGAAATGACACGATTGATTCATGGTCAAGAATCACTTGACCAAGCGATCCGTATTTCAGCCGCATTGTTCAGCGGGGATTTAAAAGCCTTGACTGCGTCTGAAATGAAAGATGCTTTTAAAGACGTACCGACTGTTGAGATGGAAAAAGCAGATCAAAACATTGTCGACTTCATCGTCCAAGCGGGTGTATCTCCATCGAAGCGTCAAGCACGTGAAGATGTAACGAATGGTGCAATTTCCTTTAACGGAGAACGCATTACAGATACAGCGTTCACAGTAGGAGCAGAGCAACGTTTGGAAGATGCATTCACAATTGTGAGACGCGGTAAAAAGAAATATAGCATGGTGAAGTTTGTTTAATTAGGAGATAACGAATTGAAAAAGGAATATATGATGTACGCTATGACATTAGGTTCAATTGGCGACGCGATTAATGAAATGATGGATGCCATTGAGGAACAAAGTCCAGAAGGTGTCAAAGGAGCGACTAAGCTATTCGCTAATGTGGCGGCAGCCGTTAAAGAAGAAACCCCACCTGATATTTTCGCTGGTGAGCATCAAGAATTAATCGAAGCGTTCAAACTATGGAACGTAGCGAACAAACAAGCAACGGCTATGCGATCTGAAAATATCGTGGAAGCTGCATCAGCCGCGTTAAACAAGCATGAAGTTTTCATGGTAAGTATTATGGATCGGATTTATGATAAATTACGCAAATAAGTAGATTGTGGGGCATCTCTTCGGGGGTGTCTTTTTTTGCGGGAAATGAAGATTACAACTGATGGGGCCAATAAAAAGTACCTATATAATAAACAGCTAGGGTAGCATAAGCGAACAAAGAAATTTAATACATAGGTACTCTAGAACACTGTGTTTTATTGTGTTAACATTTTTTTGATCATACGAATGTCGGTGTCGTGATCGCTTACGAGGCGCTGAGTAGTGCGCAGGTCATCTAGCTTTGTTGTATTAGAGGAGACTTGTTCAGTTAAAGCATCAATTTTATGACTAGTAACGATGGAGCGCGCATCCAGTTCAAATATAGCCTGTTTCATAAATATTTGCTCTTCTTTAATAGATGAAACATCCTTTTTTAGTGTAGAGACATCAGACTTCAGTGTAGAGACATCAGACTTCAGTGAAGAGACATCAGACTTCAGTGAAGAGACGTCAGACTTCAGTGAAGAGACATCAGTCTTTAGCGAAGAAACATCAGTCTTAACACCGAAAAAATCCTGTTCAATATTTGTTACTTTATCAACCAAAAGTTCAAGAAGTTCTCGATCTGTCATAGAAATCCTCCTTTTAATTTTTTATATGTGTTTTTTTATAATAAACGTCTACTGGAGATTTAAATACTCTATATGTGTTTTTTATCTTATCATGTTTCGAATAACTTGTAAAGAACGTACATTCGTAATTAATATAGTGTAATTGGAATTTAATCGAATGAATAAAAGGGTTTTCAATCTTTATGTCGAATAATAAGATTTAGAGGGACGTGAAAATTTTGAAAAAGTACAGAGTACATTATCACTTTGCTAACGCTGGAAATATTTTAAGAATAGTAGAAGCGATAGATAAAGAAGATGCTTTAAGTATAGCTACAAATTCTAGAAGTAACGATATCGTTTTTACAGATAGTAAAGGAACGTTATATTGTTTCTATTACAGAGACGTATTATATGTTTCAGTTACAGAAGACGAAGGATAAACGGTACAATACCATTTTTATACAAATTAAGAACGCCATTTTCCACGGGCGTTCTTTTTCATTTGATATTTTTATAAAATAATCAGTCAGCCATTGCATGTCGAATGTAAGCAAGCCATCTGTCGGTTTTGAACAACTTCATGTGTCGGTATTGCACAAATGCATCTGTCAGTTTGGGGCATACCAATAACCAAATAACTTTAAATAACTTTAATAATAAGAATAAAGATCTAGTCGTGTGGAAAAAAACATTTCCACACCTTCTATCCTTTTCGCATTTGGACTCTATATAGGGGGCAGAGAGTATCCTCGTTTCGAAATATGTATGCAGAACAAATGATAAGAGTCCTGTAACTCCATTGTGCAAATACGTGATAGTAAGCATACTTCATTGGGGATAGGGAATAATATTAAAGACCAGAGTTAAAGAGTGTACAGAAACAATATAAATTTACCGAGAAGACTATGATGTAGTATTTAATTACTAACAGAAACTCGTTAGGAGATGAGGACAATGGGGATACATCAATACTTTAAAAGTTTATCAGATTTAGAACAGATTATTAGATGTCCGGGGAAATTTAAATATCAAAAACATTCAGTTGCCAGCCATTCATTTAAAGTAACAAAAATTGCTCAATTTCTTGGGACGGTAGAAGAGAAAGTTGGCAACAAAATAGATTGGAAGCTTTTATATGAGAAGGCTTTGAATCATGATTATGCGGAACTTTTCACTGGTGACATTAAAACACCTGTAAAATATGCATCGAAAGAGTTGAAGAAATTATTTAGTGAAGTAGAAGAAGAGATGACGAAAAACTTTGTGGAAAAAGAAATTCCTGCGGAGTTTCAGAGTATTTATCTAGAACGTTTTAAAGAGGGGAAAGATGATTCGTTAGAAGGCCGAATTTTATCGGTTGCGGATAAAGTGGATTTGCTATATGAATCGTTTGGAGAGATCCAAAAGAATAATCCTGAACCCTTATTTTTAGAAATCTACGAAGAAGCACTCACAACCATTTTGCAGTTTCAAGATATGCACTGTGTCGAATACTTCCTCGAAAATATACTTACGGATATGTTGAGCGAACAATTTACAGAACATGATGAATTGAAGGGTATTACATTGCGGATCATGGAAGAATATTGTGACTAGGGTGGAAGGCTATGTAGATTACTTACATTCGATATATTGTTCAAATTGTATAAACTACATTTTATATCGCTTTCATTAATTTCACTAATAGCAAAACAAACTGCATTCTATGAGAGAGACATGTTCAAAATGTCGATCTGATAGGATGCAGTTTTTTAGTTCATTTTGAATAAATTTTACCCCGCTTCTTATTAACGTAATCACTTGAATCATATAATGACTTCCTTGCTAGTTTCAAAAAATATTATTGAAAACGTTTTCAGAATTATCTTTACAACGTATTATTGAGTTGCTATAATCTGAATAGTTATAACATTATACTCTACTAGAAAGGGATGTCTTGTTTGAAAATTGATAAGTCAGCTGCGATTCCACTGTACTCGCAAGTTGAAAGTAAGTTAGAAGAACATATTGTTTCTGGTATTTGGGATGTAGGGCACCAACTACCAACCGAAACGGAATTAGCTAGCTTGCTGGATGTTAGTAATATTACTATTAAACGAGCGATTATGAACCTTGTTGATAAAGGGTTGCTTGTTCGCCAACGGGGGCGTGGAACATTTGTAACGGGTGAGCAGAAGGAGAAGAATATTCATAAGTCTGAGTTTATAAGGATGGATGAAGAAGTCAGTAATAGCCACGATCTACTTTGCAATGAATATCATAAAAAAAATCCTAGTATTGCCAAAAGGTTAGAAAAGACAGTGGATACAGAGTTTGTTTATTTAGAACGTGTCGGATACGAAGATGGTGAAAAGGTGTCGTTGGAATATACGTACATTCCTCAAAATATCTGGCCAGCAGAAGAGCGGATCGAAGATGAAAATGTGTTTATTTATGATGTATTAAAAACTATCTGTGGGATTACTTTAAAAAGATCGAAAAACTACTTTTCTGGTGCGGTGGCAAATGAAAAAGAAGTGGAGTTGCTAGGGGTTCGCCAAAACACACCTCTTTTTGTGTGGGAACGAATTACGTTTTCGGACACGGATGATGCAGTCGAATATTCAAAGTTTGTCATGAAGCAAGACAAAGACAAGTATTATTTAGAACTGAATTTGACATAATTGTCTAGATACTATGCATTGCATAGTTTTCTATAGTATATAATGTTATAACATTATACTTTAATAAATAACTATACTCTCAAATAGCTAAGTACACTAACTACGTAAAGGACGTGGAGAATATGAAATGGAAAGTTAAGCCACCTACGACAACTGCTTTACTTATGTTTATGATCGTTATTGTTGCTGCGCTTACATACATCGTACCTGCAGGACAATTTGATCGGGCGTTGGATGAAAAAACAGGACGGGAACTTATCATTGCCGATAGTTTCAATTATACAGAGCAAACACCTGTAGGGGTAGGGGGGATTCTTTCGTCTGTATTTGGTGGAATTGTTGGTGCTGCTGAAATTATTGCGTTTGTTTTAATTGTGGGTGGAGTATTCGGGGTTATCGTGAAAAGTGGGGCGATCAATGCAGCTCTCGCTAGATTAATTCATCGATTAAAAGGAAAAGAGTCGATATTCATTATCATTGCAATGACAGCGTTTGCAATGGGAGGCGCTACGTTTGGAATGGCAGAAGAAACACTACCATTCGTCGCTATTGTTTTAGCGGCAACAATTGCGATGGGATATGACCGTATTGTTGCGGTGTCCATCGTTGTGGTAGGCGTGTATGCTGGGTATTCTGCAGGTCCATTAAATCCCTTTAACGTAGGTATTGCTCAAGGGATTGCTGAGCTTCCTTTATTTTCAGGTATTGGGTTAAGAACCATTCTTATGGTTGGTGGACTCATAATTGCGATTCATCATACATTGCGCTATGCGAAAAAGGTCAAGTTGAACCCATCTACTAGTTTGTTAGTCGGTGAAGAAGAGGTTGAGACAGATACCACGTTGCTTGAGAATCTGACAATGACTAAACGTCATAAATGGATTATGGCGATTCTCGGCCTGTCATTAGTAGCTCTAGTGTTTGGTGTTCTAAAGTACGGTTGGTATTTAGGAGAAATCTCCGCTCTTATGCTTCTGATGGGAATTGTCATCGGAATGATTGCGTTTAATGGTAGTTTTAATCAGTTTACAGATGAGTTTATGAAAGGTGCGGCAGAGATGACAGCAGCGGCACTGATTATTGGGCTTTCACGGGCAATTCTCGTTGTAATGGAAGAAGGACAAATTATTGACACGCTAGTCTATGCAATATCTGTGCCACTTGGAAATCTCCATAGTGTATTTGCGGCATGGGGTATGTATATTTCACAAGGGTTGATCAACTTTGTTATACCATCTTCGACTGGGCAAGCAGCCGTAGTCATGCCGATTATGTCTTCTATTAGTGATGTCATTGGGATTAACCGTCAAATTGCTGTTCAAGCATTTCAGTCTGGAGATGGATACTGGAATATGATCACACCTACACATCCTGTCTTAATGGCTGCACTTGGAATTGCTGCAGTACCATTTGGAAAATGGGTTCGTTTTGCGGGACCGTTGGTGTTGAAGTGGACGGTCTGGGTCATGATTATATTGGCTATCGGTGTTTGGACAAACTGGGGTCCGTTTTAATTTTAAAAAATAATGAATGATAAGCGTAATTTTGTAAATATCAGACTGGAGTGATTTTAGATGAATAAAACATTGAAATGGACGATTATTGGTGGAGGAAACGGTGGACAGACTACAGCAGGACACTTAGGAATGATGGGGTTTGATGTGACGATTTACGATATATTTGAAGAAACGATCGAAGTAATCCAAGAACAAGGCGGCGTGTATCTCGAAGATGCATTAACGGGTTTTGGAAGTGTATCATGTGCTACTACTAATATAGAAGATGCACTAACAGGCGCGGATGTTGTTTTTGTGACGGTGCCAGCCACTGCTCATGCCTCTGTTGCTAAATCATGTGCACCTTATTTGCAGGATGGTCAAATCGTTATCTTAAATCCCGCTGCTTCATTCGGATCCCTTATATTTAGAAAAGTATTAGACGATGCTGGATGTACTGCTGACGTAACTCTAGGAGAGACGAATACGTTGCTGTATGGTTGCCGCATTATAAAGCCTGGTACGACGCAAGTATTTGGGTTAAAGAATCGTATTTTAACGGCGGCGTTACCTGCTACAGAAACAGATCGGGTTGTAGCAATATTGCAAGAAGCATTCCCGCAATTTGAAGCATGTGACAGTATACTAGTCACTAGTTTTGATAATACAAATCCTATTTTACATCCAGCTACGACTCTGTTTAATACAGGAGTCATTGAATCAGATCAAGAATGGCGTTTCTATGTAGATGGATTCACGCCCAGCATTGGAAAATATGTAGAGAAAATGGATGAAGAACGCTTGGCGATAGCTAAAGCATTAGGTTTGGATTTACCATCTTGTTTGGAACAGTTAGAAATCGAGTATGATGTGTTTAAAGAGACGTTAGCAGAATCAGTCAGCAGTAATCCGGTTTATCAAGACATCGGCGGACAACATACGTTAGAGACGCGCTACCTAACAGAAGATATACCGATGGGGCTAATTCCGTTCATTGAACTTGGAAATATGTTAGATCTTCCGACAATTCATATGCAAACTGCAGCAACGATGGGGCAGCTGTTGTTAGGAAGAAGTCTAATGGAAGACGCGCGTACGCTTGAAGCGTTAGGTGTAAAAGGTATGACGGTTGAGGAGATTCTCGAATTTGTGCGTACAGGTCGGAAATAAATATACTGATAGGGATCCTCGTTTTGAGGATCCTTTTTGCTTGGGGAAAAGAGTATGCCTTTATATAAAGACGGAACTTTTCGAATGGCGCATTTCGTGTTCATAATAGATTCAAACAAATTTTGACCTACAAAGGTGTTTAGTAGAATACAAAAAATCCCGCGAGCCGAGAAGAATCTCAGCCAACGGGATTTTATTGTTATTAACGAGAGTAGAATTCAACGATCAATGCTTCGTTGATTTCAGCAGCTAATTCGCTACGCTCTGGAAGGCGTACGAATGTACCTTTTTTCGTTTCTTTATCGAAAGTAACGAAATCTGGTACGAAGTTGTTGATTTCTAGAGCTTCGTCAATTGCGTTCAAGTTTTGAGACTTCTCACGAAGAGAGATTTCAGAACCTGGCTTAACTGCGAATGAAGGGATGTCAACGCGCTTGCCATCAACCAATACGTGACCGTGGTTAACTAGCTGACGAGCTGCACGACGAGTGCGTGCAAGACCCATACGGTAAACAACGTTATCCAAGCGAGCTTCAAGAAGGATCATGAAGTTTTCACCGTGAATACCTTGCATTTTACCAGCTTTGTTGAAAAGAGTGCGGAATTGACGTTCGTTAACTCCGTACATAAAGCGTAGTTTTTGTTTTTCCTGTAATTGCATTCCGTATTCGGAAAGTTTTTTGCGTTGGTTTGGACCGTGTTGTCCTGGTGCGTATGGACGCTTTTCAATTTCTTTACCAGTGCCTGTTAGTGAAATACCTAAACGGCGTGACAATTTCCAAGATGGACCTGTATATCGAGCCATGAGAGACTCCTCCTCTGTTGGTTTTATTTTGTTGTAAAATAAGACCAGATATGTTCAATCCATCTGCCATTCTATAATCTTGCAACTTCGCCCCTGCAGCCTCGAGGTTACGTGGTGCACCTTTAAAAAGGAATAGACTGGACAAAATAGAACACATAACTGCTGCGAATATTTTACACAAAGATTAGCATACCAATTTATTGCCTTTAGGTCAAGCGTTATATATAGAAGGTAGAGAAAAGATATTGTTCTTTCGTTTTTTTACTAATCGATGTACACTAGATTAGAGAAGGATTAAGCGCATTCATTCGTTTATGAATAAGGTAGAACTAGGAGGAATCGATATGCAGAAGAATACTAACTGGCATAAAGAAACAGCAATGATTCATGAAGGATACGACAGCAAAGATCATCAGGGAAGTTTGGCTGTGCCACTGTATCAAACCTCAACCTACGTATTTGATTCAGCTGAACAAGGAGAGCGGCGTTTTGCTGGTGAAGAAGCAGGAAATATTTACTCGCGTCTAGGGAATCCGACAGTAGCGGTACTTGAAGAACGTATCGCCAAGATGGAAGAGGGAGCAGCAGGTCTTGCATTTGCTTCTGGTATGGCAGCGGTTAGTGCAGTGCTGGTTCATTTGACAAAAGCAAATGAACATGTGATTTGTTCACGTGGAATTTACGGCTGTACATTCGGATTGCTGAAAATCTTGGAAGAGAAATATAATATCACACATGATTTGATTTCGATGAAAACGGAAGAAGAGATAGAAAAAGCTGTGAAGCCTGAGACGACATGTATATATGTAGAAACACCAATTAACCCCACGATGGAATTAGTTGATCTAGAAGCAGTAGTGAATGTAGCGAAGCGCCACAACTTGAAAGTGGTAGTGGATAATACATTCTGTTCACCTTATATTCAAACACCACTATCATTCGGCGTAGATTTCGTACTGCATAGCGCGACGAAATACATTAATGGACATGGCGACGTGATCGCAGGTTTGTTGGTAGGTAAAGATGCTGATGAGATAGCGAAAATGCATGGTACAGTCTTAAAAGATTATGGTGGCATCATTTCGCCGTTTGATGCATGGCTATTATTGCGAGGTATTAAGACCTTGCCTATTCGTATGGAACGACATTCATCCAATGCAAAGATCCTATTCGAGTATTTAAAAAAACATCCGAAAGTAGAAGATGTATTCTATCCGTTTGATGATCAGCATCCGCAGTTTGAGATTGCACAAAAGCAGATGAAGTTAGGTGGTGGATTGATTTCCTTTACGATTAAAGGTGGAAAAGAAGAGGCTCAAAAGTTGCTGAATCATTTAACGCTAATCAGATTGGCTGTTAGTCTAGGCGACGCGGAGACACTTATGCAACATCCCGCTACTATGACACACTCAGGTGTGCCGAAAGAAGAGCGTGAGAAGATGGGCGTGTCTGATACGTTACTACGCTTATCTGTAGGTCTTGAGCATATGGATGATATCATGGCAGACTTAGATCAAGCGTTTGAAGCCATTTGAATTGAAAAAAGCGAGCGTCCCATATCGGGGAGCTCGCTTTTTGTAATAGGATCTCTAATGTTACGTTTGACAACGATTATGTGTGTTGATTTATATAGCATGTAGATTCTGATTGGACCTCTTTTGCCGCGGTCGTGTTCTACTGGTTGTTTCCCTTAAGCAACGCAAACCCTACCTACTTTTGCGTCCTTGCGACCCTATAGTCGCGCCAGTGATGAATAAGTGTTCCGAATAAACATCTGCAGAACGCCTTTTGTTACGTCAGATCTGTTATCAATCCCAAACAATAACTATACACGAATTGTGATTTTTTGTCAAGGCCTTGCTCTCCTCCTATAAATAAACAAATAGTTTACAAACAAGTGAATAGGGAACAAGTTAAATAGAGCCTGTTGTTGTTGTCTACAGGAAAATATTTATTGGAGGGATTAAGATGAACGTAGAGATTGTAAACGAATTTCCCCATAAGTTTTTGATGGAGCAAGCGGAGACATGCATCTCCATTTATCAACCGACCCACCGGTATAGACCTGAAAATCAACAAGATCCGATACGTTTTAAAAATTTATTACAGAATGTACATGAAAAGTTATCAAAAAACCATTCTGCCGATGAAGTGAAAAGTTTATTGGCTCCACTTGAGAAGCTTCAAGGTGAGCGTCCATTCTGGGCACATGCAGGAGATGGACTAGCGTTATTCGCAACGAAAGATCGTATTATTGCCTATCGGCTGCAACGTCCCGTGCCTGAACTGGCGATTGTATCTGATAGTTTCCATATTAAACCGCTTATTCGTGTATTCCAATCTGCAGATCGCTATCATCTACTCGGCGTGAATAGACAAGAGTTTAAACTGTTTGAAGGGAATCGCTATGGCGTAGAGGAAGTAGAGATCCCTGAAGAATTAGCGAAGACGAAAGCAGAAGCGATTGGTGATCAAGTGACCGAGTCATACTTAGGCACTGGCAACTCAGGTGGTGCTGGAACGGCGATGATGCACGGTCACGGAGGTAAGAAAGATGAAATAGATATCGATATTGAACGTTACTTCCGATATGTAGATCGAACGGTTGCAGAAAACTACTCTAAACCAATGGATCTCCCGCTTTATTTAGTAACACTTGGCGAATATCAGACGCAATTTAAGGAATTGAGTCATAACCCGCATTTGCAAGCCGATGGTATTAAATCCGACTTTGATGCGCTAAGCCTAGAGCAGTTACGTAAAATGGCTTGGGAAATAGTCGAACCAACGTATTTGCAGAAGACAAAAGATTTAGTGGAGAACTTTGAAAATGCTAAAGCAAGTGATCAAGGTTCAGCAAACATTGAAGAAATTGCCAAGGCAGCGAGTGAAGATCGTATTAGACGACTTGTATTGGAAGACGGTTATCTATATCCGGGTAAAATTAATTTAGAAACAGGAGAAATCCAGACGAAAGATTTGGAAGAAACTGCAGTGGATGACGTGCTAGATGATTTAGCGGAAATCGTTTTTAAAACTGGAGGAGAAGTAGTCGTTCTTCCGAAAGAACGTATGCCTGTCGAAACAGGCGCAGCTGCTATCTTTAGATGGTAAGAACAAAATGCGGGCAAGAGATATCTCTTGACCGCATTTTTCTATCATTTTTCTTGTTCAAGTATGTCTTTAGCAGCAGTTAACGCAGTTTGTACTCGTGGGAATCCAACGTATGGAATGAGTTGCATCATGCTTTCCACAATTTCCGTTTTAGTCAAACCTACTGTCAATGCTCGTTTAACATGCGTTTGGATTTGCGTAGTCGCTCCCTGTGTGACAAGTGATGAGAGTGTCACCAATTGTCGTTGCTTGCTGTCAAGTCCAGATCGTGAATAAATCTCACCATACGCAAACTCCACTATGTATTTCCGTAAATCTGGCGCCAGTTCTTTTAATGCGTCCGCCGTCATCATACGTTCGGCTTCTTCTTCACTCACATACTCCCTGATCTTCTCTAAACCCGCTTCAATACGTCCTGTCGACAATGAAATAGCCCCCTTGTTTTGTAAATGAACAATAAAGAAAGTATAGCATATTCTGACTATTATTTTGTTTTTCTGTCTGTAAAATACGCACTTCTTATCAGTTTAAATTCAAGCAATGGTTCGAAGGATGTGAAAATCAACGTTATTGTTTAAAAATCGCTTAGAGTAGGTATAGATGAGTAGAACGAATACAAATATATGTGGAGGTAATGACAAATGAATAAGTTTTTCCTAGAGAATGCGGTACAAGCAAAAAAGAAGATTGAAGAATTGGTAGCACAAGGCTACACACATGAAGAAATCTTCATTTTCGCACATAGCGAAGATCGTGAAGACAAAATTTCGGATGCACTTGATTCAGAACAAGTAGGTATGGCGGAAATGGGCTTCCTCAATGCGATGAAGAACATGTTCACATCACGTGGCGATACATTGCGCGCGCAGATGCAAGCAATTGGCCTATCAGAAGCAGAAGCTGAAGAAGGCGAAAGCGAACTGGATAAAGGCAGACTATTACTAGTCGCTAAAAAGTAAGATTCTAAAAAACCGGTAAAAGGATATTATTCCTTTCACCGGTTTTACTTTTGTGTACACATCTCAAACTACTACGAATTTATCTGCAATGTAAATCCCATACCACTTTCTAAAACTTATCTTCCTTCATTAGCCATTGCATCATAATAAGCATCTACAGGAATGAACAATCCAACCTTACCATGTGTTTCCTCATCTAGCGTAGCAAATACAATACCAATTACTTTACCTTCTTCATTAATAACAGGACTTCCGCTATTACCTCTATAAACAGGCGCTTTTATCATCACAACAGGAATATCCCAATCGGACAATTGTATGTAATCAATTGTGTGGCCTTTATTCGCTATTCCGGAAAAACTTAACGGATTCCCTATAAATGTGATCGGCTCCTGATCGTAAAACATCGTTTCTTTTGCCAATGTTAAATGAGGGAGGTCCGTTCCATTTACTTCCAATATCGCTAGATCGATATTTGGAAACACGTTTGTAACATTTGCGGTAAATCGTTGACCGTCAGGAAAAGAGACAATCATCGATTCATTTCCTTCGACTACATGATAATTCGTGATAATCGTCCCTTCTTCATTGATAGAGAAGCCTGTACCTTTTGTATTCTCAGTAGCAACTACGACGACTGCTTCTTTATATTCTGCTATTTGTGGATCAGAAGATAACTCTGATGATGCTTTTAAAAATTCTAACGCAGGGATTGAATAAATTTGAAAGACAATGGCGAATGTGCTGAGTGCCAAAGTAGTTGCCATGATCCAGAACATCCACTTTGGGAAGGGGCGGTAGGTGCGTCGAACATTTTTTTCAGCAGCTGCTTTTTCTAACGCTTCACGCTGTGCGTCGAGTACTAAATCTTGCAGCTCATCATCATCCAACTCTTCTTGATACGGATCTTTATTATCCACTATTCCCACCTCTTTCTCGTACATAGTTTACCAGATAATGAACTCAAAGGAAGCGTGCAGAACTTTAAACGTAAAATCATAGTTGCTAGGATTGAAAAGTTTGAAAATATAGTTATTTAGAATCTGTTATATGCTATACTATATATGAAGATAAATGCCTATATGAATGGAGGTGGAAACATGGCCAGATCCATTACAACGCAAGCCGAAACGGTAGCAGAGGCGATCAAAGAAGCACTGGAGATTTTGCAACTGACGATGGATGACGTGCATGTCCATGTAAAACGGCCCGCAGGTACATCGATGTTCGGTTTGAGAAAAGTGCTAGCAGAAGTCACAGTCAATGAAAAAGAAAAAAAGGAAAGTGTTCATGAGCAAGCAGAAGAAATCTTGGCAGGTGTTCGAGTTCATAATGAAAGATTAGAAGTTCGGTTCGGAAAACTAACCTATCCAATCATTGTTCCTTCTATAGGTGTCGAACTACGGATCAACGGAACGGAGTGCACAGAGCGAACGATTGTATTGTCGACAGATAGTGTAGAATGCAGTGCGCGTTCAGAAGATGTAGCTGCACATTTTGTGATACGTCTAGATGAAGATCTTATGGTTGCAACCGCTGTCGTGACACCAGGAAAGAGAATTACTCGTACGTTGCAGGATTCACCATGGAAACAAATCCTGAATATACAAGTATCTGAAAAAGTAGATGTATACAATGAACTGACCACAGAACAGCTAGTGGAAGAATTGAATAGTATGGGAATTGATACGGGTATTTCCTTGAATGGTATTCGGCAAGCCGTGAATACGTTGGAGTATACAGAGATTATCGTGGCGAGAGGAATTCCTCCTATAGAAAGTCAGGATGCCCGACTCGATATTCACCTGAACTTCAAAAAGATAGAGGAAGACGAAGAGGAATTGGTTGATTTTCGAGAACATAATTTCATTCCAACGGTCAAGGCAGGTCAGCTTATTGCGACATATATCCCAGCGGTACAAGGGAGTAACGGCAAGAATTTGAAAGGTGAAACGTATAAAGTAAAACCGCCTAAAGATATTATCGTGCGTCCCCTTGATACTGTAGATAGTGTCGTGCATAAGCTATATGCGAAAATTGACGGAAGACCCGTTATTGAATGGCGGAGTAAGCTTGCAAAAATTTATGTGAATCGAGAATATCGTCATGCATCCGATGTGAATTTGGAAAGTGGCAATATTCATTTTGAAGGGGACGTATGGATTGGGGGTAGCGTCCATCCGTCTATGTTTATCGCGGCTTCTGGCATCATAACAATTATGAAAAATTGTACGAAGGCTTCCATTCGTGGGACTAAATCGGTATTCATACAAGGCAGTATATTTTCTTCTACCGTTACGGTAGGCATTCAGGAAAAGGTTATTACCATGATGGTCAATGATTTAACGGAGGTTTTGCTCTACTTACGCAATATTGAATCGGCACTCGTTCAGATCTTTACATTACGTAATGAAGATCCAGAGGAAGTTGCACCTTTTATATTGAAACAAGTCATTCAGTTATTATTGGAACAAAAGTATAGTGATTTCACAGAATTGAATAAACATTTTATTCAATTAGTGAAAAACCATACGAGACGATTAGATAAAGAGTGGATAGCTTTTGCCGATCGATTGTATCTGCTATTTATCGACCCGCTACGAGAGGAACAAACGAACATCCTGTATTTACGTAAATTGATTAAGGAAGCAAATAATTTACTAGAAGTATACAGCGAAGAAATCCGGCCAGAGTCCGTATTGCAAGCTACATTCGCATTGAATAGTATTTTATATAGTAATGGAGATATTCATATTCGTTCGAAAGGTGTCTATAATTGTTCCGTTACGGCACTACATGATATTACGATTAAAGGTGTCTGTCGGGGCGGGGAAGTCATTGCAGGAAGACATATTGAATTAGATGAAACAGGATCAAATGCTGGTGTGAAAACATTTATCCAAACAAATGAAGAAGGAAGCATCCATATCGCAAAAGCCTATCCTGGGACATTGATTCAAATTGGATCGCAACGCCATGAATTTTTGCAAATTCGTCAACAAGTAACAGCAAAATTGAATGAACAAGGCCTTCTATCCATTACGTAAATAAAATAGACGCAAAATTTGTAGAGAAAGAACATAAAAATGTGTGGATCCTTCCTGAATTCTCCCAAGATGTGATAAAAAGTTCGTTGTTTTTTAAAAAAGATGTGAATAGAAGACGAAAATGCTTTAAACATGTTACGATATACTATAATATCTAAAGTAGTCACTTTATGCGCGAAGTGTGGGATAGGGGGATCATAGCGAGATGATATACATCATCATTCCATTAGTTATCATCATTGTTTTAACGGTGATGGCATTTCTGTCTAGGCGAAAGCATATACAAGAAATCAGTGAAATGGAACAAGAAAAATTACAAATTCAAAGCGAGCCAATATTCGAAGAAATGACGAAGGTAAAGCAGTTGAATATGACGGGCGAAACAGAAGAAATGTTCGAGAGATGGCGCAACACTTGGACTGAAGTAGTCGATGATCGTCTTCATAACGTAGATTTGCTTTTACTGGATGCTGAAGGGCAAGTAGATCGTTTCCGTTTTAAGAAAGCTACGGAAACAGAAAAACAAATCCGCGAAATCTTGAATGAATGTGAAAAAGAGATGCGAACGATCTTGCAGGAACTAAACGAACTGATTGGTAGTGAAGAAAGAAATCGGTTCGAAATAGAAACGGTAAAAGAACATCACCGTGCAGCGCGCAAAAAGATCTTAGCTCATCAGTACGCATTCGGACCGGCAGTGGAGCCTTTAGAAAAAGAGTGGGAATCCTTTAATCCAAGATTTGAGGAGTATGACGCACTTATCGAAAATGGTAATTACCTACAAGCTCGTGAAATAGTTATTGTGTTAGGAGCAAAAGAAGAACGCTTTTCGTTTTTACTTGATGAGATTCCTACATTACTTAATGAGTTGCAGACGAAAATACCTGCAGCATTGCGAGAAATGCGAAAAGGGATCATCGAAATGGAAGGTCAGGAGTACTATCTAGGACATCTGAAAATGCCTTCACGTTTCGACAAAATCGAACAACAAATTGCGGATCTTCGACAGTTATTAGCGCGTTTGGATGTTGAAGAAGTAGCAGCGGAAGTGAATGAAATTCATGATGAAATCGAATCATTCTATGATGTGTTGGAAGAGGAAGTTAGCTCCCGTCATTACGTAGATGAGCATTTGGATCAAATGTTGGATCTGTTTGAAGAGCTTCAATATGCAATTCCAGATACGATTGAAGAAGTGAAATTCGTTCAGCAAAGTTATCGTTTGAATGAAAACGAGGTTATTATTCCACAAATGGCATTGCAAAAGTTGAACGCATTGGCGAAACGAATAGAAATATTCATCGAACGTCAGGACGCGAAAAACTTAGCTTACTCAGCTCAACAAATCGAGTTGCAAGAGCTAGTGGAAGAATTGGATGCAATCTCTGAAGCACATTCTAAGTTCAGTAACCGCATCAAAAACCTTCGCATTGACGAAAATCTTGTACGCTCTCGCATTGTGACACTTGCACAACAACTTCAAATTGCAGATCGTAATTTACACCGTGCCAATATCCCAGGAATTCCTGATGATATGAATGTACAACTTGAAGAAGCTGATGAACAAATTTTTATCGTGAAACAAAGTTTAGAAGAAGTGCCGCTTAATATGGCATTGGTTGAATCATATGTTCAAAAAGCAGATGCCGTCGTCACAGATGTCTGTGCGAAAGCTGAAGACATGATTGAAAATGCATTGCTTGTAGAACGAATCATCCAATACGGTAACCGTTACCGTGCGTCACATCCTGAAGTTCACAATAAATTGTTAAAAGCAGAAGAGTCCTTCATGCAATGCCGCTACTTAAGAGCATTGGAAGAAGCGGGTACCGCGGTTGAAGAAGTTGAACCAGGAGCCTTGAAAAAAATTCAAGGTATGATTCAGGTCAAAGCCTAACTATATTCCGACAAAGCCACCGGTTTTCCGGTGGCTTTGTTTCGCTAAATCCCAAGGAAAAGAGAGGGTTTACATATGTATTTCGATCACAGCGCAACAACAAAACCAGATGAGAGAGTTCTTCGCACCTTTATGGATGCTTCTGTATCCTATTTCGCGAATCCAGCGTCGCTTCATGCCGAAGGAAAACGTACAGAGAAATTGCTGGAACGTGCGCGAACTCAAGTACTCTCGGCGATAGGGCTTGAACTGACTGAAGGGATATTCACTTCGGGCGGGACAGAATCCAATAATCTTGCCATACTAGGTTATGTATATGCGAATCAGCACAAAGGACGTCATCTGATCACAACGAGTATCGAACATCCTTCCGTGTTACGTGTTTTTCAAGACTTGGAAAAGCAAGGCTTCACTGTCGATTATTTAACGGTAGATCAAGAAGGACGAATTTCATTGGACGAACTCAAAGAAACGTTGCAGGATGATACAATTTTAGTTAGTATCATGCATGTCAACAATGAAATAGGCACAATCCAGCCGATTGAGCAATGTGCGAAAATCATTCATACATTTCCACGCGCGAAATTCCATTCAGATTGTGTGCAAAGTTTCGGAAAGTTATCATTTGTTGATTTTACAGATGGCCCAGATCTGATTTCATTATCAGCTCACAAGATGTACGGAATAAAAAATAGTGGATTCCTAGCATACCGTAAAAACATTCAACTACAACCGATTGTGTTTGGCGGTGGTCAAGAACATAAGTTGCGCAGTGGAACGGTGTCGGTGCCGCATGCAGCAGCACTTGCGAAAGCGGTCCGTTTACTAGTGGAAGAAGTGGATTTGCAACAGTTTCAACAATGGCGAAACGAGCTGGTGGAGTTTTTCTCGGAATTTGACGAATGCAGGGTATTGGCACCGAATGCAAGTGCACCCTATATATTATCTGTAGCATTTGCTCAGATTACCGGAGAGATCGCGATTAATTTCTTGCAACAGCAAGGCATGATCGTTTCAACTTCCAGTGCATGTTCATCCAAGAATTCCGATGTAAGTCACGTGATTGAAGCTGTCGGCATACCACAGAAATTTGAAAAAGGTGTTATCAGAATTAGCTTAGGTAAAGATCAAACAATAGAAGAAATCGAACAATTAAAAGTAGCGGTTCGTCAATTAATCGAACTGATCAGAAAAGGAGTAGGGAAATGAACTGGAATACCATTTTGATTAGATATGGTGAAATGTCACTTAAAGGAAAAAACAAGAGTAAATTTATACGTAAACTGAAAACGAATATTAAAGCGGCTTTGTCGGATTTAAGCACAGTCACAATGCGCGCAGAGCGTGATCGGATGTTCATTTACACAGAAAAACCTGAAGAGTTGGATCGTGCAGTTGAAATTTTGCCTTCTATTTTCGGTATTCAATCATTCAGCCCAATTGTAATTTGCGAACCTACATTAGAAGTCATTAAAGAAACTTCGTTAAAGGTACTCGGTAAGAACGAAACTACGGGAAAGACTTTTAAAGTAGACGTCAAACGTGTAGACAAACGATTCCCGCTTGATACAGGGGAATTGCAACAAGTATTGGGTGGACATGTATTGAAAACGTTCCCTGATTTAATCGTACAAATGAAAAAGCCGGAAATATTATTGTACGTAGAGATCCAACACGAAGCAGCATATATCTCTTCACACACCTACAAAGGTGCAGGAGGTATGCCTGTCGGTTCGAATGGTCACTCTATATTGTTATTGTCAGGAGGTATCGACAGCCCGGTAGCAGGCTATATGATGATGAAGCGTGGCGTCTCCTTCGACGCAGTTCACTTTGCGTCTCCTCCATTCACAAGTGATTTGGCAATAGAAAAAGTAGAAGACATCGTCCGACAACTAGCGAAATTCGGTGCAGTCATTCGATTGCACGTCATTCCTTTCACTGACCTGCAGCAGGCGATTGTGAAACAAGTACCGAGCAACTTGTCGATGACCACTACGAGAAGAATGATGATGAAAGTCGCGGATCAAGTACGTCAAGACACGAATTCGCTTGGATTGATCACAGGCGACAGTCTTGGACAAGTAGCAAGTCAGACACTCGAGAGTTTGACCGCTATCAATGAAGTAACGAATACACCTGTCCTACGACCACTTATCGCAATGGATAAATTGGACATTATTGAGATCGCTCAAAAAATCGGAACATACGATATTTCTATCCGTCCATACGACGATTGCTGTACTGTATTCACGCCACCAAGCAATAAAACGAAACCGCGCGTTGAAAAAGTCGCGTACTACGAAAGCTTCCAGGAGTTCGACGACATGGTGGCGGAAGTCGCAAGCCAGCGTGTAACAACGATCCCAAGCCAGCAGACGGAAGACGACTTCGAAGACTTGTTGTAAAGAAAATATTACCTATCACCTTCCTTGCATGATATTTTCAAAAGTGACCATTCTAATGTCACAAGGAGGTGAGCGACATGCCAAACAACAACAACTCGAACCAACTGCTAGTACCAGGAGTACAACAGGCTTTGAACCAGATGAAGGAAGAGATTGCTTCTGAATTTGGAGTACAACTTGGACCAGACTCAACATCGCGTGCCAACGGATCCGTCGGCGGAGAAATTACAAAGCGATTAGTGCGTCAGGCTCAGTCACAAATGAACGGTTATACTAAGTAAATCGTAAGACATGGGATGTCCTAGAAGCCACAACGCTTCTGGGGCATTCTTTTTTTGGATTGGTTTAGATTTAAGCATAAGCTCAAGTTCAATGCTTTAAGAGTAGTAAGTGAGTTTGAGTGTATATGGGGATGGAAGCTCCAGTTGGCGGACGCTTTCCCATGGGCTCGCGGTGAGCCAACCAGTTCGCTTTGCTCTCTTTGGTTGTCTCACCTGATCGAGCTGATCCATCGGGAAGAGTCGTTACGAAGGACGGCTTTTGCGAGTAAAAGCGTAATGTTAGGAGCACATCTTTGCACTTCGCCGCCAACTTCCGCTTCCATCCTACTTTGATAGTGGATGGATGTTGATAACTTATTGGCGTTAGTATGTGATGGGTTGTTGTGTTTTAAACTTTTTTATTTCCAGTTCTAGTT
Source organism: Sporosarcina sp. P26b (assembly GCF_002743245.1). Lineage (NCBI taxonomy): Bacteria > Bacillati > Bacillota > Bacilli > Caryophanales > Caryophanaceae > Sporosarcina > Sporosarcina sp. P26b. The sequence goes on from NZ_PDYW01000001.1 coordinate 235,472, forward strand.
CAAATAATTACAATCCTAACTTCAGTGTGCAACAAAAGATATCACCCGCTTACATTGCAAGGATTGGAGCGGCAGGCGGCGACTCGGGGAGGATCAGTGGGATAGGTGAAACACCCGGTGAGCGAAGCGAGGGGGGTGGTTCACCGCCCACCCTCCCGAACGCTTCCGCCTAGAGCGCAAATCCCCTAACGTACCCAACTTAGCCTTACTCACTTCCAAGCCAAAAACACGTCATACTATACATATTGGAACAATATAATAGTGAATAGTAAATAAAATTTTGAAATATTACGATTCTATTTGTATACTTGTACTATTAAGTAAAAGGGGGAATGAAAATGAACCGTGAAGAACTACTTGCGCCAGACCGTTATAACATCGTTTCGGAATTCGAAAAATATGCAACGGGTGACGGTAGAAAAGCATTAATTTATGTAGACGCGCAAAATCAACAACAAGAAGTGACATACGATGAACTCATCAAAGCAGCCAACCGAACAGCGAATGCGCTGATATCGACTGGGCTACAAAAAGGTGATGTAGTATTGGTGATGGTGCCTCGCATGATTGAAGCATACGTTACATATATCGGTGCACTTAAAGCAGGACTTGTTGTGATCCCTAGTTCAGAAATGTTGCGTTCCTCCGATATTGAATATCGAATCGAACATAGTGATGCAAAAGCGATCATTGCATTCGACGCATTCACCGATCAATTAGAACATGTAAATAACTTAGACAAAGTGACAGTCTATATTATCGGTGAAGCAAAAGAAGGAGAAGTATCTTTAGCCGAAAAAGAGAAAAATGCTTCTTCTGAATTTACTGCATGCGATACCGCTAGTGACGATATGGCGTTTTTATCGTATACGTCTGGGACGACAGGCAAGCCAAAAGGCGTAGTACATACTCATGGATGGGGATATGCACACTTAAGAACGACTGCACCGAACTGGTTGGGCATTGAAGAACGTGACATAGTTTGGGCTACTGCAGCACCAGGTTGGCAGAAATGGATATGGACACCGTTCTTATCAGTTCTGGGAAGTGGAGCGACGGGGTTTGTCTACAATGGCAAGTTCGACGTAGATAAATATTTGCATTTCTTAGATGAGTACAAAGTAAATGTTTTATGCTGTACACCAACTGAATATCGTTTTATCGCAAAAGCGAAGAATCTGGATGAGTTTTCATTGGCTTCCTTAAAAAGCGCTGTTTCAGCTGGGGAACCATTAAATCGTGAAGTCATCGATATTTTTGAAAGACAATTTTCCCTAAATGTGCGTGACGGATACGGCCAAACAGAAAATACGCTTCTGGTCGGTACAATGATCGGAATGGAACCGCGTCCTGGATCGATGGGCAAACCGACGCCGGGCAATATCGTCGATGTCATCAACGATGAAGGCAAACCAGCGGGCGCGAATGAAGTTGGAGACATTGCAGTTCATAAGAGCACACCAGCGTTATTCCAAGAGTATTTGAATGATCCTGAACGTACGAAGATGCAATTTAGAGGAAATTATTATATTACAGGTGACCGCGCGAAAAAGGATGAAGACGGTTATTTCTGGTTCGAAGGACGCGGCGATGATATTATCGTAAGTTCGGGTTATACAATTGGACCATTTGAAGTGGAAGATGCGTTAATTAAACATCCGGCTGTTCGTGAATGTGCAGTTGTCGCAAGTCCTGATCCAGAACGTGGAAATGTTGTAAAAGCATTTGTTGTTCTACGTGACGATTCTATAGATTCAACTGAAGAGCTTGTAAAAGAATTGCAAAATCACGTGAAAGAGTTGACGGCACCTTACAAGTATCCACGTAAAATCGAGTTTATGGAAGAGTTACCAAAAACTTCTTCAGGAAAAATCATGCGTATTGAATTGCGTAAAAAAGAACAAAATCAATGATACTGATCCACTACTAGTACGGAAAAAGGACTGCCGAAAGTCGTTTTAATTCGACGATTGACCAGTCCTTTTGGTTTTGATTCAGAAAAATGTACGTTGCACTTTTTCGAAGAAGGAGTTATTTGGCAGTTTTGCGGTGCGAACCACTTTATGACTTAACCGCGCCTCCACTTTTTCTACTTGTTTAATACCGAGTGCTTCGTTATCTGCCGCAATGGAGGGGAATTCATTACCTTCTTGTTGGACATTGAGTGTTAACGTTCTCTCGTTACTGAGGATGAACGAAGTGCCAAGTGTGCGATAGCGATTGTTGTTGACCGACGCAAGTTCAGTCACTTGGAATGAAGGGAGTCGTGGGTCAATCACAGCACCTTTAACGGATTTGTTATAAGCAGTACTGCCCGTTGGTGTAGAGATGATCATACCGTCGCCGAGAAAAGTTTCAAATAATAGATCATCAATGAAAATGTCCATGACGAATGTGCGGATAATAGTAGAACGGATGCTGAATTCATTTAGACATAAAAATGGTTTATGTTGATTAATGGTTACTTCAAGTAATGGATAATGTCGTTCTTCAATAGTCTCTTGCCGTAATGTTTCGACAAGTGAGCGGATATCATCATATTTATAATCGCAATATACACCATGTGCACCTTTCACAGACGCTCCTAGATACAGACAATCCTGTCGAAAGTCAGTTTTGCGGACAGCTTGGAGGAAAGTTCCATCGCTTCCGATGCTAATAATGACCGTTGCTTCTCTGTGGTCTTCGGTTAGTTTGAAGCCTTCACTTTTAAGTCGTTGTCCAACGAAATGTTTTTTATGGATAGTGTCTTCATCAAGACGGCTGAAAAGAAAAATTACGTGTTGGGTAGTCATTTGAATCGTCTCCTTTTTCAGTTAATAGAATAAGTGTAGCATGAATGAAACATTTGGACGATGAGGAACGTATAAGTAGATGTGGACAAAGGAGGAACTTTACTTATGAATGCAAAAAGATGGATAGCCGTAGCGGTTGCTGCGATTTTGATCGTAGTATCGGTAGGTATTAATGCCATGTCATGGGTTTTCACTAGAGACTGGAATAGTTTTGTTAGTGAGATCAACTTGATGGAAACGCAAGTGCAGGAAACGGTAGTAGAAGAAGGAAGTGCTAACGAAAGAATTGCTGTGTTAACAGTGGATGGAGTCATCCAAGATACGGGTGAAGCGTCTATTTTCAGTGGCGCTGAGTACAACCATCAACAATTTATGACGCAATTGAATGAGTTGGCAAACGATGAAACCGTGAAAGGAATTGTACTTTCGGTGAATTCTCCAGGTGGAGGCGTATTGGAGTCATCTGATATTTACGATGCACTGACAGAAATTCAAGCTTCGAAAAAGATTCCGATTTATGTAGCGATGGGCGGTATGGCGGCTTCAGGTGGATACTACATCTCAGCACCAGCCGATAAAATTTATGTTCACCCTGAAACGTTGACAGGATCTATCGGTGTCATCATGCAATCTGTCAATTACGGTAAATTAGCTGAGAAATACGGTGTGGAATTCCCAACAATCAAGTCAGGTCCTTATAAAGATATGATGAGTCCGACTAGAGAAATGAAACCCGAAGAACGTGCGATGTTACAAGAAATGATTGATGATTCGTATAAACGTTTCGTTGATATTATTGTAGATGGCCGTGGTATGTCAGAAAAGGCTGTTCGCAAAGTTGCGGACGGACGTGTGATGAATGGTCGTCAAGCAATCGAAGCGGGTCTTGCAGATGATTATGGCAAGTTGCCAATCGTTGTTTCCGCGATGAAAGAAGATTATCACTTAGAAAAAGCGGAAGTATTCGAATATGGAATGCCGACTAATTTGAAAGCTATTCTTTCCATGAAAGCACATGACGTGTTTAATGGAGATGTTGAATCACAAATTTTGAAAAAATTACTGACTGAAAATACGGCGCCACGCATGATGTATTTATACGGTGAATAACAAGGAGGGAAATAATCATGACGAATGAACTGCTGGATACGCAACCAACCATGCGACTTGAACAGATGCTCGTGCCGAAATATGCAGGATTCTGGATCAGACTGTGGGCATTTTTAATCGACATGCTGATCATTTCGGCTATTAGCGGCATCTTTGTCAAGCCAGTATTCCGCGTACTCGATATCGCGATTACTAAGCCTTCTGCCTTTTTATTTAGCCCGTATAAAGTAACGGCACTTGTCTTGTTATTGTTATATTTTATCATCATGACGAAAATTGCAGGACAGACGGTAGGGAAAATGATCATGGGAATTCGTGTAATGAAATCAAACGGGGAAAAGGCAACGTGGGGTTCTGTTATCTTCCGAGAAGGTTTCGGTCGTTTTATTTCACAAATGTTATGGATTCCCTATTTACTTGTTTTGTTTTTACCTCAAAAGAAAGCACTTCACGACGTCTTTGCTGACACAGTTGTCGTGCATGAACGAACATTTGAGAGAAAAGAAATACAGAAAATCATTGAACCTGAACATCATCAGTTGCATGAAGACCCTACGGTTTAGTACACTAGTTTAAAAGGAGTGGTTAGTTATGGTACAAGTTACATTCAAAGATAATCCGGTTCATCTGTTAGGTTCAGAAGTGAAAGTTGGAGATCAGGCACCAAGCTTCACAGTGCTTGCGAATGATTTGAATCCTGTTACACTTGACGATTCAAAAGGTAAAGTACGTTTGATTAGTGTAGTGCCTTCTGTTGATACAGGTGTATGTTCTATCCAGACTAAGCGTTTCAACGATGAAGCAACGTCACTTGGTGATGATGTGGAAGTCATGACGATTTCTTGCGATCTTCCGTTTGCACAAGGGCGTTGGAAAGAAGATGAGAAGGTAGAAAATTTACATTTGTACTCTGATCATCGTGATCTTTCATTCGGTAAAGCATTCGGTACAGCGATTGAGGAATTGCGTCTATTGACTCGTTCTATTTTTGTAGTCGATCGCGACGACAAAGTAGCGTACGTAGAGTATGTGAGCGAAGCAACTGACCACCCCGATTATGATGCAGCGATTAAAGCAGTAAAAGAATTGAATTAATTAAAAAACCCACCTGAACAAGAGGTGGGTTTCTTCTTGGAGGAATTTTGAATGAGCAATATGGAAAAAGTGTTTACGTATTACGACAACCATGCAGCAGCGACTGATGGGTTATATTTGGACGCTGTGTTAGAAGCTAGTGAAAAATGGTTGGATCAACCGTCGGCAGTAGACTTGCAAGATCCTGATAAGGAAGAAATTCGTAAAGGTATCCAGCTCGCCTTATTAAAAGGATTAAAGCAGTCTACACAAGCTCATCACCAAATGACGCCTGATACAATCGGCTTCTTGATAGGTTATCTAATCAATAAATTAGTGGATACAAAGCAACCTGTAACCTTCTTGGATCCTGCTGCAGGAACGGGGAATTTATTATTCACTGTAATGAATCAATATAAAGGTTCCGCTTCTGCCAGCGCAGTTGAAATCGATGATGTATTGATTCAAATTGCTGTTGCAACTGCGAATTTATTGGAGTTACCAGTATCATTTTATTTACAAGATGCACTTCGTCCATTGCCTATCGATGTAGTCGATGCAGTGGTAAGTGATATACCTGTAGGCTATTATCCAGATGATGAAGTCGCTATGGAGTATGAACTCATGGCATCTGAAGGTCATGCTTTTTCACATTACTTATATATTGAACAATCAATGCGTTATGTGAAGCCGGGTGGTTACGGATTATTCATCGTCCCTTCCAAACTATTGACGGCTGAAGGGGCCGAACCTATCCTGAACTTTGTCAAAGAGCATAAATTATTGAGAGGTTTGCTTGAATTACCGGATTCAATATTTGCGGATCAACGTTTTGCAAAAAGTATTTTATTGTTACAACAACCGCCAAACGAAAACTATGTCATGCCGGATGTTTTGTTAGCGAAAATACCTGAGCTGGGAAATGCAAAGGCCATGCAAAAGTTCTTTGATAAATTAAGTGTTTGGATGGAAGAAGAAGGGGAGTGACGTTACGTCACACTTCCTTCTTTTTTTATATTTCAAGAATATTTGAATAAAAAGAAAGCGCTAATTACTCGAATTCAATTGCTTTTAAAATTGTTAGCTACTATAATAAATTTTAACGTTCTACGACGTAATTATTTTAAGGGGTGGGTATTTGTGCCGAAAATATTATCGATAAATGCGGGAAGTTCTTCTTTAAAGTTCCAATTGATCGAAATGACGAACGAAGAAGAAATTACTAAGGGATTATTCGAGCGCATTGGATTAGAGAATTCTATTTTCACAATGGCAACGGATGAAAAGAAAATCGAAAAAGTATTAGATATTACTGATCACTCTATGGCTGTTGAAATGTTATTGGAACATTTACTAAGCGAGGGAGTCGTTTCTTCTTATGATGAAATTGACGGACTCGGTCATCGAGTAGTTCACGGGGGAGAACTATATAGTGACTCAGTGTTAATTACAGACGAAGTAATCGAGAAACTTGAAGAAATATCAAGCTTTGCACCTTTGCATAATCCAGCTAATATTGTCGGAATAAAGGCTTTTAAGAAAGCGTTGCCAAATATACCAGCAGTCGCAATATTCGATACTGCTTTCCATCAGACAATGCCTGAGAAATCATTTTTGTACGCGTTACCATATGAGTACTATGAGAAATACGGAATCCGTAAATACGGCTTCCATGGTACAAGCCATAAATACGTAACGGAGCGGGCTGCCAAGATTTTAAATAGACCGCTTGAAGATACACGTCTTATTTCTTGCCACCTCGGTAACGGTGCTAGTATTGCAGCGGTTAAAGGCGGTAAGTCAGTGGACACGTCTATGGGCTTCACTCCGTTAGCAGGCGTGATCATGGGCACGCGTTCAGGTAACATTGACCCTGCGCTCATTCCATACATGATGGAATGTACGAACCAAACAGCCGAAGAAGTAGTCAATGTACTGAATAAAAAATCCGGACTACTTGGTATCTGTGGATTCTCTAGTGACTTACGCGATATTACAGAAGCAGCAGAACAAGGCAACGACCGGGCGCAATTGGCTCTCGACGTATTCACAGATCGTATTCACCAACATATTGGACAATATGCTGCAGGGATGGGTGGAGTAGATGCCATTATCTTCACAGCAGGAATTGGCGAGAACAGTACGATTGTTCGTGAAAAAGTCATGCGTGGATTAGAATTCATGGGCGTATATTTCGACCCGAGTCTAAACAACATCCGTGGTGAAGAAGCATACATCAGCTTCCCACACTCACCAGTTAAAGTACTTATCATCCCAACAAACGAAGAAATCATGCTAGCTCGCGACACAGTGCGAATCGCTAACATTCCACTACCGGAAGAAGCATTACAAGTAGCAGCTGAATAAATACAAAATGTCCCGCCTGTTAACCGACAGGCGGGACATTTTTAACGAACTTGGTATTATGACGTCATCTAACTATAGAAGAAAAAAGACTGTCACAGGAAATCGAATGAACGACTTTCCGGACAGCCTTTACATACATATTAGCCTTGTAGATGTTCAGGCGTACGTACAACAAGTACATCGCACTTCGCAGAACGCACGATATTCTCGGAAACACTTCCGATTAAGAAACGTTCTACACGGTTAAGTCCAGTAGCACCACAGATAATCAAATCTGCATTGAGTTTCTTCGCGATATCGCGTGGAATCAATGTCTTAGGAGAACCATACTCCACGTGAATCTCAACATTTGCAACGCCTGCTTCAACTGCTTCTTTACGGTAGTCAGTCAACAATTCTTCAGCATATTTCTGCGCACGCTCAGCAATTGAACGATCGTATGCTTCAACTGCCGCATATGAACGCGTATCAATAATATTGATCAAGTGAAGAGTTGCGTCGTTACGATCTGCAATCGCGATCGCTTTCTTGAAAGCCCATTTAGCCTCATCTGAACCATCCACGGCTACGATGATGTCTTTGTACGTAAGTGCCATAATTACCACTCCATCCTTAAAGTTAAATTCTTTCTACACTATTCTTATTCTACGTGGATTATGATAGTCCTTCTTTTTTGTCGAAATGTTTTATAAAAATTTAGAAAATGAAGTTTGTATGGAAAAACGTTGAAAAAATGAGGTAAATCTAGCTATTTTCTGATAAGATTAAATAGTCATGAATCGACAATGAGATAATAAAAAACGAATGAAAAGAAATTACAATTCTAGGAGGATTTTGCATGCGTATTGGTGTTCCAAAAGAAATTAAAAACAATGAAAACCGAGTGGCAATAGCCCCTTCAAGTGTATTAACGTTACTAACGGCTGGCCACGAAGTAGTAATTGAAAAGGGTGCTGGAATCGGTTCAAGTTTCCAAGATGAAGAGTATAAAGAAGCAGGCGCGACAATCGTCGATACAGCGGCTGAGGCATGGGCAGCAGATATGGTACTGAAGGTTAAAGAACCTGCAGAATCAGAGTATCAGTATTTCCGTGAAGGATTAATCCTATTTACGTATCTTCACTTAGCACCGGAAGTAAAATTGACGAAAGCACTACTTGAAAACAAAGTAACAGCAATTGCTTATGAAACAGTACAATTACCAGGTGGCGGATTGCCTCTATTGGCACCGATGAGTGAAGTTGCGGGACGCATGGCGACGCAGATTGGTGCACAATACTTAGAAAAAACTAGAGGCGGAAAAGGGATTTTGCTTGCTGGAGTACCTGGCGTATCACGCGGCAAAATAACAATCATTGGTGGGGGACAAGCAGGTACGAATGCTGCGCGTGTTGCAATCGGAATCGGTGCACACGTAACGATCTTAGATCTATCCGTAGAGCGTGTTCGTCAGCTTGACGAGATCTTCGGCAAGAACATTCAAACGTTGGTATCTAACCCATACAATATCGCTAACGCAGTAAAAGACGCAGACTTGGTAATCGGTTGTGTTTTAATCCCAGGAGCAAAAGCGCCAACTCTTGTAACAGAAGAAATGGTTAAATCCATGAGCCCCGGCTCTGTAGTGATTGACATTGCAATCGACCAAGGCGGAATCTTTGAAACTTCCGACCGCGTCACAACACATGACGACCCGACTTATACAAAACACGGTGTCATTCACTATGCTGTAGCTAATATGCCAGGCGCTGTACCACAAACGTCTACAATGGCACTAACAAACGTTACAATTCCTTACGCTCTTCAAATTGCCAATAAAGGCGTTAAAAAAGCATGTACAGACAATGAAGTCCTGCGTAAAGGAATCAACACACTAGCTGGAAACGTAACATACAAAGCAGTAGCAGAAGCACAAGGCCTAGAACACGTTTCTGTTGAAGACGTACTAGAGACTGTTTAATCAACAAAAAAGACCATTACGTAAAGTAACGGCCTAAAACTGAAGGCATCCCCGCAATAGGGAGTGCCTTCAGTTTTTTTATATAAAATGAAATTAACGGTTCAATTTCATTTGCCAGTCTTTAACTCACTTAACTACTTTCAAATCCTTAGGGAATTTCGTCAATACCTCAACGCCATCCTTCGTCACATACAAATCATCTTCAATCCGTACACCTGTAATTGTCGGATCATAAATGCCTGGCTCAACTGTAAACACCATACCCTCTTGAAGTGGCATATCATTCGTAGCTGTTAAAGAAGGGAACTCATGAACAGAAATACCAAGACCATGCCCGATACGATGTGGGAATAACTCGCCGTAACCAGCTTCCTCGATAATAGAACGAGCTGCTAGATCAACTTCCATTGCTAACGTACCCGGACGCACGATGTCAATTGCTGCTTGTTGTGCTTTCTGAACGGTCTCATAAATTTTACGCTTTTCCTCTGTTGGCTCACCGAACACTATCGTCCGTGTGATGTCTGAACAATAACCTTTATAGACCACACCGAGATCAAATAAGATGAAATCACCTTTTTCGATTTTTTTCTCTCCTGGAATACCATGTGGTGATGCCGTTTTTGTGCCCGACACAATAATCGTTTCAAACGACATCTTCTCCGCACCTTTTTGTTTAACAGCTTGCTCCACGGCTTGAACTATTTCCAGTTCGGTTTTCCCTTCGGCGATTTCATTGCAACCTACTTCGATCGCATAATCCGCTAATTCCGCTGCTTTGCGCAAGTGCTGAAGTTCTTTATCATCTTTAATCAGACGATTTTTAGCTAATTCGTCATCCAACTTAGCGAATTGTAAAGCAGGGAAGCGCTCTTGGAGAATTTCAAATCGATCCACAGTCAAATGTTCTTTTTCGATTGCGAGTAATGACAATGCAGGAATACGTTCATTGATGGCTTGTTCTAGGAACTTAAACGCATTATCTGTGTCTTTATATCCTACTGCTTCGTGCTGCCAGCCGATTGCTTTTACATCTGGGACTTCCATCGCTGGGCAAATAACGAAAGGATCAGCATCTTGGAAAACCACTACACCAAGTAATCGTTCGTGTGGATCACTACGAAAGTCTGTTAAATAAAATATGTTATCTGGATTCGTTATAAGTGCTGCATCAATATTATGTTTTACTAAGAAATCTTGTACTTTTTGAATGTTCATCAACATGTTACCTCCTCTGTTTTGCTTAGTATAACAAAAAAGAGGGTTTTACGCTGTGTTGTAGAAGGTATAGAGTGTATAAGTGATTAAAAATAGGAGTGTGATCGTTGTGAAAATCTCATATCATGGCCATTCGATCGTTAAAATCGAAACAAAAGGAAAGACTATTTTAATCGATCCTTTTATTACAGGGAATAAATTAACGGATCTAAAGGCAGAAAACGAAAAGCCAGACGTGATTTTACTGACGCACGGCCATAATGACCACGTAGGGGATACGATGGAGATCGCGAAAAGAGAAGACATCCTAGTCGTTGCTCCAAATGAATTAGCCGTATATCTTGGATTCCAAGGATTGAAAACACATGGCATGAATATCGGAGGAGCAAAGGAATTTGATTTCGGTACCGTAAAATATACACAAGCTTTCCATAGTTCTTCTTATACAACAGAAGACAATGAAATTATTTACACGGGTATGCCTGCAGGTTTACTGCTGACGATTGAAGATAAAGTTATTTATCATGCAGGGGACACTTCCTTATTCAGCGATATGAAACTGTACGGAGAAGATGGAATTGATGTTGCGTTCCTACCTATCGGAGATAATTTCACGATGGGCCCTAAAGATGCTGCGAAAGCAGTCGAGTTGCTGAATCCTAAGCTAACAGTTCCTGTTCATTTCAATACGTTCCCACCGATTGAATTGGAGCCTGAAGACTTCAAATCACTTGTGACGAATCATGAAGTGAAAATAATGCAACCAGGGGATTCCGTCGAGCTATAAAATAGGAAATAAATAAATACGGTCTAAGACGCATTGTTAGCGTCCTAGACCGTATTTTTGATGGACTTATGGTATGATATTCTAAAAGCCGAAACCTTAAATCAGGTCGAAGAAAAAGGTGAAATCATGTCAACTAAACACGAACAGATTTTGCGTTATATAGAAAGCTTGACAGTGGGCGAAAAGATCTCTGTACGACAAGTTGCGAAAGCATTGGAAGTCAGTGATGGAACCGCTTACCGGGCGATAAAAGAAGCGGAAAATCAAAAATTGGTAAACACGATTGAACGTGTAGGTACGATTCGAATCGAGAAAAAGAAAAAAGAAAATATTGAACGTCTGACATTTGCAGAAGTCATCAACATTGTAGACGGTGTTGTACTGGGTGGACGTGATGGATTACATAAAACATTAACGAAATTTGTAGTCGGAGCTATGCAACTCGAGGATATGATTCGTTATATTGATGCGGGTAGTTTGTTGATTGTTGGAAATCGTTTGAAAGCGCATGAAATAGCGATTAAAGCAGGAGCCGCTGTACTCGTGACAGGTGGCTTCGATGCGACTGATGAAGTCAAGCAACTAGCAGACGAGATGAATTTGCCTGTTATATCAACAAGTTATGATACTTTCACAGTCGCCACTATGCTAAACCGTGCAATTTATGATCAGCTGATTGAAAAGGAAATTTTATTGGTGGAGGATATTTTGACACCTCTAGCCAGTACAGTCACTTTATCGCCTGAGGATTCAGTTGACCAATTCTATGAAGTAAATCACCAAACATCACACTCCGCTTATCCTGTCGTAAAAGCCGATGGCACATTAGTAGGAATTATTACGTCTCGTGATGTCGTCAGTAAACCGCATGTGGATATCATAGGGAAAGTCATGACGCCTGGTCCGATTACTGTTAACGGTAAAATGAGTGTCGCATCGGCAGGGCACAGTATGATTTGGGAAGGTATCGACTTAATGCCAGTCGTTAATGATGCCGGAGTCTTAGAGGGAATCATCAGTCGACAAGATGTCTTAAAAGCATTGCAAATGACACAACGTCAACCACAGCAAGGCGAAACAATTGATGATATTGTCAAGAATCAAATGAAAGCCATCTCCAATTCACCTGAAAAAATAGAGTTTGCCGTTGTGCCGCAGATGACCAATCAATTTGGTTCACTATCCTATGGAGCAATGTTAACGATTTTGACGGAAGCGGGTAGTCGTGCGATCAAGCTTCAAAAACGAGGCGAAAGTGTACCAGAAAACGTGACGATCTATTTCATCAAACAAGTACAACTTGGTGCGTCGGTCACAGTCGAACCGAAGATTATTCACTTGAGCCGTCGATTCATCAAGCTAGAAATCGAACTGATATCAAATGATGGTATTGTAGCGAAAGCAATGGGGACGTTCCAGCTTTTTGAAAAATAAAAAGCTGACGTCAATTGACATCAGCTTTGTTTAGTTCACGTTCTTCAGCTACGAATTGCTTATAATGTTTTTGAGCATTAAAGTTAAATATCGCAACATAGCCACCGAATAAAATGAAGATAGCGGACACGATATATGTTAAAGCACCGTCAAAGATAAGTAATTGATTGATTCCGAAAAAAATCAATAGCGCACCAAGTGCTGTGCCTGCCATGCTTGCATACATCTTTTTACGGATGGGAAACATAGGGCTTGTGCGGAATTGGCGCGTTTTGAAAACGAAATAGAATACGCCGGAAGCGATTATACCAAATACAAAAATAAAATTAACCATTTCCATCAAAAAAGCCTCCATTACATGAAAAATAACCTGTGGCCTACGCGTCGAGGTTCACTATACATTGTAGCGGCTTTTAAAAGGAATTGCGAATACTTGTACAGAAACCTGGGGGAATATACATGAAACGACAAATCATTGACACAATTGAACAATACGAAAAAATCATCATCCACCGTCACGTCCGACCGGACCCGGATGCATACGGATCGCAAATGGGGTTGAAAGAACTTATCAAAAAGAATTACCCTAAAAAGCAAGTACTCGCAGCAGGAGAACATGATGAGCTATTAAGTTATTTAGGAAAACCGGATGCAGTAACTGAAGCAGATTACGAAGGTGCACTTGTTATTGTCACCGATACTGCAAACACGGACCGTATTGACGGACCGCTTTACGATAAAGGTGCGTATGTATTGAAAATCGATCATCACCCGAATGAAGATCCATACGGTAATGAGCGCTGGGTGAATACAGACGCGAGTTCTTGTTCTGAAATGATCTATACGATTTATGAGGAAGGTCACGCGTCCTTCGGATGGGAAATGTCTCCGGAAGCAGCACGTTTCCTGTTCGCCGGGATCGTGGGTGACACAGGCCGTTTTATGTTCCAAAGCACGACTGAAAAAACGTTCGAAGTAGCTAGTTCATTGATCAAGCAACCATTCGATCGCACCGAGTTGTTTGCTGGGATGTACGAAGTCGATCGTAAAATCTTGCATCTACAAGGTTATGTGTATCAAAACTTCACAATCGATGAAAATGGAGCAGCGTATATTAAACTAACACAGGAAATTCTGGATCAATTCGATGTCACAGTGTCAGAGACTTCGCAATTAGTAGGGTCACTTGGCGATGTAAAAGGAATTTGTGCTTGGATCATCTTTATTGAAGAAAATGATCAAATTCGTGTCCGTCTCCGTTCGAAAGGACCTGTCATTAATACGTTAGCGATGCAACATAATGGTGGTGGTCATCCGCTGGCCTCAGGCGCTTCCGCATATTCATGGACAGAAGTAGATGAAATCATCGTCAAACTGCAAGAACTTTGCAGAAACTATTAAGCAGAGCTGAGGGATTGAAATGAACCTGATGTATCCGCAAATCGTAACGGGCGCAGACTTACTGCGTGGAATTGTAAAGTTAGATGAACTGGCTCCTCTTTTGCAAAAAAGAGGGGCTTCTTCTGCTGCTATCGTCAATAGTAAGCTATATGGTGTCCGATCGTTCAGCAAAATGCTAGCTAAATACGGCATCCGTCCTGTAATTGGTTTGTCCGTCACATTGGAAGTCGAAGATCATGAAGTACTTGTTTATATTTATGCACAAAACGAAACAGGCTTCTCTAATCTAATGAAAATGAGCAGCGCCATTTCTACGCGAGAAGAAGAAAACCTCCCACTCAACTGGCTTCAAGCTTACAGGGAAGGGTGCATCATCATATGCGCGATGACAGATTCCTCATGGGCGAACGCGCGTGATCTACATGTCTTGCAGCTAGTGGCAGAAAAAGATTCTAACGCTTCAACATTCATTGGAATCGGTAGGCCTGGTGGAGGAGCGCATACTGACGAAGCAAGCATTATTCAATTAAGTGAAGAAAGTCAATTGCCGATCGCTGCTTGTCAAGAAACGCGCTTTCTTCATAAGGAAGATTTTCAAGCTTACGAAGTCGCGACAGCCATACGCAAAGGCTATAAATTGAATGATTCACAAAAGCCCCCTAATCGTTATCGACAAGCTTATTTACCAGAACGTGAAGAACTTGTTAATTGGTTTGGTGATCATCCAGAATGGTTACGGACAACAGAAGGCATTATGGATTCGTGCGTAGTGACTATCCAAAAAGAAGATTTCCTCATGCCAAAGTTTCCAGTCGCAGACGGTCAAGCGCCTATTTCACTTCTCGAGCAAAATTGCCGAAACGGACTTCAAGCACGTTTCCAGTCACTGTCAGAAGAATATGAACAACGTCTTCGCTACGAACTATCCATCATCGATCAGATGGGCTTCACCGATTACTTCCTAATAGTAGAAGACTATGTGCGTTACGCAAAAACGGAAGGCATCCTAGTCGGCCCTGGTCGTGGGTCTTCTGCAGGTTCTTTAGTAGCGTTCGCTCTCGGAATTACAGAAGTCGACCCAATCAAATATGGATTGCTTTTTGAACGTTTTTTAAATCCCGAACGTGTAACGATGCCCGATATTGATATCGATTTTGCGGATAATCGCAGAACAGAAGTGGTGAATTATGTGGCAAGTACATACGGTAAACAATATGCCGCACAGATTATCACTTTCGGTACGTTGTCAACGAAAGCGGTCGCACGAAACGTGGCCAGAGTGCTAGACTTCACGCCTGAAGAAGTTCGATTCATGTCCAATGAATTAAATAGTGGCCGGTCATTCAAAGAAACGATTATCCAGTCAAAGAAACTACGTGACTGGATTCAAGTGGAGCCACGTAGAGAGCTGTGGCGGCAAGCTGCGGAACGCTTGGAAGATTTACCGAGAAATGCATCGACGCATGCAGCTGGTGTCGTCCTTGCAGCGAATCCCCTCGTACATTACGTTCCGTTGCAGATAGGTTCAGATGAAGTATTCCTGACACAGTGGGCGATGAAAGACGTGGAAGAAGTCGGTTTATTGAAAATGGACTTCCTGGGATTGCGTAATTTAACGCTACTCGACAGAATCCGTGCAATGATTCAATACAATAAAAAGCAGGTCATTGATTTCGAACGCATTCCACTCGATGATCAGGCAACGTACAGAGTATTTAAAGAAGGCGACACAACAGGAATCTTCCAATTTGAATCGCCAGGCATGCGGCGTGCATTAAAGACTATACAGCCGGATAATTTCAAAGATGTATACTCAGTGAACGCGTTATATCGACCGGGTCCTATGGAGTTCATCCCGCTGTATAGTCGTCGGAAAAATGGACAAGAGCCAACTGTCTACGACATACCAGAGCTAGAACCTATTCTCTCGGAGACATACGGTATCATCATTTATCAAGAACAGATCATGAAACTTGCGGTGGAAATTGCCGGTTTTACGATGGCAGAAGCGGATCTTCTAAGACGGGCAATCAGTAAGAAAAATCAGCAAGTATTAGAAGAGGAACGGCAACACTTTATTGCGGGGGCAAGTAAAAAAGGGTTTGATCAAATCAAAGCGAATAATGTATACAACTTAATTGTTAAATTCGCGGATTATGGATTTCCGAAAAGCCATGCGGTAGCCTATTCAATGATTTCCTATCGATTGGCATTTTTTAAAGCAAATGAACCTACTTACTTTTATGCAGCATTCCTTTCCTCATTAACTGGTAGCAAAGACAAGATGATGGAAGTAATTCGTGAAATGAAAGCAAAAGGTATCCCGATACTACCGCCATCTGTCAAGACTAGCCGTTATTCACATACAGTGGAAGGACATGCGATTCGTCTCGGTTTAGGCGCAATTAAAGGAGTTACTTTCGCATTTTATCAGCAATTGGCGGCTGCTCGGGAAAAGGGGAGTTGGTCATCGATGTTTGACATGGCCATCTCACTAGGAGCCGATCATTTTTCTGAAAAAGCCATCATCCCGTTAATTAAAGCAGGTGCACTTGACGACTTTAATCAAAAACGCTCAGTTCTTCTTGCTTCAATAGATGCTGCTCATTCGCATGCACTCTTCATAGGAGATGATGCATTAAGTGATCAATTTCAATTTAATTCCCAACCCAAATATACACCAGGCGGCACAATGGATCAGATGACAAAGCTTGGTTTCGAACATGATACGTTAGGATTTTATTTATCCGAACATCCCGTGGAACAATTAAAAAGAAATGCATCGAGTCACATCCCATCGATCGCGTCACTGTTTTCTCTGAACCGAGGAACGAATGCAACGTGTATAGGAATCATCTTATCGATCAAACGTATTCGTACTAAAAAGGGGGAAGCTATGGCTTTTCTAACGATACAGGACGAGACTGAAGAAATATCGTGTACAGTATTTCCGAAACAATATGCACAGATCAGCGTCCAGTTAAAAGAAGAAGCGTTTGTTCAAGTGTCAGGTAGCATCGATTTTCGTAATCAATCTGTTCAACTCATTGTCGAGCAATTAGCGTCGCTGAGTCTTTCGGGAGACTGAAAAGTGTAGGAGCAAAATCTTGTATAGTCCATCATGACGCAATCTGCGCCATGATGGACTATACTTCGACTTTTTACTAAGCGAGCGTTCAGTCGGTACGAAAAATGACGAAATAAAAACACTTGTAATTTCAAGATATTGCTTTACGTAGTGCCGACTTTTTTGTATGCTAGTATGCAGGGTGGTCAGACCACTCTGTTTATGGAACGAAAAAGGAGTTCTCCTCATGCAAAATCCACAATCATCATCCAAGCGTTTTTTGGATATTATCGGAGAACTACAATTACTGATTAGCGAACAAAAAATCGAGTATGGCGATAAGTTACCATCTGAACGTCATCTGGCGGAAAAGCTGCAAGTAAGCAGAACGGCAGTACGCGAGGCGTTACGAAGTATGGAATTGCTTGGCCTCATTGAAACAAGACGAGGCGAAGGAACATTTCTATCCGATTTCAAAAAACATCAGTTAGTGGAAGTTCTCTCGACGTTTATTATGCAGCAAGCGCGATCTATCCAAGATGTAGTTGATACAAGGATGATTCATGAACGCGCAGCTATTACAACGGTTACAGAAAATGAAGAACTGCGTATGCTGCCTGTATGGAAAGGCATGCAAAGTAAATTGCGAGAAGAAGAGTCTGTGTTTTTGCGTGAAGATATAGTGCGCGAAACTATTGTCGCTACTGAAAATCGACTCTCCTTGAAAATTTGGTTTTTATTGAAACAGTATAGTGGAGTTTCTTTCGATGTAGCTATTGCAACAGATGAAGAAATAGTAACTGTGCATGAACTGCTGGACGAAATAATGGCAGGTAATACGGAAAAAGCCTTAACTTGGTATGAAAAATGGATGCATCAAGTTGAGGGAGAAAGAAGGGGAACGAATTGAGTATCAAGCAATTATTTAAAAAGAAACCAAAAGTTGACCAACATACAATGCCGTCTGCTCAAAGTAAAGCAGATGTACCAGAAGGAATCATGACAAAATGTCCCGAGTGTAAGCATGTAATTTTGACAAAGGACTTGTTGAAGAATGGTAAAGTTTGCCCTTCTTGTCAGCATCATTATAAAATGACGGCGCAAGAACGAATCGATCATTTATTTGACGAAGGCAGCTTTGAATCAATGGATAATCATTTAAAGACAGAGAATCCGCTAAATTTCCCTGCTTATACAGAAAAAGTTGAAAAAGACGCATTAGCAACTGGACTCAACGAAGCCGTGCTTACTGGTGTCGGAACCATTCAAGAGAACCGAGTAGCTGTTGCTGTAATGGATGCACATTTCCGTATGGGATCCATGGGTTCGGTAGTTGGCGAAAAGATCACAAGAGCTGTAGAGAAAGCTACTGAATTAGGAATTCCTATGTTGATCTTCTCGGCAAGTGGCGGTGCCCGTATGCAAGAAGGGGTCATTAGTCTAATGCAAATGGCTAAAGTAAGTGTAGCCCTTGAAAGACATGCCCACAAAGGCTTATTGTATATTTCTATTATGACATACCCGACGACAGGTGGCGTATCGGCTAGTTTCGCTTCAGTTGGTGATATCAACTTGGCAGAGCCAAAAGCTCTAATAGGGTTCGCGGGACGTCGCGTAATTGAACAAACAGTACGTGAAAAACTGCCGGAAGATTTCCAGACAGCAGAGTTTTTATTAAGTCACGGGCAATTGGATGCGGTAGTTCATCGCAATGAAATGCCTGAAGTGATGAATAAAATCCTGAGCCTTCACGCACGGAAGGAGATCGAAATTGTATGAGTAAAACACTCGCATTTGAAGAACCTATCGTAAAATTGCGTGAAAAAATCAATGAATTAGAAGAGTATACAGCAATGAATGACGTAGATCTTTCTTCTGAAATTGTCAATCTGAAAAATCGCTTGTCGAAGTTAGAAAAAGATATCTATGAAGGCATGGAGCCGTGGGATCGTGTACAAGTAGCTCGGCATCCGGAAAGACCTACAACGAAAGATTATATTACTCGTTTGTTTGAAGACTTCCTTGAGTTTCATGGCGACCGCAACTTTGGAGATGACGAAGCCATAATAGGCGGAATTGCTTCATTTGAAGAAACGCCTATTACAATTATCGGACATCAGCGCGGTAAAGATACGAAAGAAAATGTTAAACGCAACTTCGGTATGCCACATCCTGAAGGGTACCGTAAAGCACTTCGTCTGATGAAACAAGCGGAAAAGTTCAATCGTCCTATTATCTGTTTCATTGATACTAAAGGTGCGTATCCTGGTAAGGCGGCAGAAGAACGTGGACAAAGTGAAGCGATTGCTCGCAATCTCGTTGAAATGGCAGGCTTGAAAGTTCCTGTGATCTCAATCGTTATTGGAGAAGGAGGCAGTGGGGGTGCGTTGGCTCTAGGAGTTGCAAATCATATCCATATGCTTGAAAACTCCACGTACTCTGTAATTTCACCTGAAGGCGCAGCTTCTATCTTGTGGAAAGATCCATCACTTGCTAAACAGGCGGCGGAAGCGATGAAAATCACTGCACCCGATTTGAAAGATATGAACATCATTGATGAAATCATTCCTGAAGTACTTGGTGGTGCACATCGTGATGCGAACAAACAGGCTATTGAGATCCGTTGTACTATACGTAGATCATTGAAGGAATTATGCGATTTATCATCAGAAGAATTGATTGATAACCGATACAATAAATTCCGGAGCATTGGCGTGTTTTCGGAATAAAAGATGCGGGCAACCGCGTCTTTTGCTCGTACATACAAGTCATGATTAAAGGATGGGATCGACATGAAAAAAATTGCGGTCTTAACAAGTGGTGGCGATGCACCGGGAATGAATGCGGCAATTCGTTCCGTAGTCAGAAAAGCGATTTATGAAGGATTGGAAGTTTCTGGTGTGTTCAATGGCTATCAAGGGTTGATTGATGGCAAAATTGAGCAATTCCAGCTTGGCTCTGTTGGAGATATTATCCAGCGCGGTGGAACTGTACTGCGATCCGCTAGATGCCCGGAGTTTATGACGGAAGAAGGTCGTGCGAAAGCTCTTGCGCAAATCAAGCTCCATGGTATCGATGGAGTGGTAGTCATTGGTGGGGACGGCTCATTTAGAGGAGCGTACGAATTAGTTAAAATGGGTGTTCCGTGTGCTTGTGTACCTGCTACGATTGATAATGATATAACCGGTACGGAATTTACGATTGGGTTCGATACCGCACTAAACACTGTCGTCGAAGCCATCGATAAAATCCGGGATACGGCAACATCCCACGAGCGTTCATTTATTATTGAAGTAATGGGTCGTGACGCAGGAGATTTAGCATTATGGGCAGGGCTAGGCGGCGGTGCCGAATCCATCATATTACCCGAGAAGCCGTTTGACGTGAACTCTATTGTCAATCGGATTAAGCGAAGTACAAGTCGTGGAAAAAAACACAGCATTATTGTACTGGCTGAAGGTATAATGTCTGCTACACAGTTGGCAGATATTTTGAAAGAAGAAGCGGGAGTCGAAACCCGAGTTTCTATTTTAGGACATATACAACGTGGTGGTTCACCATCCGCACGTGACCGGGTAATTGCCAGCCAATACGGAGCAAGAGCGGTTGAAACATTATTGTCTGGAAAAACAAGTTCTGCTGTTGGAATGAGAAATCATAAAGTGGTAGACTATAATTTAGAAGAAGTCTTTATTAAACAAGAAAAGTTGGACTTGTCATTATTAGAATTGGCAGAAACACTATCCATCTAATTAGTCAGAGTCGACATGACGCAGAGGAGCGATAAGTAGTGAGAAAGACAAAAATCGTGTGTACAATCGGTCCAGCAAGTGAATCTTACGAAGGACTGCTAGAATTGATTGACGCAGGGATGAACGTTGCACGCCTGAACTTCTCCCATGGCACCCAAGAAGAGCATAGAATACGTATTGAAAGAATCCGCAAAGCGGCAGCTGAAAAAGAAAAAGTAGTTGGGATCCTGCTCGATACAAAAGGCCCTGAAATTCGGACTCATAAAATGACAGAAGGTCAAATCGAGTTGGTAAGAGGACAAGCAGTAGATATCTCGATGCAAGAAGTACTCGGTACTGCAGAAACATTTTCTGTTACGTACGAACAGTTAATCCATGACGTCGATCGCGGTTCATTCGTACTTTTAGACGACGGCTTGATTGAACTTGAAGTAACAGGCAAAGATATCGAAAAAGGATTAATTCATACAAAAGTAATTAACGCAGGCCCTTTAAAAGATAATAAAGGTGTCAACGTTCCGAATGTATCTGTGCAATTGCCAGGAATTACGGATAAAGATAAAGAGGATATCTTGTTCGGTATTGAGCAGGGCGTTGATTTTATCGCAGCTTCATTCGTGCGTCGTGCAACTGATGTTATTCAAATCCGTGAATTACTTGAAAATAACAATGGTGGACATATCCATATTGTACCAAAGATTGAAAATCAGGAAGGCGTAGACAATCTAGACGAAATTCTTCAATTGTCTGATGGCCTAATGGTTGCGCGTGGAGATCTAGGAGTAGAAATTCCCGCTGAAGAAGTTCCTTTGGTACAAAAAATGATGATCCGTAAATGTAACCAGTATGGTAAACCTGTTATTACAGCGACACAAATGCTGGATTCTATGCAAAGAAACCCACGTCCTACACGTGCTGAAGCAAGTGATGTGGCCAACGCGATTTTAGACGGTTCAGATGCTGTCATGCTTTCTGGTGAAACAGCTGCTGGGATGTACCCCGTCGAATCTGTAAAAGTAATGTGCAAAATTGCTTTGTCTACTGAAGAATCCATGGACTTCCATTCTGTCGTTTCCACAAGAACGAGAGAAAAAGAAGGGAATCTTACAGAAGCAATTGGACAAGCTGCTTCTTATACAGCTCTTAACTTGAATGTTAAAGCAATTTTGGCACCAACGGAAAGTGGTCAAACTGCAACAATGATCGCGAAGTACCGTCCGGGTGTTCCTATTATTGCGGTAACACGTTCAGAAGTGATTTCCAATAAACTGACACTTGTTTGGGGTGTTTATCCAATCGTTGGAAAGAAAGCACTCGACATCGACGGTATTCTTCAGGAATCAGTCGAAGAAAGTGTTAAACACCAATATGTCACTCATGGCGATGTAGTGATCATCACTGCAGGTGTACCGGTCGGTAAAGCGGGTACAACTAACTTGATGAAATTACACGTTATTGGGGATTTAATTGGTCGCGGCCAAGGTATCGGCAAAAACGTCGCCTTCGGTAAAGCGAAGATTATCAAGAACTCACAAGAAGCATTAACACAAATCAAAGATGGTGACATCATTGTCACGCATTCTACAGACCGTGATATGTTTGCTGCTCTTGAGCGATGCGCAGGCATCATCACCGAAACAGGGGGACTAACTAGCCACGCAGCAGTTGTTGGTTTGAGTCTAGGTATACCTGTAATCGTAGGTGCTGAAAACATTACATCGGTTATTAAGAATGGCAGTGACATTACAATGGATGCAGCGAGCGGTGTAATCTACAACGGTCACGCAAAAGTATTGTAATAAAAATATATAGACCGCTTCTCGTAAAGAGAGAGCGGTCTTTTTTGGAGGTTCCTATATGAAATGGTTACTAGCATTATTCATCATTGTGCCAACTTCTGAACTGGCATTATTAATGTTTTCGGGTAAAACACTTGGGATCATGCCGACAATTTTAATTATTATCGCGACCGGTATCGGCGGTGCTTACCTAGCCAAGAAACAAGGTTTGCGTGCATGGCGCGATTTACAGTTTCGTATGGCCAATAGAGAAACGCCTGGTAAAGCGCTAGTCGACAGTGTGTGTATTTTACTGGGTGGTTTATTATTATTAATGCCAGGTTTCATAACAGATATTGCAGGACTATTATTATTGTTCAGTGGTCCACGTAAAATTTTGTATCCGTTTATCGTCAAATGGATTTACAATAAAATCCGTAATGGCCAAATCCGAGTTATGTAAATGTCGGATGTTCTTTAACTTTCAATGCGATAAATAA
This sequence comes from Sporosarcina sp. P26b, assembly GCF_002743245.1. Taxonomy (NCBI): domain Bacteria; kingdom Bacillati; phylum Bacillota; class Bacilli; order Caryophanales; family Caryophanaceae; genus Sporosarcina; species Sporosarcina sp. P26b. The sequence continues at coordinate 258,715 of NZ_PDYW01000001.1, forward strand.
GAAAAAAGGTAAAAACATGATACCGTATAACCCGAATAAATACACTGCACAAGCGGTAATAATGAAGGAGTGTACGGTTCGCAATTTAAATGCGTGTGCCCAAAGAAGTGATTCAACCATCTGACGACTGACGAGTAGTACGATGTATAGGACCAATAAGCCGATCGCGATGTGTATATCATCAATATAGAAAGAAAAAGCAATCATCGGAAGAAAAACTAGTCCTATTCCAAGGAATGGAATACTGTCAACTAACGATATTAAGAATGCTTTTGTTAAGAATGATTCAAAATCAAGTAGCCAAAAACCGATCACCATCAATATAAAGGTCATGAAGAATAAGCGGATTTGGACCGAGAAGAAATGCCCCATTAAACGGCTTGACCTATCAAAAATCTTGCGTGCTACCTGTCTGAAGTTTTTAGGGAAGTAAACTAAAAACCAAAAACGATTGGTGGCACTTTCTCGTAAAGCGAAAAAGTACGCGATAATGAATAAAAATGTACTGAAAATCTGCTGGAACGTTTTTTGCAGTAAACTAATGATCCCTTCCATTGCCTCATGACTTAATTGAATAAATTGTTCTGCGGCGGCATGTAAATTCCAGCCTTTGCTATCCATCATTTCGATAATTACACCTAATTGATCTTCCATTGTCCATATGACAGAAATCAATCCGTTGATTGATAGAAATAGAAAGGTGTATACTAAAGAGGCAAGCACCACCATTATGAGTAAAGCAGCTAGAAAAGCCGGCAGTTTTGTAAGCGCAATTAAAGAATTCATAAGCGGAGCAGTGAAGAAAGCGAAAACTATCGCAAATCCTATAGGTGGGATTACGATAAGGAAAATCACGATTAATATAGCCGGCAACCATTGACGAGCATAGGTTTGGAAGCGCTTGGAGTCGATGGATATCATACGGATTTGTCCATTCCTTTCGGGTAATAATAAATAAAAAACATCTTTACCATTCACAAAACCGTTAAAGTTGCTTATAATGGTCATTGTAAGCGTTTTAGATAAAAATATAATTAGCAGATGGTCATCGTTCTGCACTCCGCTTCAGGGAGATGACCAAACTGGGAAGAAGGAGCGAATATCATGACAGCAACAAAAGGTTTGGAAGGTATCGTGGCAGCACAAACTCAAATCAGTTCCATTATCGATGACACTCTTACATACGTAGGATACGGCATCGATGATCTGGCAGAAAATGCTAGTTTTGAAGAAGTAGTTTACTTACTTTGGCACAAACGTTTGCCAAACGAAAAGGAACTTGCTGAATTGAAACAGCAGTTAGAAGATAACGCAGAAATTCCACAAGGGGTTCTTGATCACTTCAAAACGTACCCAATCGACAAAGTGCATCCAATGGCAGCACTTCGTACAGCAATCTCGCTTCTAGGATTATACGATGAAAAAGCGGAAGATATGTCACCAGAAGAAAACTACAAGAAAGCAGTTAAGCTTCAGGCTAAAGTTGCAACAGTAGTTACTGCATTCGCACGTATCAGAAAAGGACAAGAGCCAGTAGCACCTAAAAAAGGTTTAAGCTATGCGGCAAACTTCCTTTACATGCTTTCTGGGGAAGAGCCTGCTGATATCGCTGAAGAAGCATTCAATAAAGCACTTGTACTACACGCAGACCATGAGTTGAACGCATCTACGTTCACTGCGCGTGTTTGTGTAGCGACTCTATCTGATATGTATTCTGGCGTAACTGCTGCAATTGGCGCTCTTAAAGGTCCATTACACGGCGGTGCAAACGAAGCGGTTATGAATATGCTAATGGAAATCGGCGATGAAGATAAGGTCGATTCATATATTCGTGAAAAGCTTGCTAACAAAGAAAAAATCATGGGCTTCGGACACCGTGTATACCGTCAAGGTGATCCACGTGCGAAGCACTTACGTGAAATGTCTAAGCGATTGACTACTCTTCGCGGTGAAGAAAAGTGGTACAATATGTCTGAACAAATCGAAGCAATTGTCACTGGAGAAAAGAAATTGCCTCCAAATGTTGATTTCTACTCCGCTTCGGTATATCATTCATTAGACATCGATCATGATATTTTCACACCTATTTTTGCAGTTTCTCGTTTTTCAGGATGGATTGCACATATCCTAGAACAATACGAAAACAACCGCTTGATCCGCCCACGTGCAGAGTACGTTGGACCAGGCATGCAGAAGTATGTTCCAATCAATGAACGATAAAAAAAAGTAAATTCGTGGGGCGGTATCTCGTATACCGGCCCACTGATTTTGAACTCAGGAGGATATCAATAATGGCTAATGATGGAAAGATTACAGTAACTAACGGTGTTTTAAACGTCCCAGATCACGCAACGATTCCTTTCATTATAGGCGATGGCACAGGTCCGGATATTTGGCATGCAGCTTCACGCGTAATCGAAGCAGCTGTTGAAAAAGCTTATGACGGAAAAAAGAAGATTAATTGGTTAGAAGTTCTTGCAGGAGAAAAGGCATTCAACGAAACTGGTGACTGGCTTCCAAAAGAAACTCTTGACACAATTGAAGAATATCTAATTGCGATTAAAGGGCCACTTACTACGCCGATCGGTGGAGGATTCCGTTCATTGAACGTAGCACTACGTCAAGAACTAGATCTTTACACTTGCTTGCGTCCGGTTCGTTATTTCGAAGGAGTACCTTCACCCGTGAAACGTCCTGAGGATTGTGACATGGTTATTTTCCGTGAAAACACTGAAGATATCTATGCTGGGATCGAGTACCAAAAAGGTTCTGACGAAGCGAAAAAATTAGTTAACTTCCTTCAAACTGAATTAGGTGTTAAAAATATTCGTTTCCCTGAAACTTCTGGTCTTGGTATCAAACCAATTTCTGAAGAAGGTACGAAGCGTTTAGTACGTGCTGCAATGAACTATACAATTGAAGAAGGACGCAAGTCTCTAACAATTGTACACAAAGGTAACATTATGAAGTTCACAGAAGGCGCATTCGCAAGCTGGGCTTACGAGTTAGCTGAAGAAGAATTCGGCGACAAAGTATTCACTTGGAAGCAATATGACCGCATTAAAGACGCAGAAGGAACAGATGCTGCGAACAAAGCACAATCTGATGCAGAAGCTGCTGGCAAAATCATCGTTAAAGATGCAATTGCTGATATCTTCTTGCAACAAATCCTTACTCGTCCTAAAGAGTTCGACGTAGTAGCTACAATGAACTTGAACGGAGACTATATTTCTGATGCTCTTGCTGCACAAGTAGGCGGAATCGGAATTGCTCCGGGAGCGAACATTAACTACGAAACAGGTCATGCAATCTTTGAAGCGACTCATGGTACAGCACCTAAATATGCAGGACTGGATAAAGTTAACCCTTCATCCCTATTGCTATCAGGCACTATGATGCTTCAACACCTTGGCTGGACTGAAGCAGGTGATCTAATCACTGCTTCTATCGAAAAGTCTATCGCATCTAAAGTAGTGACATACGACTTCGCACGTCTAATGGACAATGCAGAAGAAGTAAGCACTTCTGGATTCGCTGACGAATTAATCAAAAACCTATAAGAAGTAAACGAGAGGGGGATGAAAATCCTCCTCTTTCTACTATATTGTTCTGACAAAGGAGAGTTTTGCATGTCATTGAAGCGTAAAAAAGTATCGGTTATCGGATCTGGTTTTACTGGAGCAACAACTGCATTCCTTTTAGCTCAAAAAGAATTATGTGATGTCGTCATCGTAGATATTCCAGCTATGGAAAATCCTACGAAAGGCAAAGCATTGGACATGTTGGAAGCTGGTCCGGTTCAAGGGTTTGATGCCAACATCATTGGTACATCCAATTACGAAGATACGAAAGACTCTGATGTAGTGGTAATTACTGCAGGTATTGCGCGTAAACCTGGAATGAGCCGTGACGACTTAGTACAGACAAATCAAAAAGTAATGAAATCCGTAACAGCTGAAATTGTGAAGTATTCTCCTGACACGAAAATCATCGTCTTGACGAATCCGGTTGATGCTATGACGTATACAGTCTATAAAGAATCAGGATTCCCTAAAGAACGTGTAATCGGTCAATCGGGTGTACTTGATACGGCTCGTTTCCGTACGTTTGTCGCGCAGGAATTAAACCTGTCGGTAAAAGACGTGACAGGCTTCGTATTGGGTGGTCACGGAGACGATATGGTACCTCTAGTACGTTATTCTACTGCTGGTGGTGTACCATTAGAAAACTTGATCTCAGCTGGTCGCTTAGAAGAAATTGTGAATCGTACACGCAAAGGTGGAGCTGAAATCGTCAACTTGTTAGGCAATGGGTCTGCGTATTATGCGCCAGCCGCTGCGTTAGTTGAAATGACAGAAGCTATTTTGAAAGATCAAAAACGTGTATTGCCATCTATCGCATTCTTAGAAGGCGAATATGGCATGAATGGCATTTATCTAGGCGTACCGACTGTTCTAGGTGCAGGCGGTATTGAAAGAATCATAGAACTTGAATTAACTGACGATGAGAAGATTGGACTTCAAAAGTCTGCTGATTCTGTACGTACGGTAATGAGTGTTCTAGTGTAAGCGTATAGGTTGAAGATCGAACGGCTATTTGGCTGTTCGATCTTTTTTCGTGTTAACTCGATTTTTGAAGAACGGATTGTTATAATTTACTTATTGAAGTAATTTTCAGCTTTTTCATTGAAGATTGAAGAAATAGAGGAGGAGATTATTTGTTGAAAAGCAAACGTAAGGCTATAGGAAAAGATATAACGGAGTTAGAACTAGGTGAGAGGCTACATTTGACCGAAAAGATCGAGGATAAAGATTTAATGCTGTATCTAGGATTGACAAACGATGCGAATCCGCTTTATTTACAACATGATTATGCAGCGGAGACGATATATGGACAGCCGATTGTACCGCCTATCATGTTGACCGGGATTGTTACGGCGGCTATTTCCAAACACATGCCGGGACCAGGTGCACATATTATTAACCAACAATTGCATTTCCCTAAACCGGTCTACCACTATGCTATTGTAGAATTCGTCCTAGAAGTTACGAAGCTTGACGTTGCAATGAACCAAGTAACGATTCAAGTGGATGCAACGGATCAAGAAGGTGAGCGAGTAATGAGTGGAGAAATAGTGGTCATCGCCCCACAAAAGCTTCCTTCTAAACAAAGCCAGACACAGGAACTTGCGGATGGAAACTAAACAACAAAAGATTTTGATTGTAGAAGATGAGCAATCCATTCAAAAGCTGATTGAATTTACATTGCAACAAGCAAACTTCGTAACGGTACTTGCGAATGATGGAGAAGAAGCGATAGAAAAAGTGTTGGATGAACACCCCGATTTGATTATTTTGGATTTAATGTTGCCCAAAATAGACGGTTTAGAAGTCTGCCGTATGTTGAGAAAACAAGACATTGAAACACCCATCATTATGTTAACCGCCAAAGGAGAAGAAATGGATAAAATCATTGGACTTGAAATGGGCGCCGATGATTATATGACTAAACCTTTCAGTCCCCGTGAAGTGGCAGCTAGAGTACGTGCAGTTTTGAGGCGAACAGGAGAACGTAAGAATACAGTGGAAAAGAAATTGATAGCGGGTCAATTGACAGTCTATCCTGAACGCATGGAAGTCTATTTAGATAACCAACTACTCGAGTTCACGCCGAAAGAATTTGAGTTGCTCGTTTATTTTATGAAGAATCCACATCGCGTATTCACTCGAGATCAGCTACTTCAAGCTGTCTGGAATTATGACTTTGCGGGAGATACACGAATTGTCGACGTACATGTTAGTCATCTGCGCGATAAAATCGAAGAAAATACGAGAAAGCCGCGCTATATCAAAACAATGAGAGGCGTTGGCTACAAGTTCGGGGAGCAAAACTAGATGAAGAACTATTATACAAAACTCTTAACGGCTTCCGCGGTCATTTTATCCATTCTGTTAATTGTGCTAGGAATTATCTTAGGACAATTTTTTCATTTATTCGGAGAAAATGTGGATGCGGGCATACAACAAACGTATTGGGTCTACTTACTGTTCACGCTCGTCCTAGTGTTTATAGTCATGATGTTCGTGTTGGCGAAGATTATTCAACAGTATGTTCAACCGATTGACCACTTCATGGGTGTTGCGCATCAGTTGGCGCAGGGAAATTACTTGGCAAGAGCAAATAATGAAGACAGTGAGATGAACTACCAACTGACGAATTCAATCAATACAGTCGCACAGAAACTACAAGGCAACTTTGCGCTTCGTGCAATGGAGCAGGAGCGCTTAAAAACATTGGTTAGTAGCATTGGCAGTAGTCTCCTGATGTTCGGCAGACATGGCGCAGTGAACTTAGTCAATCGCGTGTTTGAAGAAACTTTTCATCGTGACGGTGAAGAACTGATGGGGAAAACATTTAAAGATATTGGATTACCTTCAGATATTGAAATTGAAATTGAAAAGATTTTCTTGACGGAAGAAGTGCGTACATTCCAATCGAAAGTATTGCTTGAGGAAGGTATTTGTCATTTAGAAGTATATGGAGCTCCTGTAATTGGTGAGAATGGTAACTGGCTCGGAATTGTGATTATTATGCATGATATTACAGAGCTAGTTCGACTTGAGCAAGTGCGCAAAGATTTTGTGGCTAATGTCTCTCATGAACTCAAAACACCTGTTACGTCTATTAAAGGCTTTTCAGAAATGTTGCTAGACGGAGCGGTAGAAGATCCTGTTATCAAACGTGAATTCCTGGAGATCATGTATAAAGAAAGTAATCGTTTGCAATTATTGATCGAGGATTTATTGCGCTTGTCCAGCATGGAACGAGGCAGTTTTGAAATTACACGAAAACCTGTCGATTTGGTTGACGTTGTTCAGCAATCCATCAAAATTGTACAAGCAAAAGTTCAGGAAAAAGATATGCGTATCGATTTGCATATTCCGCAACAAGTAATGATTCCTGCCGATCATGATCGTTTAGTACAAGTGATGGTGAATTTATTAAATAATGCGATTGCCTATTCACAAGAAGAAACGATAGTGACAGTTTTGGTGGAAGAAGTGGAGGAGTACGTGGAAATTACGGTTCGCGATCAAGGAATAGGTATCATGCCATCAGAATTACCACGTTTATTTGAACGTTTTTACCGTGTAGATCGCGCTAGAAGTAGAGAGTCAGGCGGGACAGGGCTAGGTCTGGCGATTGTTAAACATATAGTGGAAGCACATCATGGAATCGTCACAGTAGAAAGTGAAGTCGGTGTCGGCACGGTTTTCCGCATACACTTGCCTATCCATGAACAACAGTAGTAAAGAAAGTTGAAACTTATTTGACTACTGTTCCGTACAGTAGTTATACATAGAAAAGGGGGAACAGATATGAGCACAAAAAGGATCCTAGTGACAATCGGTTTGTTTATCACTGGATTATTACTTTTGTTGATCGTCTTTACTACATGGTACACAGTTGACGAGTCTGAACAAGCTGTCGTCATTTCATTTGGACAAGCGGGTGCACCTGTAACGGACTCAGGTCTACATTTCAAATTGCCGTGGCCGATTCAAAAAACAGAGATTTTATCCAAGGAAACGTATAGTATCCATTTCGGTTACAAGCAAGATAAATCGGGTGAAATCGTAGATAAGGAAACGAAGATGATTACAGGTGATGAATATATCGTTCTGACCGATCTAACAGTACAATGGCGTATTGTGGATCCGAAGAAGTATTTATTCAATGCAGAAGATCCTATTGAAATCTTAAGAGACGCAGCATCTGCTTCTATTCGTTCTGTTATCGGTAGTTCCACAATCGATGCCGCGTTAACGGATGGAAAAGCTGAAATTGAAGCGAAGACACGTGATTTATTGACTAGTTTAGTAGAGAAATATGATATCGGTGTCGCAGTACAAGGCGTAAAATTGCAAGACGTTGAATTACCGAACGCAGAAGTACGTGCGGCATTTACCGCTGTAACGGATGCGCGTGAAACGAAGAATACAAAAATTAACGAAGCGAAGAAATATGAAAACCAGAGAACGAAAGAAGCAATTGGTGAACGTGATGCGATCAAATCACAAGCACAAGGGAAAAAGACTGCGCGTATTGAACAAGCACGTGGTGATGTAGCGGTATTCACCGATTTGTATAATGAATATGCAAAAAGTAAAGACATCACACGTGAGCGTCTGATTCTAGAGACATTGGAGCAAGTTCTTCCTAAAGCGAATCTTTATATTATGAATGATAGCGGAGAAACGATGAAGTATTTACCACTCCAGCAATTGCAAAAAGATCAGCCGCCGGTTACTGAAGAAAAGGATACGTCAGCTGAAAAAGGAGGGAAAGCTTCATGAGTAACGAACAAAACCCTTTCAAAAAGATAGAAGATGCCCTCAAGAAGATGGGGGAAACTGATCAAAAAAGAAGTGCACAGAAGCCGGGGCCGGAATCAGATCCTAAAGTTACACAGATGCGACCGAAAAAAGCATTTGATATGAAAAAGTATACGAAACTCATTATCTCGCTAACAGTAGTTTTTGCGATTCTTGTTATTCTGTTATCCAACTTATTTATCGTAAAAGAGAATGAGTACCGTGTCGTCCGTCAGTTTGGTGAGATTACACGAATTATCGAAAAACCTGGTATGAATATGAAAATACCGTTCATTCAAAGTGTTAGTACATTGCCGAAAAACCGTATGACTTCTAACGTGTCAGAAGCTGAAATCAATACAAAAGATAAGAAGCGGATCATCATTGATAATTATGCAATATGGCATATTACAGATCCAGCAAAAATGATTTCGAACGCACGTAATATCGTCAATGCGGAAGCGAGAATGGAAGAGTTTATTTACTCTGTTGTCCGAAATGAAATGGGACGTCTAGATTACGTCAATGTTGTCAATGACGAAGATTCTTCTCGCGGAAGTTTGAATGACGATGTCACAGCAAAAGTAAATAAATTCTTGGATGATGGCAACTACGGAATCAAAGTAGTGGATGTCCGTATGAAGCGCATCGACTTACCGGAAGAAAACGAACAATCGATCTATACACGTATGATTTCAGAACGTGATTCGACTGCTCAATCATACCTCTCAGAAGGGGATGCAGAGAAGCAGAAGATTGAAGCAGAAACAGATCGTGAAGTGCAAGAAATGCTAGCAAAAGCAAAAAAAGAAGCAGCAATTGTAACGGCGCAAGGTGAAGCAGAAGCTGCAAAAATCTATAACAACGCGTATGCAAAAGATCCTGAGTTCTATAAACTGTATAGAACACTTCAGTCTTATACAAAAGTCGTGAATGATGAAACGATGATCATTCTTCCGGCAGATTCACCGTATGCCAAGCTATTAACAGGCAATATGGAGTAATCATAAGTGCGTCATTTTCATTAGAGTTGCCAAACGTGGTAAACTAAATGAAAATGACGTTTTTTTATAGTGACGAACATGAAGGAGTGGGATGAATTTTGACAAAACAGAAAGTCGTCTTATTGGATGGAAACAGCTTAGCATACCGTGCATTTTTTGCTTTACCTTTATTAACGAATGAAAAAGGTGTTCATACAAATGCGGTATACGGTTTTACGATGATGTTGGAGACTATCTTAGCCAATGAAGAACCGACGCATGTGATTGTGGCGTGGGATGCAGGGAAAACGACATTCCGCCACAGTACGTATACGGAATATAAAGGTGGACGTCAAAAAACCCCACCAGAGTTATCGGAACAATTCCCGTACATTCGTAAACTCATTGAAGCATTCGGAATTACACAGTATGAACTTGACTTGTATGAAGCGGACGACATTATCGGTACATTGAGCAGGGAGTGCAGTGATGCTGAAGCAGAAGTTGTCATCATCTCAGGTGATAAAGACTTAACACAACTTGCGAATGATCAGACGACAGTATGTATTACAAGAAAAGGTATTACCGATCTCGAAAAATACACACCAGCGCATATCGAAGAAAAATACGGAATTGCACCGTTACAAATCATCGATATGAAAGGTTTGATGGGCGATGCATCTGATAATATCCCCGGCGTGCCTGGAATTGGTGAAAAGACGGCATTGAAATTATTGAAGGAATACGGTTCCGTCGAAAAAGTCTATGAATCGATCGATCAAATCACCGCAAAGAAAATGAAAGAAAATCTTGTGAATAATAAAGATCAAGCATTCATGAGTAAAGAACTTGCGACGATTGAAGTACATGCGCCGATTACGGTGTCATTGAACGATTTGGACTATGCGGGTCGTAATGAAGAAGAAGTTATCCAGCTTTATAAAGAGTTACAATTTAAATCATTACTTGAAAAGATGGATGCACCTATCGAAGTTCAACCACTAGAAGAAATTGCCGTTCACACTGTAGAAGAAATTACTTCAGCGATGCTGACGGATACGATGTCTCTACATGTCGAAATAGATGGAGATAATTATTTATCCGAAGACATTTTAGGTATTGGACTATCGAATGAAACAGATACGTACTTTCTTTCTATAGAATTAGCTACATCCTCTGATCTCTTTAAGAACTGGATCTCTGATCATGCTACTCGTAAATACGTTTCGGATTCTAAATCAGCCTATGCAGCGATTGCACGACTTGGCATGGAACTAAACGGTGCAGAATTCGATCTCATGCTGGCGGCGTACATCGTCAATCCTTCATTTTCAACGAATGAAGTCTCTGAAATCGCACGTTCATTTGGCTACCATGGTGTAGAAAGCGATGAAGCAGTCTATGGCAAAGGTGCTAAACGGACTGTACCGGCATCTGAACAACTTGCCAACCATACCGCGCGAAAAGCACATGCAGTGTGGGAACTGTTCCCAATCGTCACAAAACAGTTAGAAGACAATGAACAGCAAGACTTGTTCCATGATTTGGAACTACCTTTGGCAAAGATCCTAGGTAAAATGGAAGTAACCGGTGTGAAAACGGATGTGGATGTGCTAGCAACGATCGGAGAACAGCTATCGGAACGTCTCGCAGTCATTGAGAAGACGATTTACGAAATGGCTGGTGAGAAATTCAATATCAACTCGCCTAAACAGCTGGGCGTTATTCTGTTTGAGAAAATCGGTTTAACTCCGATCAAGAAAACAAAGACAGGTTACTCAACAGCTGCGGATGTGCTAGAGAAGCTTGAAAGTGAACATGAAATCATTCAACATATTTTATTATATCGACAGCTTGGTAAATTAAATTCAACATATATTGAAGGACTAACGAAAGAGATCCATGAAGACGGAAAGATCCACACACGTTTCCAACAGGCTTTAACACAGACGGGGAGATTGAGCTCGATCAATCCGAACTTGCAGAACATCCCGATCCGTTTAGAAGAAGGACGTAAAATACGTGCGGCATTCATTCCATCAGAAACAGAATGGATTATGTTTGCGGCCGACTATTCACAAATTGAATTGCGTGTACTTGCACATATTTCGCAAGATGAAAAATTGATTGAAGCATTCCGGCAAGGTGCGGATATTCATACGAAAACCGCAATGGATGTTTTTGGTGTCAAGCAAGAAGAAGTCGATAGCAATATGCGTCGCGCAGCAAAAGCCGTCAACTTTGGTATTGTCTATGGAATCAGTGATTATGGATTATCACAAAGTTTAAATATTACTCGTAAAGAAGCAGGGGAATTTATCGATACGTATTTGGCGAGCTTCCCAGGCGTCAAGCAATACATGGATGACAGTATTACGGATGCCAAGCTAAAAGGCTATGTAACGACACTTTTGAAACGCAGACGGTATTTGCCGGATATTACAAGTTCCAATTTCAACTTGCGTGGCTTTGCTGAACGTACAGCGATGAACACGCCGATTCAAGGGACTGCAGCAGACATCATTAAGCAAGCAATGATCGATATGGATGCCAGACTCGAAAAAGAAAATATGCAAGCACGAATGCTACTACAAGTGCATGATGAATTAATCTTTGAAGCACCTTTGGACGAACTGGAAAAATTAAAAGAAATCGTACCGGAAGTCATGGAACAAACAATCCAACTTGACGTTCCATTGAAAGTCGATTGGAATTATGGCAAGTCTTGGTACGAAACAAAGTGAGTGGATATACATGCCAGAACTACCGGAAGTAGAAGGAGTGGTGCGAGATCTTGCGCCACTCGTGGAAGGACGGACGGTGAAGCAACTATCTGTATCGGATACCGTCGTCACTTCTAAAACAGCTGGAAAAGAAACGATTATTAAAGGGAAATCTGTAGACGACTTTCTTCACGGCATGGAAAATATGCAAATCGAGAAAATTGTGCGTCGCAGTAAATATATTTATTTTCATTTGATGAAAGAAAATCAACCATACTTGCTCGTCAGCCATCTTGGCATGACGGGCGCTTGGTTTGTCGTAAATTCTCCTGATGAAATTACAGAAGAGAAATTTCGCAAACATGCGCATGTCTTTTTAGAAATGAAAGATGGCGGTTTACTAGTCTACTCAGATATACGAAGATTCGGTGAAATGCGCCTTTTGCAGACGGAAGAAGATTTTCCTCCTTTGTTAGAGATGGCACCAGAACCTTTTTCTGATGAAGCACTGGAACATTTTTTATCGATGGCAGAAACTCCGAAGTATAAAAGAAAACCGATCAAAGAAGTAATTATGGATGGGAAAGTGATCTCAGGATGCGGTAATATTTACGCTACAGAAGCATTATTCCATATGAAAATTCATCCTGCTCGTTCTGCCGAAAGGATTAGCAGAAAGCGCAAAAAATTATTATTCGAAGAAATCGTACGAGTTTTGCAAGAAAGTATTGATGCAGGCGGCAGTACGATATCCGATTACCGTTCAGTTAATGGCAACGCAGGTACGATGCAAAATCGGCTGCATATGTATGGGAAAAAAACGTGCTTGGAATGTGACACACCGACAAAAAGTAAACAGATTGCGGGCAGAACGTCTGTCTATTGCCCATCTTGCCAGAAATAAGGAGCGATGAATATGATAATTGGATTAACAGGAAGTATAGCGAGCGGAAAAAGTACCGTGGCCAATATGTTGCGTGAAAAAGGATATCCGATTGTGGATGCGGATGTCATTGCGAGAGAAGTTGTAGAACCAGGCAGCCCATTGCTAGATAAGATCCAGCAAACATTCGGTGCAGATGTGTTGCGAGAAGATGGAACGCTAAATCGTGAACAGCTCGGAGCAATTGTTTTCGGTGATGAAACAAAAAGGCAACAGTTAAATGAATTGATGCATCCTGCAATTAGAAGCCAAATGGTCAAACAAAAGGAAGACTATGTAAACCAAGGCTATCAAACTGTCATCATGGACATTCCATTACTTTTTGAAAGCAAACTCCATGACTATGTAGAAAGAATTATCGTTGTTTCTGTCACGAAGGAAATTCAAAAGCAGAGACTGATCGCGCGCAATGAACTAACGGAAGCGGAGGCAGATGCTAGAATTGCCTCCCAATTGGATATGAGCATCAAAGAACAAGGTGCGGATGCGGTTATTCATAACAACGATACGGTGGAAGAAACTCAAAAACAGTTGGAAAACATCCTAGAAAAATGGCAAGCTGTAGCCAAATAATTACGTTAGGAAATTAAATTGTAGATTTATGATGCAATAGTGTTGGCATAACGATAATATGTGTTATACTAATGAACGATTAAAGATATAAAGTATAACATATAACATATATGCAGGAGGATCCCTTTCATGACTACAAAAATTGCTATTAATGGACTCGGCCGTATTGGACGAATGGTATTCCGTCAAATTATTAAGGAAGATGATGTGAATCTAGTTGCGGTAAATGCTACATATCCAGCAGAAACTATTGCACATCTTTTAAAATATGACTCAACACATGGCGTGTTCGATGGTGAGATTATAGCGGAAGAAAACGCAATCGTTGTTGACGGTAAACGTGTACAACTGATTACTGAGCGCGACCCTTCGAAATTGCCTTGGAAAGAACTTGGTGTAGATATCGTGATCGAATCAACAGGTGTATTCAACTCACGCGAAAAAGCTGCACTTCATTTGGAATCAGGAGCGAAGAAAGTAATTTTAACGGCTCCAGGTAAAAATGAAGATGTAACAATCGTTCTCGGAGTGAATGACGACAAATTAGATGTTGAAAAACATAGTGTAATTTCAAACGCAAGTTGTACAACAAACTGTTTGGCGCCGGTCGCAAAAGTATTGAATGATGAATTTGGTATCGTAAACGGCCTCATGACAACTGTACATGCGTATACAAATGATCAGAAGAACCTAGACAACCCTCATAAAGATTTACGTCGTGCGCGTTCTTGTGGTGAGTCCATCATTCCAACATCAACAGGTGCTGCAAAAGCTTTGTCACTCGTACTGCCTGAGCTTCAAGGGAAGATTCACGGCTTGGCACTGCGTATCCCAACACCGAACGTTTCACTAGTGGACTTAGTAGTAGACGTTGAGAAAGATGTGACGGTTGAAGATGTAAACAATGCGTTCCGTAAAGCAGCAGAAGGCTCGATGAAAGGCATTCTTCGCTTTACTACTGAACCACTTGTCTCGATCGACTTCAATACGACAACAGAATCTGCAACACTTGATGGACTTTCTACCATGGTTATGGGCGATCGTAAAATCAAAGTACTTGCTTGGTATGACAATGAGTGGGGTTATTCAGCTCGTGTTGTGCAATTGGCGAAAAAAGTCGCTGCTGCATTAACGGACAAAGTAACTTCTTAATTAATGAATGAATTGGCACTTCATCTTACGAGATGAAGTGCTTTTCTATGTCCGTTTGTTGTTGTACGGATAGTTTCTGTTATAATGAAAAGTACTAATGAATATGCGGAGGAACTAACTATGTTATGTCCAGCTTGTCACTACAACGGAACACGCGTGATTGATTCACGGCCTGCGGAAGAAAACCATTCAATTCGAAGAAGACGTGAATGCGAAAAATGCAGTTTTCGTTTCACTACATTTGAAAAAGTGGAGCATTCTCCCTTAGTTGTCGTAAAGAAAGATAAGACACGCGAAGAATTCAGCGGTGAAAAGTTGCTGAGAGGGTTAATTCGCGCTTGCGAAAAGCGTGCGGTCCCGATTGAACAATTAAAAGAAATCGTAGTTTCTATCGAAAAAGAACTGAGAAGCTCAGGAAATGTCGAAATAGATTCTGAACAAGTAGGCGAAATGGTGATGGAACGCTTAGTAGATGTAGATGAGGTAGCGTATGTTCGATTCGCATCTGTCTATCGCCACTACAAAGACATCACAGTCTTTATTGACGAATTACAACAATTACAAAACAGGAAAGATGAACAAAAGTAAGGCGTTTAACTAGAAGGGGAGGCGATTGTCGAAATGCTTTACACCGAGTTGCAGCCTGTCGATTCCTTC
Organism: Sporosarcina sp. P26b; assembly: GCF_002743245.1. Taxonomy (NCBI): domain Bacteria; kingdom Bacillati; phylum Bacillota; class Bacilli; order Caryophanales; family Caryophanaceae; genus Sporosarcina; species Sporosarcina sp. P26b. The sequence goes on from NZ_PDYW01000001.1 coordinate 274,121, forward strand.
GAAGTGAAATTAGCACATCCTTTTTCTGCGTATGACCGACAGATGCTTACATTATTCTATCAGCCACTTATCGGTCCTGAAGCGATCAGTTTGTTTATGACGCTCTGGACGGATGCGGAGAGTAAGGAACCGCAAGAACATACCCACTATTACTTAATGAATATGTCTTCTTTTCCACTTCAGTCTATTTTTGAAGCACGGATTTCATTGGAAGCTATAGGATTATTACGTACGTATAAGAAAAAACATGAAGTGGATAAGCGGTCTTTCCTTTATGAACTATTACCGCCGCTTGACGCACCTTCTTTTTTTAATGACCCGCTTTTATCTACATTTTTATTCAGTAAGATCGGGGAGCAGCCGTATCGTCAATTGCGTGGCCGATTTTTAGAAGAGCCGATTGCGAAAGAAGAGTATCACGACATTTCAAGGACGTTTTTAGATGTCTATAAACCAGCAAGAGGCGATCAAGCGATGGAATTGACTGCAGGAATGCAGTTTCAAGGGAAAAGTGAACCACCCGGCATACCCTTTTATGTAGCTAATTTTAATTTCGATTTATTTTATAACGGTCTATCGGAACAAATGATCCCCAAAGCTTCGTTACGAACTATTTCTCAGGAAATGATTGCGATGCTGGCTTTCTTGTATTCACTCAGCCCGCTCGATATGCAAAAAGTCGTCATGATTGCGATGGATGAAAATCATCAGCTGACAGAAGAGAAAGTTCGAAAGGCAGCAGCGGAGTTTTATAAGATGAATACGTCAATGCAACCGCCTAAATTGCAGTCAGTATTTACACAGCCCGTTGTTGATGAAGTACCAAAAGAGAACATGAGTCGTGACGAAGAATTACTATTCTATTTGGAACATACACCGCCGAAAGAAATGTTGCGCAAAGTGAGTAAGAAAGAACCTTTCCTAGTGGATATCCAGCTCGCTGAACGATTGATCAATTTACACAAGTTTCCGGTTGGCGTCGTCAATGTCTTGTTACAATATGTAATGTTGCGTAATGACGGTAAAATTACAAGTAGTTTTGTGGAACGTATAGCTTCGCATTGGGCGAATAAACAAGTAAATGATGCTAAAACGGCTTTGAAGCTATCTAGGGAAGAACATGATCAATACATGAAATGGCTTAAAGAAGGCAAGCAATCGACACCAAGAAATCGAAAAACAACTAGGGAAGAAAAAGTTCCCGAATGGTTTAATAAGCATGATAAAAAGAACGAGAAATCCGAAAAACCTAATGATTTCAATGTTGAAGAAGAGCGCCAAAAGTTATTGAAAGAATTGGGGATTCAAGAATCAGAGGTGAAATAATATGGAACGAATTGGAGATGCGATGAAACGAGTAGTTAATGCTCCTTCATTAGCCCAAAAATACGACGAACTTCGAACAGAAGTGATGGAAGATCCAGGTGTCCAACATTTCATTCACGAACATTCAGATGAAATAAACACAGAAGTAGTCAACCGCAGTTTGGGTAAGTTATATGAATACACTACCGCTTCCCATGCCTGTGAGCGCTGTCCGAATCTGGATGGATGCATAAATGTCATGAAAGGCTTTGAGCCGAAATTAGTCATAGCACAGCGCCTTATTGATATTGACTACATCATCTGTCCTACGAAGCAATTGGAAGATGAACGTAGAAATATCTCTAAAATGGTCAATAGTATGTACATGCCTAGAGAAGTCATGGAAGCGCGCTTATCTGACGTTGACTTCCTTTCAGAAGATAGTCGCGTGATCGTTATGCGGGCTGCTAAAGACTTCTTGAATCAAATCGAGTCTACCGGTAAGGTTCCGGAACGTGGATTCTACCTATTCGGAAACTTTGGCATTGGAAAGTCCTTCATTTTAGGTGCGTTAGCGAATGAATTGGCGACTAGACGTATACAGACCGTCGTTGTCTATGTACCAGAATTCCTTCGTGAAATGAAACAATCTATCCAAAACCAAACGCTGGACGAAAAAGTGGAATTCGTAAAACGAGCTCCAGTATTGATGCTCGATGATATCGGTGCGGAAACGATGTCAACGTGGACAAGGGATGAAGTGCTAGGTACCATCCTGCAGTACCGTATGGCTGAAAAGTTGCCAGTATTCTTCACCTCCAATTTTAATTACAATGAATTGGAACACCATCTAACAACGAGTCAACGTGGAGAAAAAGAGCCTATTAAAGCTGCGCGAATTATGGAGAGGATCCGCATGGTCAGCCAACCATTCAAACTTGGTGGCGAGAACTGGCGGGATTAATTATTCAACATACACGGCTTTGTTGAAATAATTAATAAAATATACTTGCAATTACGCTCAGACTTTTCTATACTATTTACACAGTTCAACATAAATAAAATGTCTAAATGCATTGAAGAGGACAATAATTTATTTTTCACCTATCCAGAGAACAGGGGCATGGCTGAGACCCTTGTAGGCAGAAAATAAATTTACCACCTCCGAGCAGCATCAGTGAAAGTAAGTAGCTGATGACGGTAACGGCCTGTTAGCCGATCGAAAGCTTCGGTCTTTTCGCTTTTTTGCGAATGGAAGGAAGAAGGGTGGAACCACGAGCTCAAGCCTCGTCCCTTTAGGGATGAGGCTTTTTTGCGTTCAAAAAAAGAAAGGGAGTCATACAAATGTCAGAAAACATTCAATTAAAATTTCCAGACGGTGCAGTAAAAGAATTTGAGAACGGTGTAACAACGGAAGAAATCGCAGGCTCCATCAGTCCTGGATTACGCAAAAGCGCATTGGCAGGGAAGATTGGAGACCAATTAATCGATTTAAAAACTCCAATCCATACAGATGGAGATATTAGCATCATTACTCCAACATCAGATGAAGCATTGGACATTTTACGCCACAGTACGGCTCACCTTTTGGCGCAAGCCGTCAAACGTAAATTCCCAGATGCGAAACTAGGAATAGGTCCTACTATCGATAATGGGTTCTATTATGATATCGATTCACCTACACCGATTACAGCTGAAGACTTACCTGAATTAGAAAAAGAAATGAAACGCATTATCGGTGAAAACTTGCCGATCATTCGTCACGATGTATCTCGTGCGGAAGCGGAAAAGCGTTTTAAAGAAATCGATGATGAATACAAATTGGAACTTCTTGAAGCGATTCCTGAAGATCAACAAGTCTCTATTTATGAACAAGGTGAATTCTTTGACCTATGCCGTGGTATTCACGTCCCGTCTACAGGTAAACTAAAAGAATTTAAATTGTTAAGCATCGCAGGGGCGTATTGGAGAGGGAACTCGGATAATAAAATGCTTCAGCGTATCTATGGAACAGCTTTCTTCAAAAAAGATGAGCTGAAAGAACATTTACGCATGCTTGAAGAAGCGAAAGAGCGCGATCATCGTAAAATCGGTAAAGAATTGAACCTCTTCACGAATTCACAAAAAGTCGGTCAAGGTCTTCCGTTATGGTTGCCAAAAGGTTCTACCATCCGACGCGTAATAGAGCGCTATATTGTAGATAAAGAAGAAAGATTAGGTTACCAGCACGTATATACTCCAGTACTAGGAAGTGTAGAACTTTACAAAACTTCAGGACACTGGGATCACTACCAGGACAGTATGTTCCCTGCAATGAGCATGGACAATGAAGATCTAGTACTGCGTCCGATGAACTGTCCGCATCACATGATGATTTATAAAAATGGTATTCATTCATACCGTAACTTGCCACTTCGTTTGGCAGAACTCGGCACAATGCACCGTTATGAAATGTCTGGAGCACTTTCAGGTCTTCAACGAGTACGCGGAATGACATTGAACGATGCGCATATCTTCGTGCGTCCAGATCAGATTAAAGAAGAGTTTAAACGTGTTGTCATGTTGATCATTGAAGTATATAAAGACTTCAATATCAAAGATTATTCATTCCGTCTATCGTATCGCGATCCTGAAGATACAACGAAATATTTTGATGACGATGAAATGTGGGAACGCGCACAAGCTATGTTAAAAGAAGCAATGGATGAGATGGAACTTCCATATACAGAAGAAGAAGGCGAGGCAGCATTCTACGGTCCAAAGCTTGATGTACAAGTTAAAACAGCAATTGGTATGGAAGAAACTCTTTCTACTGCTCAGCTTGATTTCTTATTGCCAGAGCGCTTTGATCTCACATATATCGGTGAAGACGGCAAGCAACATCGTCCAGTCGTAATCCACCGTGGTGTAGTATCTACAATGGAACGTTTTGTGGCATTCTTAATTGAAGAATATAAAGGAGCTTTCCCTACATGGTTAGCACCGATCCAAGTTGAACTGATTCCCGTGTCGTCTGATGTTCACCTCGACTATGCAGAAGATGTGAAAGAAAAGCTAACGATGGCTGGTTTCCGAGTAGATGTTGACAGTCGTGACGAAAAACTTGGCTATAAAATTCGTGAAGCACAAGTACAAAAAGTTCCATACATGCTTGTACTAGGTGATCGTGAAATGGAAGCTGGCGAAGTGAACGTTCGTAAATACGGCGAACAAAATTCCGAAAGCATGTCGTTCGAAGCATTTCTTGAGGCGATTAAAGAAGATGTCAAGAAGGACTAATAGATAGAAGAAGGCGCTTGCGGCAGTCGCCCGCAAGCCCTTTAGTAAGTTTAAAAGCGTAACTAGCGCTTGCTATGAAAGTACAAATGAAAATAATAGTTGCAATAGTAAACACTATGCGCTATACTTACAAAGTTGAATTAATTCAAACATAACCTATGTATCCGACAACATGTTCTACAGGGTTGTTGACAAAAGATACGAAACATGGTAATATAAATAAGGTTAACTGAATACAGTTTGTGGTATAAGAAGAGGCTACCCGCTTCTCACCTGATCGACGCAATGTAGTTGTTGCCAGGTTAGCACATTTAGTGATTTCTATGCATACGTGCATAGGTTACTTGCGCGGGTAGACAAATCATAATTTGTCTACTTTTTTTATTTCGTAAAATGGATGGACCTGTGGGACCTTTAAGTCGGACAATCCGACATACCAAAACGTGTATTCACGAGACAATATTCGGAGGTGGATTACTATTAGCAAAGACATGTACGTAAATGATGGTATCCGAGCACGTGAGCTGCGATTAATTGATCACAACGGCGAGCAACTCGGTATCAAAACGCGTAATGAAGCTTTAGAAATTGCTGCTCAAGCAAACCTGGACTTAGTTCTTGTTGCTCCACAAGCGAAGCCCCCAGTAGCTCGTGTTATGGACCATGGAAAGTTCAAGTTCGAACAGCAAAAGAAAGAGCGTGAAGTACGTAAGAACCAAAAGATCATCAACATGAAAGAAGTTCGACTTAGTCCAACAATTGATGAGCATGATTTCCAAACGAAACTTCGTAACGGAATCAAGTTCCTTGAAAATGGGGATAAGGTAAAAGCTTCAATTCGTTTCCGCGGCCGTGCGATTACACACAAAGAAATTGGCCAAAGAGTTCTTGATCGCTTTGCAGAAGCTTGCAAGGAAGTAGCAACTATTGAAGTTAAGCCCAAGATGGAAGGCCGGAGCATGTTCTTAATACTTGCACCGCTAGCCGAAAAACAGTAAGACGAACAATTTAGGAGGAACAGAACATGCCAAAAATGAAAACTCACCGCGGTTCCGCGAAACGTTTCAAAAGAACTGGAACTGGTAAATTAAAGCGTGGCCGTGCTTACACAAGTCACCTTTTTGCTAACAAATCTACGAAGGCTAAGCGTCACTTACGTAAGTCTTCACTAGTTTCTTCAGGCGATTACAAGCGTATTCGCGAAATGCTAACAAACATGAAGTAAGATCGAAACACACACTTATAGGATAAGCAGGAGGTAATGCACTATGCCACGCGTAAAAGGTGGAACAGTAACGCGCAAGCGTCATAAAAAAGTATTAAAATTAGCAAAAGGTTATTTCGGTTCAAAACATAGACTATATAAGGTAGCAAACCAACAGGTTATGAAATCTTATAACTATGCTTACCGTGACCGTCGTAACAAAAAACGTGATTTCCGTAGACTATGGATCACACGTATCAACGCGGCTGCTCGTGTGAATGGTATTTCATACAGCACATTAATGCACGGCTTGAAAGTAGCTGGCATCGATGTAAACCGTAAGATGCTTGCAGAACTTGCAGTGACAGATGCACCAGCATTTGCACAACTTGCAGAGACAGCAAAAAAATCTGTAGCAAAATAAGATGAACCAAAATCCACTTTCGTTTTCATTCTTATATGGAAATGAAGGTGGATTTTTTCGTATGGAGGAATGGCTGAAATGGCGCAAACTCTATTGATTTATATGGTAATCCTGTCTATCTGGGCATTCGCAGCAATGGGATATGATAAAAAACAATCTAAGAAGAAAAAGCAGCGCATACCAGAAAGAAATCTATGGTTGCTGGCTTTGCTTGGTGGGGGAGTAGGAGCGTACTTTGGTATGCAGTTCTTTCACCACAAAACGAGAAAAACCAATTTTCGTATTGGATTTCTACTTCTGATGCTACTTGATATTGTAATTTTACTTGCAGCATACGGTGTGAAATTACCGGCTACTGTTATGTTTTGACATAAAAAAAGGAAATAGTCGCGAGCAACTATTTCCTTAAAATTAGGATTTCATTAACTGTTCAATTGGATTCTTCCAATTGATTTCGGCATATGGATAATACGTCTGGACTTCCGATTCCAGGAAGTGAAAATCTTCTTTTGTCATACCTTGTAATTTGGATTCGTTCTTCACCCAAATAAAGATGGAAACTACATCAAATGAATTGGGTGTAGTGCCTAAATACTTCTCACCTTCAAACATTGCACCTTTGTACGTAATGAAGAAGTTTTTACGGATATTTTTGGCGTCATCATAAAAATAATATTGTTCTTTTTCATACGCTTCGTCCAGCTTTCGCTTGGCATCAGTCAAATAGCGAATGCCGGCATAAAATAAATAAATGACAAGTGCTATAATGAAGACACGAATCAATAAAATCAATGAAATCAGCTCCTGCAAATTATATAGTACTGTACTATACGGATGAGCAGCATAGAAGGTTTCATTTTAAAGCAAAACGTTGGAGGGGATTCAAATGAAATTACATCAACTATTTGAAATGCAAAGAGCGCTCGATACATACATACAAAAAAATCATCAAACGGATGAAACTTTCACGGAAAGAGGTTTGGCACTAGTAGTCGAACTTTCTGAGTTGGCTAATGAAACCCGTTGTTTTAAATTCTGGAGCACTAAAGGCCCTTCCGCTAATGACGTCATCTTAGAAGAGTATGTAGATTCTATTCATTTCTTATTATCTCTAGGAATCGAAAAAAACTTTGACGGATTGGAAGAATGGCCTGCAGGGGAAAGTACTGATCAAAACTTGACTCAATTATTCATTCAAACAGGTCGATCCATTTATACATTCTTGGATTCATTAACATTTGAAGATTATAAAAATATATGGGTGAATTACGGTGCACTTGCGAATACGCTTGGATTTACCGAAGATCAAATTATTCAAGCTTATATTGATAAAAATGAAGAGAACTACGCTCGTCAAAGAAGCGGATACTAAGCGGTAACAGTAGGCTTGTCACAAATTAAGCTATAAAAGACATTTCATATAAAAATAAATTGACAAAGAGACTGTTTTGATAATAAAATTAATACAACATAGGTCATACAGGGGGTATTTCGTTGAACGAATGGAGTAAAGATGATTTTGGATTGCGTTTAAAGGCACTGAGAGAACGTCGTGGACTGTCAATGATGGCATTTGGCGCGGCTATTGGTACATCAGCCAGCCGAATTAAAGATTGGGAGCGCGGTAAAAATGCTCCATCTGCTGCATGGATTGCTAAAATTTCAGAGCGTTTCTCTGTTTCCACGGATGAATTGATCATGGGCGAGGTGACTTTTACACCGTATATCAAAACGACAGGTAATACAGTAGAATCACTCTATGATCGCCTTCGTGAAACGATGAATGTCGAAACCTCAGGTACGTGGCCAACAGAGACTGATGAGCTATATGCAGAAATTGACTCTGTGAACAAAGAGAAGTATCGCAGCGGTAAAGGACGTCGCTCAGCTGAAAAAGAGCTAATGGAGCTGGCTATCCGTCTACCAAAAAAAGATGTACTAGAACTACTCGAGCTTGCTAAATATAAAAGACGTACGCTATAAAAATAACCCTAGAAGTTAGTATGCTTCTAGGGTTATTTTTTGTATAATCTGAGGCTTACAATCTAAATCAGGTAAGTACAATGAATTAGTTTGACAGTACGAAGGGATAGAAGCTCCAGTTGGCGGAAGCTTTCCCAGAGGATCAGCTCGACAGGCGAGACAACCAAGGGAGCAACGAGACTGGTTGGCTCACCGCGAGCCCTCTAGGAAAGCGTCCCCTCCGTAGCGCAAATCCCTACCCCAACACCCCGTCAGCCACCCCCTTTATTCCCAAATAATTATTAATCAAACAGCGTGAAATGTAGGAATATAGAATGAAATGCGTTATGATAGAGTCGTAGATAAACCCAAGGAGGATGAGTTGATTGAAAGCATTCGTTCATGAAAATGGTGAGTTGCACTATACAGATATCGCCGATCCCTCAGCTGGAAACGGTGAAGTAATTGTCGCATTGAAAACAGCAGGACTCAACCGACGTGATACAGCTATACCCAAACGACGTGGAGACGTCAAAGAACCATTGGCACTAGGCTCAGACGGCGCAGGCACGATCGAATCAATCGGTGAAGGTGTAACTGGTTGGAATGTTGGAGATGAAGTCATTATCAATCCATCACTTCGATGGTTCAAAGAAAGCGATGCGCCACCAACTGAATTTGATATTCTAGGTATGCCAGATCATGGTACGTTTGCTGAAAAAATTTGCATATCCTCAGAACAGCTAGAGAAAAAGCCATCACATCTTACGTGGAATGAAGCCGCAGTCATCGCTCTATCAGGGCTTACCGGTTATCGTGCATTGGTGACTAGAGGTCGTATAGAAGAAGGACAAACGGTCTTTATTCCCGGAGCTGGGAGTGGCGTCGCAACGTTTATGATTCAATTCGCAAAGAAAATGGGAGCGCGTGTTATCGTATCCTCAAGAAGCGAAGAAAAAAGAAATCATGCTATGAAAATCGGTGCAGATAGGGCAATTGATACGAACAGCGATTGGCCAGCAGAACTAAAAGAAGAAACAGTGGATTTGGTGATTGAAAGTGTAGGTAGAGCAACATTTAATCGTTCGCTTGAAATTCTTAAAAAAGGCGGTCATATCGTAGTATTCGGTGCAACGACAGAAGACACCGTCGAACTGAACTTACGCGAATTCTTTTATGGTCAGTATTCGCTACTAGGCACTACGATGGGAAGTCGTGAAGAATTACGCGAGATGTTGACTTTGATGGAAGAACATCAAATCCATCCTGTAATTGATTCCGTAATTCCTCTTGAAAAAACTAGTGAGGCATTTACCAAGTTGGACGACAGCGTTCAATTCGGTAAAATCGTTATAGAAATTACGAAATAAACTATATGACCAGCATAGAAAGGCAGTGGAACTAGTGACAAAAGAAGTAAAGACACTGACAGATTTGGAAATCGCTTCAAAAGCAACGATGCAACCAATTGAAGACATAGCGGATCGAGCAGGAATTCCATTGGATGCACTTGAGCTGTATGGTAAATACAAAGCGAAAATTAACGTAGATCTTATACCTAGACAAACTTCACAAGCTAAGGTAGTTCTCGTAACTGCTACGAGTCCAACTCCAGCCGGAGAAGGAAAATCGACAGTGACAGTTGGCCTTGGAGATGCACTTTCACGTTTAGGTAAGAAAACCATGATCGCATTACGCGAACCTTCATTGGGCCCTGTAATGGGTGTCAAAGGTGGAGCGACAGGAGGCGGCTTCTCCCAAGTATTGCCGATGGAAGATATCAATTTACACTTTACTGGTGACCTTCATGCCATTACGACGGTAAACAATGCGTTAAGTGCTATGATCGATAACCACTTGCATCAAGGAAATGTGTTAAATATCGATCCTCGCCGTATTACTTGGAAACGAGTAATGGATATGAATGACCGTGCACTGCGTCATGTAACGATTGGTTTAGGTGGACCTTCACAAGGTGTCCCACGTGAAGATGGCTTCGACATTACAGTAGCATCAGAAATCATGGCAGTCTTCTGTCTAGCGAGTAGTTTAAAGGACTTGAGAGAGCGCTTGTCCGATATTGTCATCGGCTATACGTATACTAAAGAAGCAGTAACTGTGCGCGATTTAGGAGTTGAGGGAGCGTTAACACTACTTCTTAAAGATGCGTTCAAACCCAATCTCGTACAAACAATCGAAGGCACACCAGCTTTAATTCATGGTGGACCATTTGCGAATATTGCACATGGTTGCAACTCATTGATTGCGACGAATACAGCGCGTAATCTGGCGGACTATGTTGTGACCGAAGCAGGATTCGGATCGGATCTGGGTGCAGAGAAATTTATGGACATTAAAGCGCGCATTGGTAAGTTTCAGCCGGATGCAGTAGTTCTCGTGACGACAATCCGTGCGCTCAAAATGCACGGCGGGGTAGCGAAACAGGAATTAAAAGCAGAGAATAGTGAAGCGGTAGAAAAAGGGTTAGTTAATTTAGAAAAACATATAGAGACGATTCTGGCATTCGGAGTGCAACCTGTAGTAGCGCTCAATCGTTTTGTTGGAGACTCTGACAGCGAATTACAAAAGGTTCAGAAGTGGTGTCAAGACAATGAAGTGAGAATGGCATTAACTGACGTATGGCTAGACGGTGGAGCAGGCGGAGAACTATTGGCGAAAGAAGTCTTGAAAGTGATGGATGAGCCAAATAACTTCGCGCCGATTTATGAAGTCGAGCAATCAGTTGAGGAAAAGCTGACAGCAATTGTGCAAAAAGTATACGGTGGTATAGGGGTATTATTTACGGATCAAGCAAAGAAAGATTTAGCTGTGATTAAACAAAATGGCTGGGATCTGTTGCCTGTCTGTATGGCGAAAACTCAGTACTCATTTTCTGATGATCCGAAAAAGTTGGGACGACCAACAAACTTTTCGATTACAATACGCAGTATCTTACCGAAACTAGGTGCGGGTTTCTTAGTTTGTCTAACAGGCGATATTATGACAATGCCTGGCTTACCAAAAAAACCAGCCGCACTGAATATGGATGTAGATGCGGACGGTAATGCTAAAGGGTTAATGTGATGTATTAATAAAATGATGTCATGAAAAGCAAAGAGTTTTCAGCTCTTTGTTTTTTTGTTGAAAAAAGTCATATGAAAAAGTAAAAAATACCTTTAAAAAAGGTTCCATTGAACTACTGTTATGCTATACTATTCTTTGACGTTTTGTACAAATGCTGAAGAGAAGGGGTGCCATGTAGTGGATAAAAGCTTTCGTCTAAAGTTAACTGGCATCCTCATTTCATTTACTTTGCTTTTGTCATTGGTTATTATCGTGACAGACTATATTCGATTGAAAAAGAATGTGGAAACCAGTTTGGAAATGCAAATTCAGGTGGCAGAAGATGAGATCATTACGAGTCTTGCAACTATTGATAAAGTATATAATGTTTTAGACGTTGAACGAGAGAGGGATATGAGAGAGTATTCCCAAGATCTACTTGAATTGTATGAAAAACAACCTGATTTTTCAACATGGGATTATAAAGCATTGAAAAAAAAGATGGGTATGGATATCTTTATAATTGATAAAAACAATGTAGTGATTGAAAGTAGTTATAAACCGGATATAGGACTGGATTTTAATTTATGTTGTTCAAAATTCAGTTCACTATTAACTGAGCGTAGGAAACTAGGGGTATTCGCGCATGATGCACTCGATGTTCAACAGAACACAGGTGGATTTAAAAAGTTTAGCTATATGCCCACCCCTGATCGGAATTATATAATTGAACTGGGATATCTATTGGAAGATAAACTTGTGTTTAAAGAATTCAACTTTCTAGATACGATGCACAAATTAGAAAATGAAAATGATCAAATAAAATCCATTAAACTATACAACTACTTAGGTCTACTACTTGGAGATCGAGGAACCGGTAAGGAAAAAGAAATCAATCCTTCCAGAAAACCAATTTTTACAGCTGCTTATAAAAATTTAAAAAAAGAAGAGATAACAGTAAAAGAGAACGGTCAAACTATAACCTATCGGTACATACCCTATAAAGCGGATACAGTGCCTGGACTTTCTACGAATCGTGTAGTAGAAATTGCGTACTATGATGTTCCATTCTCTAGCGTGCTGACATCCTATCGTAATCAGTTTCTATTTCAAACGGCCTTCATTGCATTTACTACTATAGTCATGTCGATTATTCTTGCGAGAATGATTGCAAGACCTGTCCATTTGGCATTCCATGATGCGCTTACGGGATTAAAAAACCGTGCTGCTTTTGACGATACGGCAGTAGAGTGGCTTCGCCAGAAAAAAGGTCCACTACAGTTTATGATTATTGATTTAGATAACTTTAAATCTGTAAATGACATATTAGGACATGGAGAAGGCGATAAATTATTAGTGCGAGCCGCGAATATTATTGATAAGGAAAGTGGGAAAGATCATTTAGCTGCTCGAATTGGCGGCGATGAATTTGTCGTGTTGTTTTCACGTATGTCCGATGACCACGTCATAGAGCGTGCAAATAGTATGCTAGAAACGATGAGAGAGTCGTTTAGCTATTTGGAAACGGAAGGCATTGAATTATCTATCAGTATTGGGATTGCTGTGGCGAAGAAGAAAGATACCATTCATACACTTTATCGTAAAGCCGATTTGGCGTTGTATCAATCGAAGAAAAAAGGTAAAGATCAATATTCCTTATATGACTCGAATGAATTATAAAAAAGAGGATGTACAGACGTCAGTATTATGACATTCTGTTACATCCTCTTTTATGTTCTTGGATTAATAAATCTTATGATCGACCATCCATTTACTGATGAAATCCATAATGGATTCAATAGTTCCTTCTTCAAAAGGGGATTTCAGATGGGCGGTCTCTACAAGTTCCAGAAATGATTTACTTCCTCCTAATTGACATAACGCCAAGTAGTCTGACCACGCGTCATCAAAGTCTTCCAATGAACGTTGCCAAAATTGAAAAGCACAGATTTGTGCAAAAGCATAATCAATATAATAAAACGGTACTTCGTATATATGACCTTGTCTCTGCCAAAAACCACCTTGTTCTAGATAGGGATGTCCATCATAATCCCGTTTAGGTAAATAGGTGGCCTCCAAATCTTTCCATACTGCCTTACGTTCAGCAGGTGTCAGTTCAGGGTGATCGTAGATGCGCTGTTGAAACTCATCTACTGCCACACCATATGGTAAAAATAGTACACCTTCAAGTAAGTGTGCATAGCGATAACGGTCTGCATCAGTACCGAAGAAACGATCCATCCAGAACCACGTAAAGAACTCCATACTCATGGAATGAATTTCCGCTGCTTCAGTTGTCGGCCAAATATATTCAGGTATTCCGATCGAACGGCTTGAGTAAACTTGAAATGCGTGACCTGCTTCATGGGTCAAGACGTCAATATCACCCGACGTTCCATTAAAGTTTGAAAATATGAATGGGGAGTCGTAGTTATCGATAAAAGTACAATAACCACCAGCTTCTTTCCCTTTTTTCGCGACCAAATCCAAAAGGTTTTTACGCTTCATATAGTCAAAGAAGCGCCCGGTCTCACGGGACAACTCGGAATACATTTTCTGTCCGTTTTCTATAATCCATTCAGGCGTACCTTTTGGTTTTGGATTTCCTTCAGGATACTGCAAAGGTTCATCATAAAACTTCATTTGAGAAATACCAATTCGTCTGCTTTGCATACCACGTATTTTCTCGGTCAATGGTACAACATGCATCCGAATTTGTTTACGGAAATCTTCTACCATATCCGTATCATAGCCAATCCTGTCCATGCGAATGTAACCTAATTCAGTAAAGTATGTAAATCCAAGTGCAGTAGCGATTTTATGACGTACTGCTACAAGACGATCAAAAATTTCGTCGAATTTTTCTTCATGTGATGCAAAGAAATCGGCAGTAGCATTCATCGCATCTTTTCTTACGGCACGATCAAGTGATTCCTTAAATGGACCGAGTTGAGCTAATGTCAGCGTTTCACCTTGAAACGGAATTTGAGCTGAAGCCACGAGTTTGGAATACTCGGAGATCAACTTATTCTCATCTTGCAAGAGGGGTAAGACTTCATCTGAATAGGATCGAATAGCATTTTCAGCAAGATGGAATAACTGGGCTCCCCATTTATCCTCGAGCTGAGAACGGAAAGGAGAGGCGATCAAGGATTTATAATAATCGCTTTGCAAAGCTTGGAATTGAGGGCCGATCTCATCAAAATAATCCCGCTCATCTTGATAAAATATGTCATTCGTATCAATGGAAGATCGGATATACATAATGTTTTCTTGTGTACTGTAATCACTTGTCAACTGGTTAATGTGCTCAATAATTTTGGATTGATCTTCAAATGAGCTGGATTGCTCAAATTGGGTAAGTGCTGTTTTGAATTCAGTTTGTAGTTTTTCGATACTCGGGCGAGTGTACTCATAATCTTCAAAAGTAAGCATTGTAGTCCTCCTAGTTTGCATATAGTGTGACTATCTCTTCATTTTCCGGTAACAGTAATAGAAAAGCAAACTATTTACCGGAAAAGACGTACATAAATTGCCACGAACTTATGAAATGATGTAGGATAGAGAGAGTAAACTCTTAGTGAGCGGGAAGAAGGAGAAATTTAATGCAAATAGTAAATGGTAAAGTGGAAGAATTGGTCGATCCAACAGGTATAATCGATGGTCAGCGCTACGAATTTCTTTTGACAGTTAAGTTCGATGAAGAAGATGAACTGTTCAATGAAGAAGGTACCGGCTTACGTATGCTATATTCTGTGAAAGATGGCCAGCGAAAGATGTTAACGTACCATTTTTATGAATTGGCAACGGAAAGTCCATTTGATGTAGAATGGGACGAAGAAGAACAAGCCGCAGCAGAGCAATATTGTGCAGAAATTTTCCCAGCAGTCTAATACAAAATAGATGTTATTCTTTTTAAAATAGAGGATAATGTACTAGAGAAATATAAATGGTGCACCCCAATAGCTTCTCATTAAAGAATTAAATATAGGAGTGTTTTAGATGAATCAAGAAATAGTGGATATTACGATTATCGGTGGCGGACCCACTGGATTATTTTCATCATTCTACGCAGGTATGCGTGAGATGTCTGTTAAAATCATTGATAGTTTGCCACAACTTGGCGGCCAATTGATCGAACTATATCCTGATAAGTACATTTATGACGTTGGTGGGTTCCCTAAAATTTTGGCGAAAGACTTAGTGTCTAATCTCGTTACACAAGCACACTATGCAAAACCTGAAATTTGTTTAGGTGAGGCTGCATTGTCTATCGAGAAGAAAGACGATCATTTTGTTCTGACGACAGACAAAGGACAACATTTAACACGTACTATTTTATTGACGGCAGGTATAGGTGCTTTTCAACCGCGTAAAATTGGATTGAAAGAAGAACCTATTTTTGAAGGTAAAACATTGCACTACGGTATCAAAGACTTGTCTTTGTTTAAAGACCAGAATATCTGTGTTTGTGGTGGAGGAGACTCTGCGCTTGACTGGGCATTAATGCTTGAAGATATCGCAAGCCAAGTAACACTTGTTCACCGAAGAGAACGTTTCACTGCACATGAAACAAGTGTCAATCAATTGCACAATTCTAGTGTCAACGTGTTAACTTCACATGCTGTAAGTGAGTTACAAGGTGACGGAGATAAAATGGACAAAGTAATTCTGAAAGAAAAAGACGGCAGTGTAAAAGAACTTGAATTCGATCATGTCGTAGTCAATTACGGTAATATTTCTTCTCTAGGACCATTAAAGGACTGGGGATTAGATATGGAGCGTAATTCCATTAAAGTAAACTCTCGCATGGAAACGAATATTGAAGGTATTTATGCTGCAGGTGATGTAACTACATACGACGGCAAAGTAAAATTAATTGCGGTAGGTATGGGTGAAGCGCCGGTTGCCATAAGCCACGCGAAAGCGTTCTTGGATCCTAAAGCGAAAGTACAACCATTGCACAGTACAAGTGTATTTGGTTAATAGACGAGCAAACACCTTGTACGGAAAGTTTTCTCCGTACAAGGTGTTTTTTATATGTAGTGAGCTACACCAAGAGATTATGAAATGCAAAAGGCTGTTCCAAGAAGTTATGACTCCTTGGAACAGCCTATTTTTATTGTTAATCAAATATTACTTTGCAGTTTTGGGATCTGCTACTTTAACTAGTTGCTTCCCTAAATTAGTCCCTTCGAATAAACCAAGAAATGCATCTGGAATATTTTCAAAACCTTCCACAATGGTTTCTTCGTATTTCAACTTACCTTCCGATAACCATTTCCCTAAGTCAGCTGATGCAGTAGGGAAGTCTTTTGCGTAATCTCCTACTGTGAAACCTTTCATCAACGCACTTGTTTTAATCATCGTCGACTGTGGTCGTGGTCCCACATCTTGACCTTCTTTGTTATATGAAGAAATAGCGCCACATAGAGCAATACGTGCATGTTTGTTCAATAAAGTGAACACCGCGTCGGTAACTTCACCGCCGACGTTATCGAAATAAACATCCACTCCGTCTGACGCGGCTTGAGTTAAGTCATCTTTGAAGCTATCTAGTTTGTAATTGACGGCTTCATCAAAACCAAGTTCATTTTTCAGGTAATCGATCTTTTCCTGAGAGCCAGCAATCCCGATCACTTTGGCGCCTTTCATTTTCGCAATTTGACCCACTACTGAACCAACCGCTCCGGCAGCACCTGATACCACAACAGTTTCACCTTCTTGTGGTTTACCGATATCGAGTAAACCAAAGTATGCAGTTAGACCCGTCATTCCAAGAATACCTAAATGAGTAGTGATCGGCGCAACACTCGGATCGATTTTACGTAGATCTTTCGCGGCTGCAGCTGAGTACTCTGCCCAGTTAAGGTTTCCTACAACAAAATCTCCCGGTGCAAATGCTTCTGAATTAGATTCAGTCACTTCTCCGACGACTCCGCCTGCAATCACTTCGTCTAGTTTAAATGGGGGAATGTAAGATTTTGCATCTATCATTCTTCCTCGCATGTATGGATCGACAGAAACGTATAGCGTACGTACAAGTACTTCGTTTTCTTTCAGTTCAGGAATTGATTTTTCTACGAAATTGAATGTTTCCATAGTAGGTAATCCTTTAGGACGGTTAGCTAAATGAATTTCTTTTTGTGTGTATTGAGTCATAGTAATTCCTCCAGTTTTATGTGTAATTAATTTCAACAACTAACTAAAAGTAAGCTTAATGATAAGATTACTAGGACGAAGTAGGGAAGTCAATTAATTGCACTGAAATGAAAATGTCATTCATAGTTGTTAGAACAGCTTAAACTTAATAACTTTGAATGGATTGTTAGAATACAAACCTAACAAAATAGAATTTTGGTAGACATTTACTTGGCATCATCGTACAGTAAAGACGTAGACATTCAGAAATATTAATGATTTAGCCGTAAAGGAGCTAACCAAATGAAAAAGGTTTTGGTTGTAGAAGATGAACAGTCAATAGCTACTCTTTTGCAATATAATTTGGAACATGCAGGATACAAAGTGTACGTAGCCCGAGATGGAAATACCGCAATCTCTATGACACTTTCGGAAAAACCGGATGTACTACTTCTTGATATTATGCTACCCGGAATGGATGGTATGGATGTATGTAAAAAGCTCCGTCAAGAAAAGATTCATACACCGATTTTAATGTTAACAGCGAAAAGTGAGGAATTTGATAAAGTTCTTGGATTAGAATTGGGAGCAGATGATTACTTAACAAAACCATTCAGTCCACGAGAGGTACTCGCTCGTGTGAAAGCTATTTTGCGCAGAATAGAACTACAGGATTCTATTCAAGTAATCGAGCCGACAACAGAGCTACGTAATGGTAGTTTACTAATCCATCCAGATCGAATTGAAGCTTTTTTGGATGGGAATCTTTTAGAGCTGACACCAAAAGAATTTGAACTACTGCTATACTTAATGCGGCATTCAGGTAAAGTATTACACCGTGAACAGCTGCTGAATGCGATATGGAATTACGACTACACAGGTGATTCCCGTATTGTAGATGTCCATATCAGTCATCTGCGTGAAAAGATTGAACCTGATACAAAACGTCCCGTCTACATCAAGACTGTTAGGGGCTTTGGTTATAAATTTGAGGAAGTAATAAAATAAATTATGTATATACATATTGAAGCTGAAGGTGAATCCCAAATGGATTTGACCTTCAGTTTTTATTTGCATTGGCATTTACATACTTTTCATCCCTCTCTCTAACGTACTATATTTTCTATACAGAGTCTTTACACAACCTTTACGTTTCATCCATCACTCCTCAATACTCCTTGATTATAGTTAAGAAGCAGTAGAAAGCGAGCTACTACTAAAACAAAAATTCCTAGGGGGCACATTGATGAGAAAGCGTAATCGAATTACTGTATTGGTGTTTGTTTTACTTTGTACATGGGTGATCGCAGCTTGTAGCAGTATGAAAGCAGATGAAGGTGAAAAAGAAGAATCCAAACAAGAAACGAAGCAAACAACTGAGTCGATCACGGCAGTAGGTTCGAGTGCACTACAACCTTTAGTGGAAGCAACAGCACAGCAGTATACGATAAAAAATCCAGGTTCGATCATTAACGTTCAAGGCGGCGGAAGTGGAACTGGCTTAAGTAAAATCAGCGAAGATGCAGTAGATATCGGAAACTCTGATATATTCGCTGAAGAAAAAGAAGGCGTGGACGCAAGTAACTTAGTTGACCATAAGGTAGCTGTTGTCGGAATGGCACCAGTGAGTCACCCAGAGACAGGTGTAACCGATATTTCATCTGAAGATTTGATTGCAGTCTTTACTGGAGACATCACAAACTGGAAAGAGCTTGGCGGAAATGATCAAGAAATTATTGTTATCAATCGTGCAAAAGGATCTGGTACGCGAGCTACTTTTGAAGCGTTTGCTCTAGATGGAAAACAGCCGATCGATGCACAAGAACAAGATTCTTCAGGCACAGTGCGTAAAATTGTCAGTGAAACACCAGGAGCAATCAGCTACTTAGCATTTTCATACTTCGATCAAACAACTACAGCTTTAAAAGTCAATGGAGTTACACCAAATCGTGAAAATGTCGAGTCGAATGAATGGAAAATCTGGGCTTACCAGCATATGTATACAAACGGTGAAGCAACGGGACTATCCAAGGAATTGATCGACTATATACTCTCAGATGAGATTCAAGAAACATTACTTCCCGAAATGGACTACCTACCGGTAACAGGTATGCAAGTCGAACGAGATGCAGAAGGAACTGTTACGAAAAAGTGATAGTATCTATAAACTTCACTAATTTCGGGAGGAGTGTATAGGATGGCAAAAATGATTAAAGAAATGGAACATCCACTGTATAGAAAAAGCAGTAAAATGCGTATGGAGCGTATTGGTAAGTGGATGACATTCCTTTCAGTTGCTTTGACAGCAGCGATTACCGCAGCCATTCTATTTTTAGTGTTTTCGAAAGGCCTATCTACTTTCATTATAAATGATGGCAGTATTAAAGATTTCTTTACAGGTACTACTTGGAACCCAGCGGAAGTAAATTCCCTGGGTAAGCCTTTTATTGGCGCCTTACCCTTTTTATTAGGTTCGATAGCCGTTACAGGAATATCTGCGTTGATTGCAGCACCACTTGCAATCGGTGCCGCAATTTTCATGAGCGAGATCGCACCAAAAACTGGAAAGAGAATCATGCAACCGGTTATTGAGTTGCTAGTAGGAATTCCTTCAGTTGTGTATGGATTTATTGGTTTAACTGCAGTTGTACCATTTCTGCGTAATCTGTTTCCCGGCAGTGGATTCGGTATTGCAGCAGGTACGATTGTACTATCTATTATGATTTTACCAACTGTCACAAGTTTAGCGCTAGATGCTATTCAAGCGGTTCCCCGTTCATTGCGTGAAGCCTCTTTGGCGCTAGGCTCCACCAGGTGGCAAATGATTTGTAAAGTCGTATTAAAAACAGCGAAACCTGGCTTGATGATGGCTATTATATTCGGAATGGCACGCGCATTTGGCGAAGCACTAGCTGTACAGATGGTCATCGGGAATGCTTCTGTCATTCCACATTCATTATTTGAGCCAGCTTCGACGATTACTAGTATTTTAACAATGGGCATGGGTTATACCGTGATGGGCCAAGTAGAAAATAATGCGCTTTGGTCACTTGCACTCATACTTTTGGTGATGTCCCTATTCTTCACGATTACAGTTCGAATGATTGGAAAGGGGAAAAGTAGCTAATGTCAGCAAAAAGTAAAGATCAACTCGCTACAGTTGGATTATATGTAATTGTTGGAATGATCATTACGGTCTTGGCAGGATTGCTTGGATTTGTCTTTGTAAAAGGAATTCCGCAACTCAGCTGGCAATTTATCACGTCTCCTCCACAGATTTTTAAAGAGGGTGGCGGAGTTGGCCCTCAACTGTTTAATTCATTTTATTTACTCGTGTTGACACTGATTATTTCGATCCCCATTGCGATTGGGGCTGGAATTTATTTAGCGGAATATGCAAAAGACAATTGGTTCATTCGTTGTATTCGTGTACTCATCGAAGTGCTTTCTTCTTTGCCGTCGATTGTAGTAGGACTGTTCGGATTTTTGTTTTTCGTTTTGTATATGGGTTGGGGTTTTTCAATTATATCGGGCGCCTTTGCACTATCCGTGTTCAATCTACCCTTATTAGTCCGAGTGGTTGAACAATCAATCAGTAACGTCCCTAAATCGCAGCGCGAAGCAGGGTGGGCGCTCGGTTTTTCAAAATGGGAAACAATTACGACTATCATACTTCCAGCAGCTCTTCCTGGTATTGTCACAGGTGTCATACTGGCATCCGGAAGAGTATTCGGAGAGGCAGCTGCTCTAATTTACACAGCCGGAATGAGTACACCGATTATAGACTTCACTAATTGGAATCCACTGTCACCTACATCCCCTTTAAATCCATTTAGACCGGCCGAAACAATGGCAGTTCATATTTGGAAAATTAACGGAGAAGGTATTATGCCGGACGCATCAGCTATTTCTGACGGAGCAGCTGCATTATTAATTATTTCAATTTTATTCTTTAATTTCACATCACGTTTTATTGGGAATGTACTGTTTAAAAAGATGAGTGCCAACTAAAAGGAGGATCCATATGCAATCAGTTGCATTACAGCCTGTTACAATGAAAACGAATAGAACCAAACTGGCAGACAGTCCCGATTTTCAACAAAGTTCCGTGCTGCAAACTACTAATTTGTCGGTGTATTATGGTGACCATCGTGCTGTGGATCAAGTTAGTCTAACCTTCCCGAAACAATCCGTTACGGCATTAATCGGTCCATCGGGATGTGGTAAATCGACTTTCCTGCGTTCGATTAATCGAATGAATGATGACATCGACCAATGTCGTACGGAAGGAGAAATCTTTTATGAGGGGATAGAACTACATTCACCTCGTGTGAATTTACATGAGATACGCAAACAGATTGGAATGGTATTTCAAAGACCTATACCGTTTGCCAAATCTATATTCAAAAACGTTGCCTCTGGACCTATACGACATGGAGTGAAGGATAAGGCAGAATTACAAAGAATCGTAGAAGACAGTCTGAAAAAAGCCGCACTGTGGGATGAAGTGAAAGATCAATTACATACTTCAGCCATGCGCCTTTCTGGTGGGCAACAACAACGCCTTTGTATCGCTAGAGCACTTGCGATGCAGCCGAGCGTATTATTACTGGATGAACCTGCATCTGCACTTGATCCTGTATCTACAGCAAAAATAGAAGAACTGATTTCACAGTTAAAAAAAGACTATACAATCGTGATTGTGACACATAATATGCAACAGGCCGCGCGTATTTCTGATGAAGTAGCCTATTTTTACATGGGGCGTGTAGTTGAACATGGTTCCACTGAACAGATTTTCAATAATCCACGTCATGAACAAACCGCACACTACATTAATGGACGTATAGGATAGGGGAGATTAGTGATGAAGGTAGCGGAAACTAGAAGACAAACAGTTATTCAAACTGAAAGTCTACAATTCTTTTATGACAGCTATCATGCACTGAAGAATATAAATTTGAAGTTCGAAGAGCAGAAAATCACTGCACTCATAGGACCATCTGGCTGTGGAAAATCCACCTTTTTACGAACAATAAATCGTATGAATGATTTGATTCCTGGAGTGCGAACGGAAGGAGCAATCTGGATTGGTGAAGAAAATATAACAGATACTTCTATTGATCCGGTAGAGCTTCGAAAGAAAGTAGGAATGGTGTTTCAACATGCTTCTGTCTTTCCGTTTTCGATTTATGAGAACATCGCTTATGGACCTCGTATTCACGGAGAAAACAATAAAACAGTACTCGATAATATCGTCGAGGAGAATTTGCGCTCTGCCGCACTATGGGATGAAGTAAAAGATCAATTACATCAATCTGCCACTGGTTTATCTGGTGGACAGCAGCAACGGTTAACCATTGCACGCACACTAGCAACTAAACCGAGTATATTATTAATGGATGAACCAACATCTGCATTGGATCCTATCTCTACTGCGAAAGTGGAAGAGCTGATACAAACGTTAAAAGCGCAGTATACAATCATCATTGTAACGCATAATATGCAACAAGCCGCGAGAATTTCTGACTTCACAGCATTTTTCTTAAATGGAGAAGTCAAAGAGTATGGACAGACAGAAAAAATATTTAACGAACCCGTATTTTCTGAAACAAAAGACTACATAGCAGGAAAATTTGGTTAAGTATGGGGTGAATAATATATCGGTACTTTAATCATACATTACATATGATAACAAAAAGCCAGCTCCCTGTTATAGGAAGCTGGCTATTCATCTATTAAGAAATCATTTCGCTTGCGTGTAATTCTTTGATTTTAGCTATACGTGCATCGTATTCGTCCACTGTCATATCGTGTTCAACGAAATAACGGTTACGAGGATGTGTGCGGCAATCGTCTGAACAGCTACGCATATAAAGGTGTTCATTTTCTTCGGAACATAGAATCTTCGCATTACATTCGGGATTCGCACAGTTAACGTATCGTTCGCAAGGAGTTCCATCAAAGTGGTCACGACCTACAATGACATGTTCTACTTGGTTAATCGGAACGGCAATGCGCTCGTCAAATACGTAGCACTGGCCATCCCATAACTGACCTTTTGCTTCAGGATCTTTACCGTAAGAAACAATTCCACCATGTAAATGTGCAACGTCTTCAAATCCTTCACGCTTTAACCAGCCTGTGAACTTCTCACAACGAATTCCACCCGTACAATAGGCAAGAATCTTCTTACCTTCAAGTTGTTCTTTGTTTTCATTTACCCATTCAGGAAGATCACGGAAGTTCTCAATATCCGGGCGGATCGCACCACGGAAATGACCTAGGTCATACTCATAATCATTACGAGCATCTAATATAACCGTATTCTCTTCTTGCATTTGCTGTAAAAACTGTTCAGGTTCTAGATATTCGCCCGTCAGTTCCAATGGATTGACGTCTTCAGGTAAGCTTAGGTTTACAATCTCTGGACGATAGCGAACATGCATTTTTTTGAAAGCATGGCGATCTGTTTCATCGATCTTGAACCATACATCAGCGAATCGAGGATCGGCTTTCATATGCTCCATATACGCATCCGTCTGTTCAACTGTTCCAGAGCAAGTACCATTGATTCCTTCTGATCCAACTAGGATACGTCCCTTTAATCCAGTTTCTTTGCAAAATGCCAAGTGTGAAGCCGCAAATTCTTCAGGTTCCTCAATCGTTACATACTTATAAAACAATAAAACCCGATAGTCTTTCTCTTCCATATAAATTACCGCCTTCTGTTTAATCTTTGCAATAGACAACAGCCGAGATCGGTGTGTACAAAGGGATAATTATCCCTTGAACCCGAAGTTGCAAAATTCGAGCCTTGAATAGTATAGCATAATTTTATTTTTGAGAAAAGGATTCTAAAGTTATTTCACATAACTGTTCAGTATAAAGTAACTAGCGGGAATGGGCGCAACCTTGTATCACCCATTATTTATTGTATACTAGTAGATAGAAAAACAGGAAAGTTATAGCTTTTAGCTGCATAAGAATATATCATTAAAATGTAGAATAGCTTTGTGTTTTAAAGGGTATAGTAGGTCAATTACAAATAAATTGTAATTAGCTCTTAAATGTAGGGCGCTGTGTTATAAAGGAGTTTTTTATGAAAATCACAAATACAAAACGACGTTCACCATGGATTGACAAGATATTTATCATAGCGATTGTCGTCATGACATCTGTTGCTTTTATATTAATAATGAATGTAATGAAAAACCATAAAGATCAAGGGCCTATTAAACAAGCAACGCACGAGATTATACCTGAGCCAAAACAAGAAGTAGCAGTAGAGTCCATTACATCATCCTATCCAGGAATTAAAGAGTTTGTGGAGACAGCTAATGGAGCACAGTATCCGTTTACCATTCACTATCCACAAACCGAGTATGATGGGTTCAATCAACAAGTGCTAGATTATGTAGAAGAATTAAAAACAACGTATGCTACAGAGCAAAAAAAGAATAACCGAGTGTCAAAGTTGGATGTATCTTTTGAAACGCTTCAGCATCTTTCGGGGAACTATTCGTTTGTCATGCGGGCTGTGACATATTTTGCTGATAAGGATAGTCAAGTGGAAATGCATACGTTTCATATCAATCCTGAAACTGGCAACGAATTAGCGATTCAGGATATTGTGGATCATAACCTGGAAAAGTTAAAGCGTATGGCGAGTGTAGTGCGTGACGAAATTCATCATAGTCCTTTACTTAAGGATGATGTGATTGACGAAAGCGTGTGGCAACCAACAGAGCCGATGTGGGTAAACTATCAGAACTTTGCTTTAACCGATGATTCCTTAATTTTATACTTTGGAACTGGTGAATTTACTAAACGTCAAGCTGGACCGGCAACAGTAGAGATTCCATTGAATAAATTGAATCCATTCATTGCGAAGAGGTTCCAAGTAGCAACAGATGATACCAAAAAAGAAAAGACGATTGCGTTGACGTTTGATGATGGACCGGATCCTATATATACAGAAAGAATTTTAAAAACACTTGATAAATACAATGCGAAAGCTACATTCTTTATGCTTGGCAATAGAGTCCATTCATACCCTGCAATTGCCAAGAAGGTAGCAGAAGCTGGCCATGAGATAGGTAATCACTCATGGAATCACCCTTCATTGACCGGGGTTACGGATACTGAACTTTTAAGTGAAGTGACAGGCACCTCAGATATAATAAAAGCAGCTACAGGAAAAACGGCTACTGTTTTCAGACCGCCATATGGGGCTATTGATGATCGTGTACGAGAAAGCACGAAATTACCTGTGGTGTTATGGAACGTGGATACATTAGACTGGGAGCATCATGATCCAGAGCTGTTATTAGAACATGTTACGGAAGCAACCCGTGCAGGAAGCATAATTTTAATGCATGATATTCATAAATCTACAGCAGATGGACTGGACGCGGTGCTCGAGAATCTACAGTCTCAAGGCTATAAATTCGTGACAGTATCTGAAATGGACGATTATTAATCGTGAAGTTGTTTCATTGTTTTAGTTTAACAATGGAACAACTTTTGTTTTGTATAGTCCTATTTAGGTACGGATATTCATATAGTGTTCAAACAGTTGTAATATCTAAAGAAAGAAAAAGTTGTGAACTGTAAATAGTGCAGCACAGCATGATATACTAAACAGAATGAAATCATTGGGGGAACAACAGGCATGGAATGGAGAAATTTATATCGTGGTTTTTTGATGGGAATCAGTGACTTGGTTCCTGGAGTTAGTGGCGGAACAATTGCATTCATATTAGGGATCTATGATCAGTTACTCATCTCGATTAGTGGATTTTTTAGTAAGGACTGGAAGAAGCATATCGGATTTCTTCTACCTCTTGGTATCGGGATGGGCGCAACGATCGTTCTATTCAGTAAGGTCATCTCATATTTGCTGAAGCATTATCACGAACCTACTCAGTACTTCTTTTTAGGATTAATTATTGGTGTCATTCCATTTGTTTCAAAGCAAGCAGGCTTAAAACAAAATTTTAAATTACATCATATAATATTAATGCTACTAGTGGCCGCAGCATTGGCTTCTACCGCTTTTTTGAATCCTATTGCTCCAATAACTATTACACATCTAACAGTTAAGAGTACTATCATCTTATTCCTTTCAGGATGGGCAGGCAGTATGGCAATGCTATTACCAGGAGTAAGTGGATCATTCGTTTTGCTGTTGCTAGGCGTTTATGCGACGGTCATTACGGCAATATCAGACTTTAATATACCGATTATCATTGCAACAGGATGCGGAATCGTATTTGGATTTATCATTAGCAGTAAAGTCATACGTTATTTACTTTCCCATTTCCACACGGGAATGTTTGCTGTCATCATAGGATTAATCCTAGGGTCGATTTTCGTAATTTTCCCAGGAATGCCTGAGAGTGGTACACCGTTCGTCATGAGTGTAATCGCCATCGTACTTGGGCTGTTGATTGCTAACATTTTAAATGGTGTAGGCGATAAAGCATAGAATGAAAAGAAGCTATCGAAGAAGTCATTACTTTTATGACATCTAGTGATAGCTTCTTTTTAATGTAAGAAATTATGAGGAGAGGAGAAGAGAGATAGTAGTTGGAATTTGGATTGTAAATGATGTTCTCTCAACGCTTCGTTTATGCTCGCAAAAGCCGTACTTCGCTATGGCCCTCGCTCTAGTCGGATGCGTTCTGGAGGGCGGGTGTTTCACCTGTTCCACTAATTCGCCCAGAGCCGCTTGCCACTCCAATATCTTGCAAAGTTAGAAAAGATAATCTTTGTGACGCATTAAATTTAAGCTTGTAATAGGTATTGTAATTTTGGTCTTGAATTTAAATAAATCAAAAACACAATCATAATTCAGTTACCAACTTCAGTGAGTTATCTAAGTACCTCCACACAATAAGAAGGATGGTAGCGGAAGTTGGGGGTGACTCCTGATGGATCAGCCCGATCAGGTGAGACAACCAAAAAGGAGCACAGCGACTTGGTTGGCTCACCGCGGGCCCATAGGAAAGCATCCCCCAACTGGAGCTTCCATCCCGAACCATTCACAAACTCGCTCTCAACTTCTAAAGCAATCGCCCTTGAACTTAACTCTTCATTAGATTATAAACTCGATCCCATAATAAAAGAGATGCCCCATTGTAACTTTCGGGACATCTCTTTTTTATATAAACTTACTCTTCAACAATCGTTGTCGTGTTTTCAATATCTACATCAGCCATTGGAATATCCAAAGCTTTTGCTACACCTTCACCGTATTTCGGATCTGCCAAGTAGCAGTGGCGAATATGCTTGATTTTAATCTCTTTCGGTGCATCACCCATATTACGCGCAGTATTATCAAATAAACGCTGCTGCTCCTCCAAGTTCAATAAATTGAACAACTTTCCTGGTTGTGTGAAGTAATCATCATCATCTTCACGGAAATCCCAGTGGTCTGCGTCGCCATGAATTTTTAGTGGCGGCTCTTTGAAGTCCGGCTGTTCTTGCCACTCACCGTAGCTGTTTGGCTCGTAGTGAGTAGTAGAGCCTAAATTGCCATCAACGCGCATTGCACCATCGCGGTGGAAGCTGTGGAACGGACATTTAGGTGCGTTAACAGGAATCTGGTGATGATTGACACCTAAACGGTAACGTTGTGCATCGCCATAAGAGAATAGACGAGCCTGTAACATCTTATCAGGTGAGAATCCAATACCTGGAACGACCGCTGCTGGTGTAAATGCTGCTTGCTCTACTTCAGCAAAGTAGTTTTCAGGATTGCGGTTCAATTCAAATTCACCGACTTCAATTAAAGGGAAGTCTTTTTTATACCAAACTTTTGTTAAGTCAAATGGATTGTATGGCATGTTCATTGCTTCTTCTTCTGTCATAACTTGAATGTACATTTTCCATTTAGGAAAATTGCCATTGTCGATGTTAGTTAGCAAATCGCGTTGTGAACTCTCACGATCTGTTGCAACTGTTGCTGCAGCCTCTTCATCTGTCATGTTTTCAATACCTTGCTGGGAACGGAAGTGGAACTTCACCCAGTGGCGTTCGTTGTTTGCATTGATCATGCTGAATGTGTGGCTACCAAAACCGTGCATTTCACGGAATGAACGAGGAATACCGCGGTCGCTCATTAAAATAGTAATTTGGTGTAATGCTTCAGGAAGTCCAGTCCAGAAATCCCAGTTGTTTGTTGGGCTACGTAAGTTTGTACGTGGATCACGTTTTACTGCGTGATTCAAGTCAGGGAATTGCAATGCATCACGGAAGAAGAATACAGGTGTATTGTTTCCGACCATGTCCCAGTTTCCTTCTTCAGTATAGAACTTCAAAGAAAATCCGCGGATATCGCGCTCTGCATCTGCTGCACCACGTTCGCCCGCAACAGTGGAGAAGCGTGCGAACATCTCAGTTTGTTTACCAATCTCTGAGAATAGCTTTGCTTTCGTATATTTTGTAATATCATGCGTTACAGTGAAAGTACCATATGCTCCAGAGCCTTTTGCGTGCATACGACGTTCAGGAATTACTTCACGGTCAAAATGCGCCAATTTCTCAAGCAACCATACATCTTGTAATAAAAGTGGGCCACGTGGACCCGCTGACATAGAGTTTTGGTTATCAACTACAGGTGCACCCGCAGCGGTTGTTAGTTTTCTTTTTTGAGAATTACTATCATTGTTATTCAAAATACATTCCTCCCCGGTTGTTGGTTTATAATCTATGAATACTATTATACTAAAGCTAAATCAAAAAAGATAGCCTTATTTATAATAATTATCAACTGGTAATAGTTATTAATAAGTATAGGTTATTATGTACTGTATATTCATCATAATTTGTTGCCAACCATTTGTCTAGAAATACGAATTAAATTAAGTATAATTGTAGAATGATGTATAATAATAATAGAAATTGTTTTAATAGAAAGGACATCAATCTATGAGCTTTATGAAGAAATGGATTTTGTATGCCGTTGTACTTAGCTGTTTATCGGTAGCGTTAGTGGCGTGCAGTGACAAAGAAGAAGCAGCACCAAAAGAAAAGACACCTGAACTAACTCCTGAGATTCCAGAAGAAGAGGAAATCATAGTTCCTGCTGTGGAAGATGAAAAGATATTTCAAGAAGTGGTTAGTCAACTCGAGGTAGCAGGATTCACAGTAAGCGAACCAGCAGAAGCAGCAATCGATATGTTTAGGGCGGAAAGTGGCATGACATTGAATATTAACGGCGATGCTTTACTTCCATTACATCTCTATAAATTAGATCCATCTGACAAGCGTTTGGAAATAGTCGACGAGACAGGGAATCTTCCTGTATATATTGGTAGTAAGACAGAGAAATTAGCCGTAAGACGAATAGATAACTTCATTATACATCTGCATAAAGGACACCCTGATTATGATGAGATTATGAAAGTAATAGATAAAATCTAAATTAACAACTTGCTTCCTACTATATAGGTAGCAAGTTTTTTTATATATTAGCGTGGTTAAAGAAAGAGGGAGGTACTGTTTATTGACATTACAGGCAGAAGACTTTCGCCTAATGTGAATTGTCTTCTCGCTTTCAAACAACTGCTACTGGTAGATCTAGAGAGGAAATCCACTGAAATCCATTCAAACCGGCACTTTTTGGACCTTGTTACAAAGCTGCCATAACTTATAGACAGTTTTGACATAAGTTCGCAGGTTTGTAACAGGAATATCGTACATACTTCACGAACTTTTTTTCCTTCTGCGTTATTCTAGATAATAGAAACACAGATCGAAAGGAGATCAACAACATGTTGGAAGAAGTCTTATTAGCTAGAATCCAATTCGCATCTACTACATTGTTTCACTTCATTTTCGTCCCTTTGTCCATCGGCCTGGCACTGATCATTGCGATCATGCAAACGATGTATGCAGTGAAGAAAGATGAAATTTACTTAAAAATGACGAAATTCTGGAGTGTTTTCTTTCTTATAAACTTTGCGATTGGTGTAGTAACGGGAATCATTCAAGAGTTTCAATTCGGAATGAACTGGTCAGCCTACTCGAGATTCGTTGGAGATATCTTCGGAGCTCCACTAGCAGTAGAAGCGTTACTAGCATTCTTCTTAGAGTCTACATTTATTGGGATTTGGATCTTCGGTTGGAATAAGCTTCCGAAGAAATTACACTTAGCGTGTATTTGGTTAGTATCGATCGGTACGGTCATGTCAGCCTTCTGGATTTTAGCTGCGAATTCGTTCATGCAAAATCCAACAGGTTATGTATTACAAAATGGCCGTGCGGAAATGAATGATGTTGTGGCTGTCTTAACAAATGAAAAACTATGGGTTGCGTTCCCACATACGATTTTTGGTAGTTTTGCTACCGGTGCATTCTTCGTAGTTGGTGTCAGCGCATGGTACTTGATAAAAAAACGTAAAGTAGATTTCTTTAAGAAGTCTTTAACGATTTCACTAGTAGTCGGTATGTTATCAGGTCTTGGAATAGCATTTACTGGTCACGCACAAGCACAGTATTTGATGCATGCTCAACCAATGAAAATGGCTGCAGCGGAAGCGCTGTGGGAAGATAGTGGAGACCCGGCTGCTTGGACGTTGTTCGCCAAGATTGACGTGGAAAATCGTGAGACAACGAAACGTATCGATATACCCTACATGTTGAGCTATTTAACATATAGTGAATTTAAAGGGAAAGTTTCAGGTATGAACGCACTGGAACAACAAATGATTGATAAGCATGGAGAAGGCGAATATCTTCCACCAGTGAAAACAACATTTTGGAGCTTCCGTATAATGGTGGTTACGGGCGGAACACTACTAGGGTTAGGTGCAATGGGTCTATTCTTGTTGTTCCGTAAGAAGATAGTAGAATCTGTTTGGTTCTTGCGACTTCTAATAGTAGGGATATTCTTACCGTTCATAGGTAACTCATTTGGTTGGATCATGTCTGAAATGGGACGACAACCTTGGGTAGTAAACGGTTTGATGAAAACGGCTGATGGTATTTCACCAAACGTTTCAGCGGGGCAGATTCTGTTTTCACTCATTTCTTTCTCTACTATTTATACGATCCTAGGTATCATCATGGTCGTATTATTTGTGAAATTTATTCAACGAGGTCCAGAAGAGCAGCCGGAAGAGGATGTATCGGCAACTGATCCGTTTGAAACAGGGGGTGCAGGACATGCCATTAAGTGATATCTGGTTTATATTGATCGGTGTCCTCTTCACAGGATTTATCTTTTTGGAAGGGTTTGACTTTGGTGTAGGAATGAGCACGAAGTTCTTAGCACGTAATGATTTGGAAAAGCGGGTCGTGATGAATACAATCGGACCTGTTTGGGATGCGAATGAAGTGTGGCTGATTACTGCAGGGGGCGCGATGTTTGCAGCTTTCCCACACTGGTATGCGACAGCGTTCAGTGGGTTTTATCTTCCTTTCGTCGTCCTGTTATTGGCTTTTATCATACGAGGCGTTGCCTTTGAGTTTCGCAATAAAGTGGATTCAAAAGCTTGGGTCAAAACATGGGACTGGGCTGTTTTCATCGGTAGTATCTTACCACCATTCCTATTTGGGGTGTTCTTCACGAGTTTAATCCGTGGATTACCGATTGATGGAGACATGAACATGTATGCGAGCTTTACCGATTTCGTAAATGTCTACACAGTTATTGGCGGTGTGACGTTTGTTCTATTATCGTATTTGCACGGGTTGCTGTTCATTGGATTGAAAACGGTAGACGAGTTACGAGAGCGAGCAAATACAGCGGCACGTAAAGTGTATGCATTGACAGGCGTGTTCCTCGTATTGTTCATCATCTTCACATATTTGGACACAGACGCCTTTACAGATCATGGAGCTATTTTGATTCCTCTGTATAGTTTGGCGGTTATATTGTACGGTTTACTGTTCTTCTTCTTGAAAACTAAACGAGAAGGACTGAGCTTTACAATGACTGGTTTAGTGTTAATCATTGTTATGGCTAACTTTTTCATCGCGCTATTCCCGAATGTGATGATCAGCTCAATGGATCCTGCATTTAATATGTCGATTGCAGAAGCAGCTTCAGGAGAATATTCACTGAAAATCATGACGATCGTAGCGTTTACTATGGTGCCAATCGTTTTGGCGTATACAATTTGGAGTTATTACGTGTTCCGTAAACGGTTGACAGGTGATAAGGAGCATCTAGAATACTAATGGATAAATACTTGCTTCAATACAAAGGAAGTAAACAAGTGATGGCATTGATTGGACTACTTACTGTAGTTCAGTCTATTGCCATTGTTTTTCAAGCGATTTATTTAGCAAAAGCGATTACACAATTGTTCCAAGGTGCAGATTGGAGTGAAGCACTTCGGTCATTTGTGATTTTTGTCGTAGCAAACAGTGTACGTCACGTGATCCAATGGTCGAAGGAACGGATTTCATATCGCTTTGCCGATCTAACAGCAAAGGATTATGAGCAACAATTAGTAAAGAAAATCTTTGATCTTGGTCCTCAAGTTGTGGGGAAATATGGTTCTGGACATTTGGTGACGCTTGGTTTAGAAGGTGTCCCGAAGTTCAGAAAGTATGTAGAATTGCTTATACCGCGGACGTTAGCGATGGCCGTTGTTCCGTTTGTTATTGTGGTATATGTCTTTACTCTAGATATTATGTCAGCTGTGACGCTCATTATAGTCTTGCCAATTCTCATCATTTTCTTAATTTTGATCGGATTGGTTTCGAAGAAGAAAATTGATGAACAGATGGATACGTACCGTTTATTATCTCGACATTTCGTTGACTCTTTACGGGGTATTGTGACGTTGAAATACTTGGGACGCAGCCGAGCACACGAAGAATCTATTGCGATTGTAAGCAATAAATACCGCATTGCGACAAATCGTTCATTGCGCTATGCGTTTCTATCTTCATTTTCATTGGATTTCTTTGCAAGTCTTTCCGTAGCGGTAGTGGCGGTTGAACTTGGCCTGCGATTGATCAATGGACAAATTCTTCTTGAACCATCATTAGCTATTTTGATTTTAGCGCCGGAATTTTTCTCACCTGTTAGAGAGTTGGGGAATGACTTCCATGCGACAGCTGATGGTAAGGACGCGAGCTTACAAATCCACAGTATATTAGAAGAGGAAACAAAGGTTCAGCCAGTAGTTGCTTCACCGATTGCAGCTTGGAATGACAAATCAAGACTTGAATTGCGTACGGTCGAAGTCAAAATGGGGGAACAAACCATTTTTGAAGACTTGAATTTAGAATTAAACGGATTTACAAAAGTAGGTGTCATCGGTCATTCAGGTGCAGGAAAGTCAACGTTGATTGATGTACTATCTGGATTCACACTTCCGACGGCCGGAAGTTTTAGGCTTGACGGACAAGAATTACCGCATCTCGCTGTTGCAGACTGGCAAAATCAAATTGCTTACATTCCACAACATCCAACGATATTTCCGGATACTGTCATTGGAAATATTCGCTTTTATGAACCCGACGCTTCTTTGCAGGAAGTACAGGATGCAGCAGAACGTGTAGGTTTGGATCAGTTAATTGCGACATTCCCTTTAGGTTACGAAGAACGGATCGGTGCGGGTGGACGCGTGCTTAGTGGTGGGGAAGAACAACGGATTGCTTTAGCGCGTTCGTTACTGCAACGTCGTCAGATTTTATTATTCGATGAGCCGACTGCACACTTAGATATTGAAACAGAGCATGAATTAAAGCAAATGATTTTACCGCTTCTAAAAGATAAACTCGTTGTGTTTGCTACGCATCGTATTCATTGGATGCAAGAAATGGATACCATAGTAGTACTTGAAAACGGTAAAGTGGTAGAAACGGGCTCTCACGAACAATTATTGAAACAAGACGGAGCCTATTGTCGTTTACTGGAAGCGCGTGGAAGGGGGCATGCTGTATGAACTTGTACCAACAACATATACTTCCCTATGCCCGTAAATATAATAAAACGATACTATCGACTATACTGCTCGGAACACTGACCATTCTCTCAGCTGCGATGTTGACCTTTACGTCAGGATATTTAATATCCCGTACATCGGAAAGGCCTGAAACGATACTACTCGTTTATATTCCGATCGTGGCAGTTCGGACATTCGGTATTTCGCGTGCAGCCTTACGATATGTAGAGCGTTTACTTGGCCATAATGCTGTATTGAAAATTATTGCGGATATGCGGGTGCAGCTATATCACGTACTAGAGCCGCAAGCATTATTCATCCGTTCACGTTTTCAGACGGGTGATTTACTTGGGGCACTAGCGGATGATATTGAACATTTACAGGATGTCTATATCCGTACGCTGTTTCCGACCGTCATCGGTTTATTTTTATTCAGTTTCTCTGTCATTGTGCTGGCAATCTATGACTGGAAGTTTGCGCTTATTATGGCTGTGTTACTAGCAATCGTGACGTTTATGTATCCTATGCTGTCACTTTATATGATGAAGAAAAACCAGCTGCAATCGAAAAAACTTCACAGTCAGTTGTATAATACGATGACAGAAGGTATTTTTGGTTTACGTGACTGGATCATCAGTGGCAGGAAAGAACAATTCCTTGCGTCATTTAAAGAGGAAAGTCATGCAAGCCACGCTATTGATAAAAAACTGGCGTATTGGCAACAGTCTCGGACGATGCAATTGCAAATTTTCTCAGGGCTACTAGTCTTAGTCGTCGGAGTTTGGGCAGGACAGCAAGCCGCAGCAGGTTCATTGGCGCCAACGTATATTGCTGCATTTACATTGGTTACGTTGCCGATTTTAGAAGGATTGATTCCCATATCGTTTGCAATAGAACGTTTACCTGCTTATGAAGCATCCTTGCAAAGGATTGATGCGATCCATCAGCAAAATACTGCAGTGGATCAAAAAGCAATGGAGCTTGGTAATGTAGAAGAAGCGACTATTGAACTCGACAATGTAAGTTATCGGTATGAAGGTCAGAAAGAAAATGCGGTTCAGCATATTTCACTGACGATTCAACCTGGAGAAAAAGTTGCTGTACTTGGTAAAAGTGGCGCAGGTAAGTCTACTCTCATACAGCTTTTATTAGGCACAGTTCAGCCAACAAGCGGACACGTACATGTCAATCAAAAACCTGCATCGCTGTATGGCGACTCTATATATGAGGTGATGAGCGTCTTAAATCAAAAACCTTATCTTTTCGCAACAACTGTTCAAAACAATATTAAACTTGGCGATGCATTCGCAACTACTGAAGATGTACAACGAGTAGCTGAACAAGTTGGTTTGTATGAGTACTTGCAATCACTTCCTGAGGGCTTGAAAACCCAAATGGAGGAAACAGGACAACGATTCTCAGGTGGAGAGCGTCAGCGGTTTGCACTGGCTAGAATTTTATTGAAACAAACGCCGGTTGTCGTTTTGGATGAGCCGACTGTTGGGTTAGATCCTGTGACTGAACATTCTCTTGTAGAAACTCTTCATCACTCTCTAAAAGATAAAACGGTCGTATGGATTACACATCACTTAATGGGTATGGAAAAAATGGACCGTATTATTTTCATGGATCATGGTGAAATCATCATGGATGGGACACATAAAGAATTATTAGCTACGAATGAAAGATATCAACAGCTATATGCATTGGATCAAGGTATGTGAATTTCTTGAATTACAATTCAGACTAAGAACGACTTATAAAAAGGACGACGCCATTTCTTAAGCAGAAATGGTGTCGTCCTTTTAAATTTTACTATCGAGAAGGTAAAAGGCATGTTTAAACAACTATGCCATCTGCTTTCATTCGCTATTGTTTAGAAAAATGGTAGACGAATGAAGTAGCCAAGCAACAAGCAAACCGTAGTGGAAACAATAACACCTGGAATAGCGAACAACACATATCGTCGAATGCTCATGCCGCTCATGCCTGAAATATAACAAATTAAATGGCGCATGCCCGGAACAAAATAACCGAAAGTCACCGTCCACGAGCCATAGGTCATAAACCAACGCTCAATCTTTTGCATACGTCGAGGCGTGAGGAAGAAGTAATTTCCAAAACGCCGAATTAAAGGTTTACCAACTTTTCTACCAATCATATACGTGAACAATGTTCCGACCATTACACCGGATATTGTAAAGATTATCGTGAATACAAAATGAAATGTACCTGCTGAAGTTAAATAACCGGCAAATGCTACAAGCAACTCATCCGGCATAGGCAACCCGAAAATACCAAGAGCCAAAAAGAAAAATATAGAAAGATAGCCATACTGCACTATATATTCTTGGAGATGTTCCATGATAAAACCTCATCTACTTAAGATTGCCACACTCCGATCCTATCACCAACTTGGACTTCTGTAAAAGGCATTTCTTCGGGCGTAAATATATTACTCTGTTCAATGAATAAAATAACAGTAGAACCAAATGCAAAATGACCAAAATCTTGTCCTTTTTCACAAGTAGTTTCAGAATTTGCAATGCGGACACTATTTACATTTAATGCACCAACCTTAACAATTGCCACCTGTCCAAAATCTGTGGAAAGCTCAGAAATAACCCTGTGATTGGAAGAAAATACATCTTTACGCATACGAATACCTAAATCGTTAACAGGATACGAAGTAGAACCTAATGCATAACGGTTCACTAACGTTCCTGAAACAGGGTAGTGGAAATGGTGGTAATGTCTAGGTGAAAGGTAAAATAAATAATAATAGCCATGTGTATAGCGAGAAGCTTTTTTTGAGTCACCAAGCAGTGAAGTCAGACTATATGTTTTGTCTTTTACTATAAATTGCTGTTGCGAGTCTATCATTCCTGAATCGCTAAGTACACCATCTACTGGTGAAATCAAACTGTTTGGATTGTTGTCAATCGGTCTTTTACCAGGTTGTAATGAGCGAGTAAAAAAGTCATTAAGACTCTTATATTGTTCTATTGAGTATTTAGCTTCGTCTAGTTGAATATGATAAAAAGATGCAAAAGGCTTGATTAACGGTTTACTAATTCGTGAAGTAGTTAATTGTTTTAGCAAAGCAGAACCGATCGGTGATCCGGTTAATTCAACAAATGATTTAAAAATACGTGTTTTCATCTTTTCTTCCTTTCATTAAAAGCATATACTAGAGAGATATAATGAGGAGGCTGTAATTTGTTTTCATTTAGATATTTTGATTATACTAAACTAAAATCCCAATTGGCGAATATCATTACACTTTTTAATTTGAGTTTAGGGATTATAGCGATATTGCTTGTGCTACAGGGTCATGCGCATATGAGTTTAATGTTTATTTTCTTTGCTGCTTTATTTGATCGGTTTGACGGTATGGTAGCTAGGCACTACCAAGCGGAATCAGCTTTCGGCAAGGAACTTGACTCACTTAGTGATCTAGTCTCTTTTGGAGTAGCTCCTGCTATTCTACTATATTCTACAGCATTGTCCGATACGATGTGGATTGGCTTGTCCGCTGTAATTTTTTATATTTTAGCAGGTGCTGTTCGTTTGGCTCGCTATAATGTAGAAGAGTTTGACGGTTCTTATTATGGCTTGCCCATTACTGCAGCTGGAGTATTGCTTACATTGGGATATTTTGCCGTACCGTATTTGATCGCACCTTATTTTGTGATTTATATGTGTGTGCTAGCTTGGTTGATGGTCAGTCGCTTTCGTATAGCAAAAGTATAAATAATGTCTTGCGGAGAAAGTTTCTGCGAGGCATTTTTCATTAGGGGAAACTATCACTAAAACATGAATTCTGTTATGCTTAAGAAAACTATAAGGAGTGGTCACTATGTCAGGACCCGCATTAAGACAGCTTCATTCACATAAGGCTATTCATGAAGGCGGACTCTCGGGAGCCGTCATGAAAACAGATGATTTATTGGAGTACTTCGAACAAGGTGAAACAGAAATGGTTCAGCAAGCTTGCGATCATTTATTGGATTATTGGAAGACACGAGTCATCAGTCATGCAGATGCGGAAGAAGAAGGTTTCTACAAACAAATGGTGGAAGAAAAACCTGAACTCGAACGAGATATTATTCAACTCACACGAGATCATGATCTCATGCGAATACTCGTAGCAGATATAGAAGCGTTGCGAGAAGAAGATCCAACTGTGACACCTGAAATTCTACAAAAGTTCAACGGATTAATTGTAGTGAATGAATTACATAGCCGAGAAGAAGAACGGATATTATTTGAATCATAAAACATGAATGACTAAGAGGAGGTGGTAGCGATCATTCAAAATCCGTTAGATATATTGGACAAGTATTTTGGCTATTCAGCATTTCGTGAGGGACAACAACGAGTCATCGATCAAGTATTGCAAGGTGATGACTCACTCTGCGTCATGCCCACAGGTGGCGGTAAGTCTGTTTGTTATCAAGTACCTGCGCTAGCGATGGAAGGAACGGTTCTTGTCATCTCGCCGCTTATTTCCTTGATGAAAGACCAAGTCGACGCATTGCATCAGTTAGGTATTCCGGCGGCGTATATTAACAGTACATTATCATCGGAAGAATACTTTGGTACGATGGATAATGCACTTGAAGGAAAATATAAACTGTTATATGTCGCTCCAGAGCGATTGGATTCCGAATCCTTTCTTAATCAATTACAGCGGATGACGATTCCGCTCATAGCGATCGACGAAGCGCATTGTATTTCACAATGGGGACATGATTTCCGGCCGAGTTACCGAAATATCCATCGTATCTTTGATTATTTAAACAACCGGCCCATTGTTCTTGCACTAACCGCAACAGCTACACCGGAAGTTCAGGATGATATATGCCAGCAATTGCATATCCCGCCTGTAAGTCGTGTCGTAACAGGTTTCGAAAGAAGCAATTTGGTGTTCTCTGTAGTCAAAGGTCAAAATCGAGATCAATTCGTTAAAGAATATGTTCTGAAAAACAAAAATGAATCGGGCATTATTTATGCTGCTACTAGAAAAGCAGTGGAGCAAGTTTATTTATTACTTGAAAAAAGTGGTGTTCCAGCTGCAAAGTATCATGCAGGGTTATCAATTGATGAACGCCAACAGCAACAAGACCGATTCATCATGGAAGATGCACGCGTGATGGTCGCAACTAACGCGTTCGGTATGGGAATCGATAAATCCAATATTCGCTACGTCATTCATTATCAAATGCCGAAGAATATGGAAAGTTATTATCAGGAAGCTGGAAGAGCAGGGCGTGACGGGCTTGACAGTGATTGTTATTTGTTATTCTCTTCGCAAGACGTCTTAACACAACGCTTCCTCATCGAACAGTCTCCAGATCCTTCCCGTGTATCGAATGAAATTAAAAAGATGCAAGTGATGGTAGATTACTGCCATACAGAAGGCTGTCTGCAAAAACATATCATCAAGTATTTTGGCGAGGATGACGTTGAAGATTGTGGTCGTTGCGGTAACTGCACCGACACGCGCGAGCAGTTTGATGTAACTGTTGATACGCAAAAAGTGCTTTCCTGTGTTATTCGCATGGGGCAACGCTTCGGTAAGACGATGGTTGCGCAAGTACTGACAGGATCGAGAAATAAGAAGCTCAAAGAATTGAACTTTGATGAGCTATCGACATATGGATTGATGAAAGGGCGC
Organism: Sporosarcina sp. P26b; assembly: GCF_002743245.1. NCBI lineage: Bacteria > Bacillati > Bacillota > Bacilli > Caryophanales > Caryophanaceae > Sporosarcina > Sporosarcina sp. P26b. Next base: position 314,089 of record NZ_PDYW01000001.1, read on the forward strand.
AATGCCAAAGACGTGGCAGATTTTATCGAATTTTTGATTTCGAAGAATTATCTACAAGTTGAAAGTGGGCCGTATCCTACTATTTTCGTCAGTGAAGATGGGAAAGACGTCTTACTAGGGAAAGTAAAAGTCTGGCGTAAAGGCGAGATGGTGACAACTGTCGTCGCTAAAGACGATCCGTTATTCAACGAACTGCGAGCGATGCGTTTGAAACTGGCACAAGAAGCTGGTGTCCCACCATTCGTTATTTTCTCGGACAAGACATTACGAGATATGGTTGCCAAAATGCCTGCCACTAATGAAGAGTTATTAACTGTGCAAGGGGTAGGCGAAACGAAGCTTGAACGTTACGGGGAAGTGTTCCTTGAGATTATCGATTCGTTTTCAACACAGCAAGCGTAATAGAAGGTGTCCAGAAGGTCGTGAAGCAACGACTTCCTGTGGCATCTTCTTTTTCATTTCTAGGTTTGTGAACTAGAAGTCTCGTAATGGTGTTAGGAATGGGGGCGCGTCCGCCAGCTGGAAATTCCATCCCTTCATACTCACTAAGTAACTCATTTTTTCCAAGTGCTTGCCCTTGAACTTAACGAGTTCACAAATTACCTATTAATCGATATTCTCCGCATAAGAAAGGTATGCCCATTAAAGTCAAATGACTTCAACAGACATACCTTTTTTATACTATTTACTGTGCAGAGCGTTGACCCTCGAATGGACGAGTATCTTTTCGCAAACCGATTAATGTAAAAATGGCTGCGATCAACAAAATCGCACTTGCAAGCATAAAGGCATGATGGAATTCCAAGTCCAATATACCGATAGCGCTAGAACCTACTACAACGCCAAACGAGAAGAACGCATAGAAGAATCCGTACGCTTTCCCTCTTGTTTCCGGTTCCGTAGAATCAATAAGCAATGAGTTAATAGATGGGAACAGAAATGCGAATCCAGTTCCATAGACGACCATCGCCAACATCATCAAAGACAGTTCGTCAACTTGTGATAAGAACAACATACTGCCACTCATCAAAATCAAGCCGACTGCCAATGTGACCATCGGACGAGCGATATCAAAAATACGGTTGATCGGCAAAACGAAAATCAACACAGCGACTAGACCGAAAACACTAAGCAGCATGCCTGTCGTTTTTGCATCAAACTGAAGGTGCTCGACTTTTAGTGGGAGTACTAAGGCCAACACGCCTTGTGAGAACATCAGGAAGAACGCGCCAAGAAACGCTCGTATGATACCTGGGTGGCGGAAAAATGCTAACGGCTTAACTGCTTTTTGTTTCGCTGTTTTTACTTTTCTTACGTATGTAAATGAACGTAAAAATATAACGGCGCCAATTGTCAGCAGAACCATGAAGACCCCATTGATCGCCATGATTGTTACAACGCTTGTCTTAACGGAAACGATCCCGCTATAAGCAGGTCCGAAAATGGCAGCAAGTCCGACAAACGCACCTGAGATTGCAGCATTTCTACCACGCTTGGAACGTTCGGAACCATTCGCAAGAAACGTGAAGGCTGCTGGAATGATTAAACCTTCCGTTAAGCCGTGCACAAAACGAATACCGATTAATGTTCCTGAACCAGAAATCAACCCATATGAGAACAACGACAAAGCGGATGTAAACAAACCGAATAATAGAATATAGAATGGTCCTTTGCGATCTGTCAAAATACCTGAAATGATATTACCAAAAATATTCGCAAACGAGTAAATACCGACCGATAATCCGACAATAAAAGCAGAAGCGCCGAGACCTGTAGCGAACGGACTCATGATGGGCAACTGTGAAAACAAATCAAAGAACGAGAAGAAAACAATTAGATAGACAAAAAAGCGCATAATGATCCTCACTTTACAAAAAATTCAACTACTATCTATTTTAACATGAAACTTTCCGAATAGAACTGAACTGCTCAAAGATAAATATTCGCAATCTATCATCCTTCACGGTAAAATGAAAAACGTAAACAACAAAGCATAAGGGGATGAGTGATCTTGACGAAAGAAATTCGAGTAGGAATCGCTGGTTACGGTAATTTAGGGCGTGGCGTAGAGTCAGCAATCAGTCAAAATGAAGATATGACATTAGTTGGCGTATTCACGCGCAGAGAACCGAAAGACGTACAATTACTTTCAGAGCAAGTACCCGTTCATAAGCTGGACGAAATAGAATCATTTAAAGAGGATATTGATGTTTTGATTTTATGCGGTGGTTCTAAAAACGACTTGCCAGAACAAGGGCCAGCCCTTGCAAAGCACTTTACAACGGTAGATAGCTTCGACACGCATGCCAAGATTCCAGAGTACTTCGCGGCAGTTGATGAAGTGGCTAAAGAGGCAGGAACAACAGCTATCATTTCTGTTGGATGGGATCCAGGTTTATTTTCGATCAACCGCTTAATGGGTGAATCCATTTTGCCAGAAGGTGAAACGTATACGTTCTGGGGTAAAGGATTAAGTCAAGGTCACTCAGATGCAGTGCGTCGTGTTGACGGCGTGAAAGCAGGCGTTCAGTACACATTGCCAGCTGAAGATGCGATCAACCGTGTGCGTAACGGTGAGCACCCTGAGCTTTCGACAAAAGATAAACATACACGTGAATGTTATGTCGTTCTTGAAGAAGGAGCTAGTGCAGATCAAGTACGTGAAACGATTGTTACGATGCCTGATTACTTCGCAGATTACGATACGATCGTTCATTTTATTACGGAAGAAGAGCTTCGTCTTGACCATGCTAAGATGCCACATGGCGGTTTCGTCATTCGCAGCGGCAACACGGGTAAGCACACAGATCAAGTCATAGAGTTCTCGCTTAAATTAGATAGCAATCCCGAATTTACATCAAGCGTCCTTGTCGCATATGCAAGAGCAGCTTATAAATTGCAGCAAAAAGGCGATACTGGAGCGAAAACAGTTTATGACATCGCACCAGGCTTGTTATCACCTAAATCACCTGCAGCTATTCGCAAAGAATTACTGTAATACCAGACAAATTATTTTGGAATGTAAAATGAGGAGGCAGAATCTTTTATGAAACTGGATGAAACATTAGAGATGCTAAAAGATTTAACAGATGCACGAGGAATCCCGGGCAATGAGCGTGAAGCACGGGACGTCATGACGAAGCACATTAAACCCTATGCAGATGAAATCGATCATGACGGACTCGGTTCACTTATTGCAAGCAAAGAAGGCGATGCAAACGGACCGAAGATTATGATCGCAGGACACTTGGATGAAGTAGGCTTCATGTTGACACGAATCGATGATAAAGGCTTCATTTACTTCCAAACAGTTGGTGGCTGGTGGTCACAAGTTATGCTTGCGCAGAGAGTGTCCATCGTTACACGTTCAGGCGAGACGATTACAGGCGTGATTGGTTCAAAGCCGCCACATATCCTGACACCTGAAGCTCGCAAGAAACCTGTCGATATTAAAGACATGTTCATTGATGTAGGTGCTGAGACAAAAGAAGAGGTTCTATCATGGGGCGTTCTTCCAGGCGATATGATTGTGCCATACTTCGAATTTACCGTGATGAAAAATGAAAACTACTTGCTCGCAAAAGCATGGGATAATCGTATCGGCTGTGCAATCGCGATTGAAGTGATGAAGCAGTTGAAAGATGAGAAACATCCGAACCGTTTGTATAGTGTGGGAGCAATTCAAGAAGAGGTAGGTTTGCGTGGAGCTAAAACAGCGGCGAATAAAATTCAGCCGGATATAGGTTTCGCTGTCGATGTAGGTATTGCTGGTGATACACCTGGTGTTACTGCGAAAGAATCTATTGGAACAATGGGCGAAGGTCCACAAATCTTACTCTATGATGCTTCGATGGTGTCTCATAGAGGATTACGCAACTTTGTAGTGGATACAGCAGAAGAGCTGAATATCCCGTATCAATTTGCAACTATGTCCGGTGGCGGCACGGATGGCGGATCAATTCATGTAAGCGGAACAGGAACTCCGACATTGGCGATTTGTATCCCAACACGCTACATTCATAGTCATGCGGCTATGCTTCACCGTAAAGACTTTGAAAACACAGTGAAACTTTTAGTGGAAGTCGTTAAACGCCTTGGTGCAAATGAAGTAAAAAACATTACATTTGAATAAATAATACTAGTAGACAACGATGCTCAAAAGTATCGTTGTCTTTTTAATTAAATTATACGATAAGTTATAAAAATTCATTTGACTTCATAAATATACATATGTATACTAGTTTATACATACTTCAAATGGATGGATGGGGATTAAAAAATGGTAAAAACAAATCAAACAACTTCACTTATAGAAAAAGATAGCTTAAAAGGACGCGATTTTTTAACACTACTCGATTATTCTAGCGAAGAGGTCGCGTATCTCGTACAACTGGCATATGACATGAAACAGGATACATTGGCTGGTAAGACGCCGGACATTTTAGCAGGTAAGACACTCGGTATGATTTTCGAAAAAAACTCCACACGTACACGTATTTCATTCGAAGTGGGCATGATCCAGTTAGGCGGACATGGCATTTTCATGAATGCGCGTGATTTACAGATTGGGCGTGGCGAATCCGTTTCAGATACTGGAAAAGTATTGTCCGAGTTTTTGGATGGCGTGATGATCCGTGCGAAATCTCATAAAATGGTGGAAGAATTGGCAGAACATACAACAGTTCCTGTCATTAACGGTTTAACGGATCTATTCCATCCGTGCCAAGCGATGGCAGATCTACTGACAATCAAAGAAGTTAAAGGGGATTTAAAAGGCTTGAAACTTTCGTATATTGGAGACGGAAATAACGTTGCGCATTCATTAGTGATTGCAGGTGCACATATGGGTATGCACGTTTCTGTCGCAACACCAAAAGGCTATGAATATCATTCGGGTTTGTTTGAAAAGGCAAAGAAAATTGCCGAGTTGAACGGCGGTAGCGTAACGTCAACATACGACCCAATCGAATCTTCTACTGATGCAGACGCTATTTATACAGATACTTGGACAAGTATGGGGCAGGAAGAAGAAGCGGCGCAGCGTTTGATCGACTTTAAAGACTTCCAGATCAATGATCAATTGGTCGGTCATGCGAAAAAAGATTATGTATTCTTGCACTGTCTTCCAGCACATCGTGAAGAAGAAGTATCGACTTCCGTAATCGATGGTAAGAACTCGTATGTCTTCCAACAAGCAGGAAATCGTCTGCACGCACAAAAAGCGGTAATTGCTTCATTACTATAATAAATTGATTAGCTGTTTTCCTTTACGAGGAAAACAGTTTTTTTATGCTCTGCTACCTTTCATTTGATATACTGAATGGAATCGAAGTAGGGGAGGAAACTTTTTGTTAACATATCTACTTGTGTTTCTAGCAGGTGCAGCGCCAGGGTTTGAAGTGCTGGTGGCAGTTCCGCTCGGCATTTTACGTGGAATGCCTTTGGCAACTGCCGTGCTAATTGGATTTGCAGGAAATGCTTTGACTATAATTCTAGAAATTATGATCTTTCAAAAGTTAAAAGACTGGTGGGAAAGTAGAAAGAAAACGGATGCGAATGCTCCGTCAAAACGTACTGCACGAGCTGAAAGTATTTGGAAGCGCTTTGGTATTCCTGGCCTTGCCCTTCTCGGTCCGGTTCTCATAGGCTCTCATCTGGCTACATTTTTAGCGTTGGCGCTCGGTTCTTCCAAATCTCAGACCGCCATTTGGCTACTAATTAGTCTTGCGATCTGGTCAGTTGTATTTGGAACGTTAACGGTTATGGGAGTTGACGTATTCTTTTGGACACGTCAAAAATTAGCGTAAGCGATATACTACAGAATTATGTAGACAGAATAGTTTGACAACGTATATACTATATTCAGAAAGTAACGTTAACAACTATTCATAGTACTACTCGTTTGCGCATAGAGTACATCCTGAGAATCATTCCATCTGCGCATCGATTTCATTGAAATGAAGAGTACATGCTTTGAATCATGCACGACGGATTGATAATTTCACTTCTAAAAAAGAGGAGCGGATGGATATGATGCAAACCCCATTGATTCTATCAACATTTATTACACGGGCAGAACGATTCTTTCCAAACAAGATGATCATTTCACGTACAGGAGAGCAACGCATACAGCGTTTTACGTATCGTGAATGGGCGAAGAGAACACGTAAACTATCAAATGCATTGACAAAGCTAGGAATGGGAAATGGAACAAAAGTGGGTACATTTGCGTGGAACCATCACCGCCATTTGGAAGCCTATTTTGGGGTGCCTTGTACGGGAGCAGTCTTGCACATGATCAATATTCGGCTATCGCCTGAACATATTATGTATATCATTAATCACGCAGAAGACGAAATCTTGCTAGTAGATGAAGAGTTTTTCCCTCATCTTGAGAAAATGGCACCTATGTTGAAAACGGTAAAGCATTTTGTCGTCATGAGTGACAGTAAGGAAATACCTGAAACTACGTTAGAAAACGTCCATTCATATGAAGCGTTATTGGAAAGTGCTTCGGATGAATATGACTATCCAGAAGATTTAGATGAAAATACTCCAGCAGGCTTATGTTACACATCGGCTACTACAGGTCAGCCCAAAGGCGTGATTTATTCTCATAGAGGATTAGTGCTGCACAGTTATGCACTCGGATTGTCAGATGCTATGGGGCTGTGCGAACGTGACGTCGCGATGTCTATCGTGCCGATGTTCCACGCAAATGCGTGGGGAATTCCATTCGCTGGTGTGTTCTATGGGACAACCCAAGTATTACCTGGCCCGGGATTCAATCCTTCCGTACTTCTTGACATGATTGAAAGTGAAAAAGTGACAATGACAGCTGGCGTTCCAACCGTTTTTCTAGCTATATTAAAAGAGCTCGAGCAAGCATCACATGATATTTCATCACTTCGTGCCATTGTGTGTGGTGGCTCCGCATCTCCTAAAGGCTTGATTCGTGCATTTGAAGAAAAATACAACATACCGTTTATTGTTGGCTATGGTATGACGGAAACGACACCACTCGTTAGTCTATCGGTTCTTACTTCCTCTATGGACAACTTGTCGACAGAAGAACGAATCAACACGCGTGCGTTGCAAGGTTTAGTTATGCCGGGACTCGACATTCGGATAATCAATGAAAACGGGGAAGTGCCATGGGATGGTAAGACGATGGGCGAATTAACCGTTAGGGGTCCATGGATCGCGGACGAGTATTATAAGGATGAACGTACGGAAGAAGCATTCAAAGACGGATGGCTGTATACAGGAGATATTGCTGCTATGACAGAAGATGGCTACCTAAAGTTGATGGATCGTACGAAAGATCTTATCAAGAGTGGTGGCGAATGGATTTCGTCAGTCGATTTGGAAAATGCGTTAATGTCACATAAAGATGTCTACGAGGCTGCCGTGATTGCGGTTCCCCACGAGAAATGGATGGAACGTCCGCTAGCCTGCGTAGTGTTGAATGAAAATGTGGCGGAAGATGATGCGAAGGTGCAAGAGTTGAAGGATTCGTTAAAGGGACAATTTGCGAGTTGGTGGATTCCGGATGAAGTTTTGTTTGTGAAGGAGATTCCGAAGACGTCAGTCGGAAAGTTCTTGAAAGCTGCGTTGCGTGATCAGTTGAAGGAGCATTATACGAGCAAGTAAAAGGACACGGAGATGCATCGCTTCACTACTTTTTAGATGGATAAAAAATAAAGTAATTGTCCCTTTCCTCCACACCAATCCTTTGCAATGCGAATAGAAGATACTTTTTATTGCGCATTAAAGTAAGTGCTGTAATCTATTTTGAACTTCAGTACTTGAATCTGAATAAGTTAAGACAAAAAGAGATGCCATTGTAATGACTGTGGCATCTCTTTTGCCTTTCCTCACACACCTTTTTATTGTGCTTGTGCGAATGATTGGGAAAGTTCGTTTGTGATTTCTTCTTTTTCTTTTTCGTCGGAACGCTTCCATAGTTGTTCAAAAAATACGCCTAGTCCAGGTAGAAGGTGTTCTTCTCCTCTTTGTATGGCGTCGTCTATTACACCTCGAACGTCAGTGGAACTATTGTTTGTCATGTTTGCTGTAATTGCATCACGTATTTGGAAATTCATTTGCATCAGCCTCCTTTATTCGTATCTTTTCCACAAAAGTCGCTAAATATACGCTGATTTGGTACACTAAAAAGAAAAAAAGGATGTACAGCCTCTTGAATAAACGAATTGAATCAACTCAGAATTCTTTAGTGAAGCATTGGAAGAAATTAGTGACGACGAGAAAAGAACGAGATCAGACGAAAGAGTTTCTTGTGGAAGGTTTTCATCTTGTAGAAGAAGCTATTAAACAGCCGGATTTGGTTATTCAATTGCTTGCACGCGAAGATATTGAAATTCCGGCACACTGGAATGCGCCGATTATTGAACTGACAGCGGCAGTTGCAAAAGAAATTTCTGAAACGGAACAAACGCAAGGTGTTTTTGCTTATTGTAAACAGCCACAATATGAGGAAGCTGATCAACATCAATGGAAGAAAGTATTACTAATTGATGCTGTACAAGATCCAGGCAATATCGGTACGATGATTCGAACAGCAGACGCAGCAGGTCTTGATGCAGTGGTACTCGGCAAGGGATGTGCAGATCCGTTTAATCCGAAAACGGTACGGTCAGCACAAGGCTCACACTTCCACATTCCTGTAGTTCGAGAAGAATTGACGGTGTGGATCGAACGTCTAAAAGATCACAACGTTCCGATCATCGGTACAGGTTTGCAGCAAGCAATTTCTCTTAACGAATTGCAAGCACAATCCTCATTTGCGTTACTAGTAGGCAATGAAGGAAGCGGTGTCGATAACGAGTTGCTATCCCAAGCAGATCATGTAGTGAAAATTCCATTATACGGTCAGGCTGAATCATTAAATGTGGCAGTTGCGACAGGCATATTGCTCTATACACTGCGTCAGTCATGATATCGCTATTGAAGGCGTAAACGTTTTACGGTATACTAGAAGGCGAATCAAAGAAAATAGCAATGACCGGGAAAAGTAAATGGCCAACACGTGATCAGGGATTTCACACCTCGACTGAAAGTGTGGAAAACGATGTTCCATTGAAGTTCACCCCGCGAGCTGCACGCTTGGACCAGACATGTAAAGGCGTGCCGGCAAAGGACCGTTATTCCAATTCAAGTGATTTTGTATCATATTTTTGATGCAAACTAATCAGGGTGGTACCGCGAAATCGACCTCGTCCCTTTTATAGGGGCGAGTTTTTTTGTTTTCCGATAAATTAACGGGAAGTATGCGATTACGACTGAAATAGAGAGAGGAGCAAGTACACATGAAAGAACAGTTGCACGAACTAAAAGAACAAGTCATGCTGAAAATCAAAGAATCCAATACTGTCAAAGAATTGAACGATGTACGCGTAGCGTATCTTGGGAAAAAAGGTCCAATTACTGACCTGTTAAAAGGAATGGGTAAACTGCCTGCTGAAGAACGTCCTAAGATGGGGGCGCTCGTCAATGAAATCCGTGAAAGTGTTACGGAAATTCTTGAAGAACGTAAAGTGATGCTTGAACAACAAGCAATTCAGGAACAACTGGAAAATGAATCAATAGACGTTACATTACCAGGTCGTCCTGTTGAACTTGGTAACCACCATCCACTGACTCGTGTTGTAGAAGAAATCGAAGACTTTTTCATCAGTATGGGGTATGAAATTGCAGAAGGCCCAGAAGTAGAGAAAGATTATTATAACTTTGAAGCATTGAACTTGCCAAAAGGTCATCCAGCTCGCGATATGCAGGATTCCTTCTATATTACAGAAGATATTTTATTGCGCACACATACGTCTCCTGTCCAGGCGCGAACTATGGAAGCGAAAGACGGAGCGGCTATTAAGATCATTTGTCCTGGTAAAGTATATCGACGTGACTCAGATGACGCGACGCATTCCCATCAATTTACTCAAATTGAAGGACTTGTCGTGGGTGAAAACATCCGCATGAGTGATTTGAAAGGTACGCTTGATCTACTCGCGAAGAAGTTATTCGGTGCTGAGCGTGAAATTCGTTTGCGTCCAAGTTTCTTCCCATTCACCGAGCCTTCAGTTGAAATGGATATATCTTGTTTCAAATGTGGCGGTTCAGGCTGTAACGTTTGTAAGAAAACAGGCTGGATCGAAATATTAGGAGCGGGTATGGTGCATCCTAACGTTTTGGAAATGGCTGGCTACAACCCGGAAGAAGTTACAGGATTTGCATTCGGCATGGGGCCTGAAAGAATCGCGATGTTAAAATACGGAGTGGAAGATATTCGTCATTTCTATACGAATGACATTCGGTTTATTTCACAATTCCACCGGACAGAGGCATAAGGAGGAATACTGATGTTAGTATCAACAAATTGGTTAAGTAATTACGTAGAATGGAATGAACTTTCCATAGAAGAGCTGGCTGAGAAAATCACTCGTGCCGGTATAGAAGTAGATGGTATTATTGATCGTTCATTCAATATGGACAATATCGTCATTGGACACGTAAATGATTGTGTAAAACATCCAGAAGCGGATAAATTACATATCTGTCAAGTAGATGTAGGTGGAGAAATCTCACAAATTATTTGTGGAGCACCAAATATTGCAGAAGGACAAAATGTAATTGTCGCGCGTCCAGGCGCTGTTTTACCTGGTGGCATGAAAATCAAAAAGGCAAAACTTCGTGGCGAAGAGTCTAACGGTATGATCTGTTCATTGCAAGAACTCGGCATAGAAGGCAAATTGGTTCCGAAAGCGTACGCAGAAGGAATTTATGTTTTACCGAATGATGTCCGTGCTGGAGATAGCGCTTTGACTCATCTTGGTTTGTATGATCGCGTTTTAGAATTCGATTTAACGCCAAACCGTTCTGACGCATTGAGTATGCTTGGTGTGGCATATGAAGTAGGAGCCATTTTATCGAAAGATATCAAACTTCCGGAAATTTCTTATGTAGCATCTGCAGAGAAAGCTCAAGATGCTTTGAAACTTACAGTTGAAACGCCTGAAGACAATCCAATGTACGTGGCCAAAGTAGTGAAAAACATCAAGGTTGCAGAATCACCTCAGTGGTTGCAAAACACGTTGATGTCTTCAGGTATTCGTCCGCATAATAATGTGGTTGATATCACGAACTATGTATTGTTGGAATACGGTCAGCCACTTCACGCGTTTGACTATGATCGTCTCGAAACAAAAGAGATTGTCGTACGTCATGCTCGTGAAGGTGAAAAGATGGTGACGCTTGATCAGTCAGAACGTACATTGAATGATCGTCAATTGGTTATAACGAATGGCAAAGAGCCCGTTGCACTTGCTGGAGTGATGGGTGGCGCTAATTCGGAAGTATATGAAGGAACAACGACTGTTGTTATTGAGTCTGCTTATTTCGCACCAGGTTCTGTTCGTCAAACGTCTAAAGAGGTAGGTCTACGCAGCGACGCAAGCACTCGTTTTGAAAAAGGTGTCGATCCGAATCGTGTAGCCGAAGCGGCAGAGCGAGCTGCGCAATTGATGGCAGAACTTGCAGGTGGAGAAGTTCTAGAAGGGTCTGTAATCTTCGACGAACTTGACAAAACACCTGTAAGAATCATTCTTTCTCCAGATTACGTGAATAATCGTTTGGGTATGAAGATTGCAATGGATGAAATGAAAACGATCATGGACCGTTTGCAAATACCTACCGAACTAATCAATGGCCAACTGGTAATGGATATTCCGACACGTCGTCAAGATCTGAAAATCAAAGAAGATATGATTGAAGAAATTGCACGACTATATGGTTACGATGAAATTCCAAAAACATTACCGGTTGTAGAAAGTACACCAGGAGGTTTGACTCCTTATCAAGCAAAACGTCGCATCGTTCGTGGATTCCTTGAGTCGGCAGGTCTTTCACAAGCACTGACATATTCATTAGCTTCACCAAAAGATGCACAGGCTTTTGCATTGGAGACCGCACCTGTAACGAAATTACTTATGCCAATGAGTGAAGAACGCAGTGTTCTTCGTCAAAGTATCATTCCACACCTACTAGATGCAACAACGTATAATGTGGCACGTCGAAATGAATCGATTGCACTTTACGAAACAGGATCTGTTTTCCTAGGTATCGAAGAAGATGGCTTGCCGAAAGAAGTAGAACACGTTGCCGCAGTAGTGACGGGCAAATGGGTTCATCACGCTTGGCAAGGTGAAACGAAAAAAGTTGATTTCTTCGTCATGAAAGGAATTGTAGAAGGGCTATTTGAGCAATTAGGTTTGCTTGAGCGAGTCCAATTCACAAAAGCGACTGTCGATCAAATGCACCCGGGTCGTACTGCGACAGTTTGGTTGGATGATCAGTCAGTAGGAATCATCGGTCAAGTCCATCCGACAGTACAAAACCAACGGGACTTGCAGGAAACGTACGTTATGGAAATGAACTTGCAATCTATTATGCAAGCTGCAACGGAAGAACTGTTGTATACAGCTGTTCCTCGCTACCCATCTATATCCCGCGATATTGCTTTGGTTGTTGATCGAGATACATCGGCTGCTACGTTAGAGAAGATTATCCATCAAGCGGGCGGTAAATTACTGAAAAAAGTTCAGTTATTTGATCTATACGAAGGAAAGAATGTGGAAGAAGGAACAAAGTCTGTTGCGTTCTCACTCACATATTTTGATCCTGAACGTACATTAACGGACGAAGATGTCGTCAATGCGCATAGTAAAGTATTGGATGCATTAACAGTCCAAGCAAATGCACAACTTCGCTCATAATCAAAAGAAAATCTGGCTACCCATTCGGGCGGCCAGATTTTCTTTTGATACCGTTAAATTATTTCTTATACACTAATTTCAAAGCTTTTTGAGTATTGGCGAAGTGAACTTTCGTGATGGAGTGTAAAAAAGGCTCACCCTTTTTGCGGATAATCTGACAAGCTACTTGATCAACTCTTGGTCCTGCACCTTTAGGTAGTGTTACACCTGCTTCAATACTTAATTGATCCATTGCTTCGAGGAAAGCAACCCGTGCCAGTATAGAGGCAGTAGCTACCGATACGTGGAGGTTTTCAGCTTTTGTTGAAAAAAGAACCCTGTCACGAATGATGTTGGATTCATCTTTTAAGTAATTGAAATAGGTTTTTCGTTGAGCAAACTGATCGATTAAAATATGTTCCGGTACGACTGGATCTATTTTTTCCAATACTTCCTGAAGTGCTTGGTTATGAAGGATCGCTTTAATCTTTCCTTGCGACCATCCTTGGCTTTGAATGTCGTTATACGCAGCATTATCGAGCGTTTTTACAGAGTAGGTGACGACTTCCTTTAAGTCATTTGCGATTTGTTGCATGTACGCATCCGTCAGTTGTTTGGAATCCTTTACTCCTAGTTCCTTTACCAATTCAATTTGATCGCTACTGACAAAGCAAGCAGCTACTGTGATAGGGCCGAAAAAGTCGCCGGTACCTGTTTCATCCGATCCAAGAACAGATAGTGATGCAAAGTTTGCGGGTAGCGTATCTCCTGTTGCTCCTGATGGCTTCGGTTTCGCTACTGCAGAAATAGAAACATTAGCACTCCAGCGTGCAGCTTCTCTATCCGCACCTGCTCCTTGAAATAACACTTTTCCCGAACGGTAGGCAGTGATGGATGTATCGGAAGTTTTTGCTGCGAAAATGACACCTGGTGCATTGCGAATCACTTTATTCGTTCCATAGTAGCGAACTACTTCTGGCATTTCTTTTTCAGACAGAACTATGACTTGATGGCTCATATATTTACCCACTCCTTGAAATAATCTATTCCTCAGTATACCTGAAACTAGAGTCTGTACTGAAGAATAATGTCAAAAATTCGAACCTCATGTCAATATGAGGCATAATTGATTCACAAGTAATCGATTTTCATGGTATGATTATGAGAGGGTTTTTAGGGGGAGGTCGTAACAATGGCGGACAAAAAAAAGGCAAGAGTGACAGTTGATATCTACGGACAAACATATACGGTTGTTGGTACGGAACCGGCTTCACATGTGCGTTATGTAGCCTCGCTCGTTGATGAAAAAATGCGCGAAATTAGTAAGCATAACCGGCATCTTGACAGCAAAAGAATTGCTGTTCTGACGGCGGTAAATAGTGTAAATGAATATTTGAAAATGCGGGACAAAGTAAAAGAATTAGAAGAAGAATTGAAAAAATTGAAGGGTTGAGGGGCAAAACATGATAGATTTACTCATCATTTTATTGCTGGTAGGCGGCTTAATCGCAGGATTTAGACGTGGATTCATCGTACAGCTCATCCACATGTTTGGATTGATCTTATCGGTGATTGTAGCGTATAAGTTCTACAAGCCTCTAGCAGAAAAATTAATTCTATGGATACCATATCCTGGTGCGACTGCGGCAGATGCACTTAGCTGGACATTCGAAAACTTGGATATGGATATGACGTTTTACCGGCTAATCGCATTTATATTGATATTTGTCGGAATGAAATTGATTCTACAATTAATTGGTTCCATGTTGGACTTTTTGAAGCATTTACCAATACTTGGTTTCGGTGCACGTCTGATTGGTGCTGCACTAGGCTTTATTGAATTTTACGTACTTATCTTTTTTGCATTATCTTTACTGGCCATGCTGCCGATTGAGGTAATCCAGAATTCATTGAGTCATTCTATGCTAGCGAAAGCAATGTTTGAACACACACCGATTATTTCCTCGGCAATAAAAAATTGGTGGTTCGTTTATATAGGCTAACGCAAGTAAATAATGTACTGTACATATGAACCAAAAGCTTCCCGAACGCGTGGAAGCTTTTTTAACAGAGTGAGGAGGATACTGACTTGAATAAAAAGACTATAATCCGCACGTTTGAGAAAATCGCATTATACATGGAGTTACTTGGAGAAAATCATTTCAAGGTAGCAGCGTTCAGAAAAGCGGCTTCGATCCTAGAATTGGATACCAGAAGTCTTGCTGAAATGGATGATATTCTTTCATTGAAGGGAATCGGTAAAGGAACGGGTGCCGTTATTATCGATCTAATGGAAAAAGGAACGTCAGATGCATTAACTGAACTAGAGGAGAAGGTGCCCAAAGGTTTAATTCCTCTGTTGGATATCCCAGGTCTTGGTGGAAAGAAAATAGCTAAGCTCCGTGAAGCGTTGAATATAGATTCAATTGAATCTCTTCAAGCGGCTTGCGAAAGACAAGAAGTAAGCAAGGTTCCCGGTTTCGGTAAAAAGACGGAAGAAAACTTACTGCGCGAAATTGAAATACTTGCACAACGATCTGGTAAGACACCGATTTGGCAAGTTGCAAAAGTTGTTGACATTGTTCAGGCTGAATTAGAATTGATTGATGAGATTCAGAAGTATCAAGTGGCGGGTAGCCACCGTAGGCGTGAAGAAGAGAGTTCCGATGTGGACTGGATTCTTGTAACAGAGCAACCACAAATTGTTCGTGAGAAAATACTAGCTGCATTGCCAATCGAAAAAGTGATTGCGGCAGGCGATGCCAAATTATCCATTTCACTTGATACAGAACATCCAATCGACGCAGACTTTCGTTTTGTCACTGAAGACCAATTCGCAACTGCTCTCCATCACTTTACAGGTTCCGCTGCACATAACATACGAATGCGGCAGCTAGCTAAAAGTCGCAAACAGAAAATCAGTGAGTATGGTGTAGAAGATGAAGCGGGGCATGTGCAGACATTTTCAAGTGAGAAGGAATTCTTTGCGCATTTTGATTTGCCATTCATTCCACCAAGTATTCGTAAGGATGGAACGGAACTTGATCGAACAGATGAAATTGCAAAACTTGTCACACCGGAATTGATCCGTTCTGACTTGCATATGCATACAACTTGGTCAGATGGAGGATATTCCATAGAAGAAATGGTGGAAGCTTGTCGTGCAAAAGGCTACTCACACATGGTCATCACCGATCATTCGCATTATTTAAAAGTAGCAAATGGATTAACACCCGAACGTTTACTAAAGCAAATTGAAGAAATTCGTGCAGTGAATGAAAAGTACGCTGACATAGAAGTATTCTGTGGAACAGAGATGGATATTCTTCCGGATGGGACATTGGATTTCGAAGACGAAATTCTGGAACAGCTAGACTTTGTCATTGCCTCCATTCATTCTAGTTTCAATCAACCTCAGGAACAGATTATGGAGCGTTTGCATGCCGCATGTAAAAATCCGCATGTACACATGATTGCTCATCCTACTGGCCGTATTGTTGGTCAACGTGAAGGCTATAATCCCGATATTGAGCAGCTCATCAAGTGGGCGAGCGAATACGGTAAAATATTAGAAGTAAACGCGAGTCCATACCGTTTGGATTTACGCACGGAACACTTAATCCAAGCAATCGAAGCAGGTGTCAATATTGCGATCAATACAGATGCGCATGCGATAGAACAACTGGATATTATGCCGATTGGCGTGGAGTACGCACAAAAGGCATGGCTTCCTGCAGAACAGGTCATCAACACATGGCCGCTTGAAACGTTTATTGAGAAAGTGATTCGTAGATGAAAGGGAGTGTAAGACATTGGAAAAGCGTGTCTTAAAAACACTTGAATTTGATAAAATCATTCAACAAGTATCAGCACAATGTACGTCCATTGCTGGGCGTGCTCACATAGAACAATTAGTACCGTCAACGAGTCTCGAAGAGGTCAGTCGCTTACTGGAAGAGACTGATGAAGGATTGGCGCTATTACGGATACGCGGAAATGTACCGATGGGTGGGATTCATGATATTCGATCTCATGCCAAACGCGCACAAATTGGTGGAATGCTGAGTGCGATGGAACTAGTAGAAATTGCAGACACAATCCGTGCCAGTAGAATTCTTCGTCAATTTTTAGAAGCTGTTACAGCTGAAGATGAGATTTCCATTCCGCATTTAATTGCACGTAAAGAAGCGATGCCCATCCTCACTGCAATCGAGCATGAAGTGAACGCAGCTATCGATGATAATGGTCGAGTAATGGATAGTGCTTCGTCCGCATTACGTTCAATTCGCCAAAGCTTACGTATCCAAGAAAGCCGTGTACGTGAACGTCTTGAAAGTTACACAAGAGGGAAGAACGCATCGAAAATGCTTTCTGACGCAATTGTAACAATGCGTAATGATCGTTACTGTATTCCTGTAAAAGCCGAATATCGCTCTCATTATGGTGGAGTGATTCATGACATGTCTTCATCAGGCCAAACATTATTTATCGAGCCCGATGCAGTTGTTCAGGCGAATAATGAAATTCGCGAGTTGAAAGTCAAGGAGCAAGAGGAAATTGAAAAGATTTTGCTTGCCTTGTCTGCCAGTGTTCAGGAAATCGCACATGAGCTATTCACATTGGTGCAATTATTAGCAGAAGTAGATGTCATCTTAGCGAAAGCCAAATACGGTACTGCAAATAAATGTACCAAGCCAGCTGTGAACGCAGACGGTTATATGCGCCTGTCAAAAGCACGTCATCCTCTCTTGCCGATAGATGAAGCAGTAGCGAATACGATTGAATTCGGTCAGGACATTACGACGATTGTTATTACCGGTCCGAATACGGGTGGTAAGACCGTCACGCTAAAAACGGTTGGACTTTGCACATTGATGGCGCAAGCGGGTCTACCGATTCCAGTACTAGATGGTTCTGAAATTGCCGTCTTTGATTCAATTTATGCCGATATCGGCGATGAGCAGTCGATCGAACAGAGCTTGAGTACATTCTCTTCTCATATGGTCAACATCGTCAATATATTGAAAAAGTTTGATGATCGTTCTCTTTTATTATTCGATGAATTAGGTTCGGGAACGGATCCGCAAGAAGGTGCCGCACTTGCTATTTCAATTCTTGACGAAGTGCATGGGAGTGGCGCACGTGTGATGGCGACTACTCACTACCCAGAACTAAAAGCGTATGGTTTTAACCGTCCTGGTGTAGCCAATGCGAGTGTTGAATTCGATATTGATACGCTAAGTCCGACTTATCGATTACTAATCGGTGTGCCTGGACGTAGTAATGCATTTGAAATTTCAAAACGACTAGGATTGCATAATCATGTGATCGAACGTGCAAAGAGTTTTACAGGAGAAAACCGTGGGGAAGTAGATTCTATGATTGCTTCTCTTGAAACGAGCCGTGTGCAATCCGAAAAGGATGCTGAGCGTACACACGACATACTCCTGGAAACAGAAAAATTGAAAAAAGAATTACATGATAAATTACAAGAATTTGAAGAACAGAAAGACCGTTTAACAGAAGTAGCCAAAGAGAAAGCGAAAAAAATCGTGGAACAAGCCAAAACTGAATCCGAAGCGGTTATTTCAGACTTACGTGCACTTCGAATGAATGCAGGAGCTAGCGTCAAAGAGCACGAGTTAATTGAAGCTCGAAAACGTTTAGAAGGTGCTGCACCTGAAGAAAAGAAAAAGAAGACTATTAAGGCGCAAGCAGGACCTCGTCCATTACAAACAGGAGACGAAGTGAAAGTATTAGCTTACGGACAAAAAGGAACTCTCGTCGAAAAAGTATCCGATAAAGAATGGGTTG
Organism: Sporosarcina sp. P26b; assembly: GCF_002743245.1. NCBI lineage: Bacteria > Bacillati > Bacillota > Bacilli > Caryophanales > Caryophanaceae > Sporosarcina > Sporosarcina sp. P26b. The sequence continues at coordinate 332,673 of NZ_PDYW01000001.1, forward strand.
TTCAAATCGGAATTTTGAAGATGAAATTACCTGAATCCGGATTGCAATACACCAAGCCTGAAAAAGAAAAGAAACATGTTACGGCTGCTGCAGTGCGTGGTCGTTCCGAACATGTGAAGATGGAGCTAGATTTACGTGGTGAACGATACGAAGACGCGCTAGTACGTACAGAGAAGTATATTGACGATGCGTTGCTATCCAACTACCACCAAGTGAATATCATTCATGGTAAGGGGACAGGTGCACTACGACAAGGTGTCCAGCAATACTTGAAGAAGCATTCGCGAGTAAAGTCGTATCGTTTTGGTGAAGCAGGAGAAGGCGGTAGTGGCGTAACCGTCGTGGAATTAAAATAAATGAAACCTTTCTGCCGCTTGGACCGTATGACAAGCAAGAGAACATAAAGAAGGTGCCAAATTATGAATCATACGGGATTTTGGAGTCATCCATTAGTTGAGACGGCGGGCTATTTCAGTGTTGTTACACTGTGCTTGATCGTGTCAATGGTGTTATTTGAAATCGTAACAAAATATAAAAACTGGGAAGAGATTCGTAAAGGGAATTTGTCAGTGGCTATGGCGACAGGCGGAAAGATCTTTGGTGTCGCCAATATTTTCCGCTATTCTATCGAGCAGCACAACAGCTTACCGCAGATGATGGCCTGGGGCTTATACGGTTTCGTGCTTCTTGTATTCGCTTATTTACTGTTCGAGTTCCTGACGCCTAAGTTTAAAGTGGACGAGGAGATCCAGGCAGACAATCGCTCCGTCGGCTTCATCTCACTTTGCATTTCCGTAGGTCTGTCATTCGTCATCGGCGCCAGTATTTCATAGGAGATCGTATATTATGGAGAGATTAATTAAGATATTATTGGTAGTCTGTGTACTCTTCGTGCTCGTCGGAGTATACTGGCTCTTCAACAACACACCTTGACCTTGGTCTTGGTGTGTTTTTAGTTTTGGGAGGTTATTTTAAATTCAAAAGCGAGTACTTGGGAATGGTGAGCGAATTTGTGAGTATAATGGGATGGAAACGCCAGTCGGCGGACGCTTTCCCATGGGCCTGCGGTGAGCCAACCAGTTCGCCGCCAACTTCCACTTCCATCCTACGTTGATAGTGCTAGTACTTAGATCACTCCCTGTAAGTAGTGTGTTAATTATTGTTTTGTCTTAACTTCTTTAGTTTCAAGTTCTACAGTTCAAAATCGATTACAACACTTATTTTAATGCACAACAAAAAGTCTCACCCGCTTGCATTGCAAGGAATTGGAGCGTAGGAGGGGCGACTCCTGGAGGATAAGCGGGACAGGTGAAACACCCTGCGAGCGAAGCGAAGGGGTGTGGTTCACCGCCCGCCCTCCGGAAATGCGTCCCCTCCGAAGCGCAAATTCCCACCCCAACACCCTGCCAGCCTCTCTATATCACTAAATGCATAATAGTATTCACACTTACATAGATTAAGAGGTATTTAACCAAATAATTAAAGCGCTTTCATATTTATCTTGTAAACTAAATAGTTTATCGATATACTAATGAACAAGGAATGTTCAAACAATTACAATATTGTAAAGGAGTTGTGAAGATGACACAAAAACCTTGGCTTGCTACTTATCCAAAAGAAATCCCAACACATTTGGAATATGAAAATATTCCATTGCAAGACTATTTAACAAGGTCCAGCAAGAAATATGCCAACAAAACGGCAATTCATTTTCTTGGGAAAGACATCTCGTTCAAAGAATTTCAGGAGTCTGCGTTGAAATTTGCTACCTATTTGCAAAAACTGGGGGTAGAGAAGGGTGACCGCGTAGCCATCATGCTTCCGAACTGTCCGCAAGGGGCCATTGCGTACTTTGGTATTCTCTATGCAGGTGGAATTGTTGTTCAGACAAACCCACTATATACAGAACGCGAACTACATTATCAGCTATCCGATTCGGGTGCAAAAGTTATTATTTCACTTGATATCTTGTTCCCGCGTGTCTCAAAAGCAATGAATGGAACAGCGCTTGAGAATATTATTATTACGGGGATTAAAGATTATCTTCCATTCCCGAAGAATCTAGTCTATCCATTTATTCAGAAGAAGGAACACAAACTCACTGTAAGAGTGGAACATCGTGGTATTCATCATTTATATACTGAAATAATGAAAACGACGAGTGCAGATCCAATCCATGTAAGTTATGAGACAGGCGATATTGCTTTATTGCAATACACTGGGGGGACTACAGGACCACCAAAAGGCGTGGAGTTGACACATTCCAATTTAATCAGCAATACTGAAATGTGTAGTGCGTGGTTGTACAAAACGACAGATGGCGAAGAAACGATTATGGGTATTCTACCATTCTTCCACGTCTATGGAATGACGACTGTACTGATCTTCGCAGTAATGAAGGGTCATAAAATGGTACTGATACCTAAATTCGACTTTAAGACTGCGTTGAAAGATATTGACAAACTCAAACCGACCCTATTTCCAGGAGCACCTACTATTTATATAGGTTTGCTGAATCATCCGGATCTAGAAAAATACGATCTATCTTCTATTAAAGCCTGTATTAGCGGATCGGCTGCTTTACCAATTGAAGTAAAAGAGAAATTCGAAGCGATAACAGGTGGAAAACTCGTAGAAGGGTACGGCTTAACAGAAACATCTCCAGTTGCAATGGCGAACTTTGTGTGGGATGGACTTGAGAAACGTGGCTCTATTGGCGTTCCATGGCCTGACACGGATGCTTGCGTACTAGGACCAGGGGCTACGGAACCGTTGCCAGTTGGAGAAATTGGTGAAATTGCGGTAAAAGGACCTCAAGTCATGACAGGTTATTGGAATAGACCCGATGATACACAAGAGTCTTTCCGTGATGGATGGTTTTTGACTGGAGATCTAGGGTATATGGATGAAGACGGATACTTTTATATAGTGGATCGTAAAAAAGATATGATTATCGCAAGTGGATTTAATGTCTATCCACGTGAGATCGAAGAAGTCCTCTACGAACATCCAGCTATTCAAGAATGTATCGTCGCAGGAGTGCCTGATCCATACCGGGGTGAAACAGTTAAAGCATATATTGTCTTAAAAGAAGGACATTCAGTAACGGAAAAAGAATTAGATACGTATTGCAGAAAACAACTAGCGGCATTTAAAGTACCAAAGCAATATGATTTCCGTGAAGATCTTCCCAAAACGGCGGTAGGAAAAATTCTACGCAGAACATTAGTAGAAGAAGAACGAAAGAAATTAACAGAAGATAAGAATACATTAAAAAGTTCGTAACAAAATGCTTGACTAAAACTCAAAATAATATTACTATGAAAATATGAATGAATCATCATTCATATTTTCTTTTTTGGTGGTGAAACATAATGAAGCGGACAAAACCTAAATATAAACAAATAGTAGATGCTGCAGTAGTTGTTATTGCGGAAAATGGGTACCACCAAGCGCAAGTCTCGAAAATTGCTAAAGAAGCTGGAGTCGCTGATGGAACGATTTATTTGTATTTTAAAAATAAAGAAGATATTCTTATATCCGTATTCAGGGAAAAAATGGCGATTTTCGTAGAGAATATTAAAGAGATATTAAAAAAAGATCTTCCCATTGCAGGAAAGTTGCAACTGGTTGTAGAAAGTCATTTTAGAGTGCTGCAAGAAGATCCTCACTTAGCGATCGTCACACAATTGGAACTCAGACAGTCAAATAAAGATCTGCGATTCCAAATCAATAATGTGTTGAAAGAATATATGGTTTTGTTGGATACTTTGCTTGAAGAAGGGGTAGAGAAGGGGGAGTTATCTCCTGATCTAGATCTCAGACTAGCAAGACAGATGTTATTTGGCACAATGGATGAGACAATTACCTCTTGGGTGATGAACGAACAGAAGTTTAATTTAGTCAGCTTAGCGCCTAAAGTTAGCGATATGCTACTACATGGCTACAAACAGCAGTAAGCATTGCACTAAAGGAGAGATAGTAGATGACATTGATTAACTTGGAGAAAGACGGTCATGTCGCATTAGCGAAAATTGACCATCCACCCGCGAACGCACTGTCTTCGAAATTGATTGAAGAAGTGGACCAACTGTTAACTAGCGTAGAGCATGACGACGATATTCGTGTTATTGTTCTTTATGGAGAAGGTCGTTTCTTCTCAGCTGGTGCGGATATTAAAGAATTCACTACAGTACACACGGGTGAAGCGTTCACGAATCTATCTAGTAAAGGTCAAGAAGTTTTCGAACGCTTAGAAAACTTCCCTAAACCTGTAATCGCTTCCATTCATGGTGCAGCACTTGGTGGCGGCTTGGAGTTGGCAATGGCGTGCCACATCCGATTGGTAACGAAAAGTGCTAAACTTGGCTTGCCTGAATTGCAACTCGGGCTAATACCTGGATTTGCAGGAACACAGCGTTTGCCACGTTTAGTCGGTGTAGCGAAAGCAACAGAAATCATGTTGACAAGCGATCCGATTTCAGGTGAAGATGCAGTACAATGGGGTCTTGCAAATCATGCGTATTCAGATGAAGACCTTTCAAATGAGACATTGAAGCTTGCGAAGAAGATTTCTCAAAAGAGTCCGATTGCAGTGAAGCATGCATTGCATATGCTTTCTTATTCCAAAGACCAGTCATTCTATGATGGTGTGGAAGCAGAAGCAAAGTCATTCGGAGAAGTATTTGTTTCTGAAGATGCAAAAGAAGGTATTCAAGCGTTTATTGAAAAGCGTCAACCTACATTTACCGGGAAGTAATTATCGAATAGGAGGTTCTATTAATGAACATTTATGCATTAGTAAAAAGAACATTTGATACGGAAGAAAAAATTTCAATCTCAAACGGTGCCATTGCTGAAGATGGTGCAGAATTCATCATCAACCCATACGATGAGTACGCAGTAGAAGAAGCTATTAAACTACGTGACGAACACGGTGGGGAAGTTACTGTATTATCAATCGGTGACGAAGATTCCGAGAAACAATTGCGTACGGCATTGGCAATGGGTGCAGATAAAGCAGTACTCATCAATATTGAAGACGACATTGATGATATTGACGAATATACATCAGCAAAAGTCATTGCAGATTACTTAAAAGACAAAGATGCTGATTTGATTCTAGCGGGTAACGTAGCTATCGACGGCGGTTCAGGACAAGTAGGACCACGTGTAGCAGAATTGCTTGGGATTAACTATGTTACGACAATTACTGAATTAACAATAGACGGAACGAACGCAACAGTTGTACGAGACGTTGAAGGGGATTCAGAAACTATTGAAACATCCCTACCACTTCTAGTTACAGCACAACAAGGTCTGAACGAACCACGTTATCCTTCTTTGCCTGGGATTATGAAAGCAAAGAAGAAACCTCTTGAAGACTTAGAGTTCGATGACCTAGATCTAGAGGAAGATGATGTAGAAGCGAAGACGGAAACAAAGGAAGTCTTCTTACCACCAGCAAAATCAGCGGGGCGTGTACTTGAAGGAGAGCCAGCAGATCAAGCGGCTGAACTTATAAAATTATTGCGTAACGAAGCGAAAGTAATTTAATTCATATAGAGAACCGTAATTAGGAGGGACTACATTATGTCAAAGAAAATGTTGGTTTTAGGTGAAGCACGTGATGGAGAACTACGTAACGTATCATTTGAAACAATTGCAGCAGCAAAAAATATTTCAGGCGGTGGAGAAGTTGTCGCTGTTCTTATTGGCGATCAAGTTCAGTCACTAGGTGAAGAAATGATTCATTATGGAGCGGACCGAGTAGTAACGGTTGAGCACCCGCACTTGAAGTACTACACGCCGGACGGTTTCGGTCAAGCATTCATGGCGGTTTACGAAGAGGAGTCTCCAGACGGCGTAGTGTTCGGTCACACAGCTATGGGTAAAGACTTATCACCCAAAATTGCAAGTAAGCTTGGAACAGGATTGATTTCAGATGTAACGAAAATTGAAGGAGAAGGCGATGATGCAGAATTCATCCGTCCAATCTATTCTGGTAAAGCATTTGAGAAAGTGGAAATTAAAGAAGGTTTACAATTTATCACAATCCGTCCGAACAACATTGAGCCGTTAGCACATGATGCAAGCCGTTCAGGGGACGTAACAGCAAAAACTGTAGATATTACAAATCTTCGTTCTGTTATCAAAGACGTAGTACGTAAATCAACAGAAGGCGTAGATTTATCTGAAGCAAAAGTAATCGTAGCGGGTGGTCGTGGAGTTAAAGGACCAGAAGGATTTGAGCCTTTAAAAGAATTGGCTGATCTTCTAGGCGGTGCGGTTGGTGCTTCACGTGGAGCGTGTGACGCAGATTACTGCGACTATTCACTACAGATTGGTCAAACGGGTAAAGTTGTTACTCCAGACTTGTATATCGCAGCTGGAATTTCTGGAGCAATCCAGCACGTAGCCGGTATGTCCAACTCTAAAGTCATTGTCGCGATCAATAAAGATCCAGAAGCGAACATCTTTAAAATTGCAGACTACGGTATCGTGGGTGACATCTTCGAGATCATTCCGATCATGATTGAAGAAATTAAAAAGATTAAAGTCAGCTAATGTTTCGGTACAGGCATTTTTTTAGCCCCTTCTATACCTCCGTGATATAATACGAATATAGTTAAACACTAAGGAGGAAATAATAATGGCAATTATCAATGCAACTGATTCGAACTTTGCTGAAAACGTAAAAGAAGGCGTAGTACTAGTAGACTTTTGGGCACCTTGGTGTGGACCATGTAAGATGATCGCTCCTGTACTTGAAGAACTTTCAGGTGAATTAGAAGGAAAAGCGAACATTGTAAAAGTAAACGTTGATGACAACCAAGCAACTGCTAGCCAGTTCGGCATCATGTCGATCCCAACACTTCTACTCTTTAAAGATGGAGAAGTAGCTGAGAAGGTAGTAGGCTTCCAACCTAAAGAAGCACTTGCACAACTAGTTGAAAAACACGCATAAATACATTGGACCGGGGCTGCTTTAGCACCCGGTCTTTTAGTAGGTGAAAATAATGAATGAAATTATTGAACATAAACTTTCAATCCTCCCCGAATTACCAGGATGTTATTTAATGAAGGATCGCCAAGGCACCGTCATTTATGTAGGGAAAGCAAAAGTCTTAAAAAATCGTGTTCGCAGTTATTTCACGGGATCTCACGATGGTAAGACCCAGCGATTGGTCGGAGAAATAGAGGATTTTGAATATATTGTCACCAATTCTGAAATTGAAGCCTTGATTCTGGAATTGAACATGATTAAGAAATACGATCCCAAATACAATATTATGCTGAAGGATGATAAAACTTATCCTTACCTGAAAATCACCAATGAAAGACACCCGAAATTGATTATTACTCGTAAAGTAAATAAGAAATCGGGTAAATACTTTGGACCTTACCCAAATGCCACTGCGGCGCATGAGACCAAAAAGTTATTGGATCGACTGTATCCGTACCGTAAGTGTCAAAGTATTCCGACGCGCGCGTGTTTGTACTATCATATTGGACAATGTTTGGCACCTTGTATTAAAGAGGTACCTGCAGAGGCATATACAGAAATGATTACGGACATTACACGATTTCTAAATGGTGGTTATAAGGAAGTCAAAAAAGAACTCCAGCAAAAAATGAATAAAGCAGCTGAAGAGTTGGAGTTTGAACGCGCGAAAGAATATCGTGATCAAATCACAAATATCGAAACCGTTATGGAAAAACAGAATATGAATGCTAACGACTTTACTGACCGGGATATTTTCGGCTATGCGGTTGATAAAGGTTGGATGTGCGTGCAAGTGTTCTTCGTTCGTCAAGGTAAAATGATAGAACGTGATGTATCTATTTTTCCAGCCTATAGAGATCCTGAAGATGAATTACTTACGTATCTGGGTCGTTTCTATGGAGAAGCCCAACATTTATTGCCTAAAGAAGTACTTCTTCCGGAGACCGTTGATTTTGCGTTAGCAGATCAATTGCTCGATACAACGGTGTTAATACCGCAACGTGGAAAGAAAAAAGAACTTGTCAAACTTGCTGCCAAAAATGCGTCTATTGCATTGAATGCCAAGTTCCAAATAATTGAGCGACAAGAAGAACGTACAATTGGTGCTTGTGAAGAACTTGGAGAAGCGATGAATATTAGTACGCCTCTTCGAATAGAAGCATTCGATAACTCTCATACACATGGCGTGGAACCGGTATCCGCGATGATATCATTTGTGGATGGGCGTCCGAATCGTAAAGATTACCGAAAGTATAAAACGAAAACAGCTGCAGCTCACGATGATTATGGTGCTATGCGGGAAGTAGTTAGACGACGTTACGCACGTGTATTAAAAGAAGAATTGCCTTTACCGGATTTGATTGTGATCGATGGTGGGAAAGGGCAAATGGAAATAGCCCGAGAAGTCATTGAAGATGAACTCGGCTTATCGATTCCTATTGCGGGTCTTGCAAAGGATGACAAGCATAATACAGCGCAGTTGCTATACGGTCACCCGCCTGAAATCGTTCCATTGAAGAAGACGAGTGAAGCATTTTATTTATTGCAACGGGTTCAAGATGAAGTTCACCGCTTTGCTATTACGTTTCACAGACAGCGTAGGGGCGCGTCATCACTAACATCGTCCTTAGATGGTATTGATGGCATTGGGCCTAAACGTAAGCAACAACTATTGAAGCATTTTAAAACAGTGAAAGCCATACGTGAAGCGACACCCGAGCAATTGAAAGAGTCTGGAATGCCTAAAAAAGTTGCAGATGACTTGATCGCTCACTTCCAAAAACCTGAAGATAGTCAAAAGCCCCTGACTGAGTAGTCAAGGGCTTTTCTATAGTAGAAGTCTTTAATCTTCTAAAAACAAAAAATATGTTTCAATTCCGTCACAATTTTTCGGAATAGTCAGACACCTATTGTCTAGGATGTAATTTGGATCATATTATATATTACTTTCGATTAACAAGTCATGATAACCTGTTTAAAAGAGCGTTACTAAAGGCTTCGTACATTGTCAGCAACTGTCGTATCATGCGGTCAATTATGTGGTGAAACGACATTATTAGAAAAGTCATAATATAGTATAAAAAGTTGACAGCATCTTGACCTGCCCTAAACAGAGGAGTACAATGTACATGTTATCATATTATACCACGAAGAGAGATACTGGTGAATGCGGACCAAATAGAGAATCGCATCATTGCAGTATATTCTCAGAAATAAGGGAGGGTAAAAGACTTGTCGAAAGAATCAGATTTTTTCTTACGCCGTCTACACTCGTTGCTTGGAGTTATTCCAGTTGGTCTATTTGTTGCCCAACACTTAGTCATTAACCACTTTGCAACGCGCGGTGAAGAAGCATTCAACACAGCATCTAACTTTATGGGGAACTTACCGTTTGTATTGTTCTTGGAATGGTTTATTATTTATATTCCACTCATGTTCCACGCTTTTTACGGAGTGTACATAGCTTTTTCAGCGAAATACAATGTGGGCCATTACAGTACTTTCCGTAACTGGATGTTCACGCTCCAACGGTTCACAGGCGTATTCCTAGTCATCTTCATTGCATGGCATGTATACGAAACTCGTATTCAAAAAGCGCTTGGAACTGAAGTAGACTTCAACATGATGGCCGATATCTTGTCGAATCCATTTATGCTTGTATTCTATATCCTAGGTGTTGTTTCTGCTACTTTCCACTTAGCAAACGGACTATGGTCTTTCTGTGTTACTTGGGGAATTGCACAATCACCAAGATCACAACAGATCGTATCTTACATCACAATCGTTATTTTCTTAATACTTTCTGTAATTGGAGTTCAAGCACTTCTAGCATTTGTATAATTAATTAAAACAACTAATGAAATTACGTATAATTGAGGAGTGAAACAATAATGGCAAAAGGCAGATTGATTGTCGTCGGTGGAGGACTAGCTGGACTAATGGCTACCATCAAGTCAGCAGAAGCTGGCGTACCGGTTGACTTGTTTTCGCTAGTTCCAGTAAAACGTTCCCACTCCGTATGTGCCCAAGGTGGCATTAACGGTGCTGTAAACACAAAAGGTGAAGGTGACTCGGTCGACATTCACTTTGATGATACAGTTTACGGTGGAGACTTCCTAGCGAATCAAAAACCAGTACAAGCAATGACGGCAGCAGCTCCTGGAATCATCCACTTATTAGACCGTATGGGTGTTATGTTCAACCGTACACCAGAAGGTTTATTAGATTTCCGTCGTTTCGGTGGTACACTTCACCATCGTACAGCGTATGCGGGTGCAACTACAGGACAACAGTTACTGTATGCTCTTGACGAACAAGTTCGTTCTCATGAGGTAGCAGGACTTGTTCAAAAGTATGAGCACTGGGAGTTCCTTGGAATCATCAAAGACGAAGATGGAACTTGCCGCGGTATCAAAGCTCAAAACATGAAGACAATGGAAATCGAAGCATTCAAAGCGGATGCTGTCATCATGGCAACAGGTGGCCCTGGGATTATCTTTGGTAAGTCTACAAACTCTGTAATCAATACAGGTTCTGCAGCTTCCATCGTTTATCAGCAAGGTGCAAAATATGCAAACGGCGAATTCATTCAGATTCACCCAACAGCAATTCCTGGAGACGACAAACTTCGTCTAATGAGTGAATCTGCTCGTGGTGAAGGTGGACGTATTTGGACATATAAAGATGGTAAGCCTTGGTACTTCTTGGAAGAGAAATATCCAGACTACGGTAACTTAGTTCCACGGGATATCGCAACACGTGAAATCTTCGACGTGTGTGTAAACCAAAAACTAGGTATTAACGGAGAAAACATGGTGTACTTGGATCTTTCCCACAAGGACCCTAAAGAACTGGACATTAAACTTGGTGGAATCATCGAGATTTATGAAAAGTTCACAGGAGATGATCCACGTAAATTGCCAATGAAAATCTTCCCAGCTGTTCACTATTCAATGGGCGGACTATGGGTTGACGATCATCAGCAAACAAGTATCCCTGGTCTATTCGCAGCAGGCGAATGTGACTTCTCACAACACGGTGCAAACCGTTTAGGTGCTAACTCATTGCTATCCGCTATTTACGGTGGTATGGTCGCAGGACCGTACGCAATCGATTACATGAAGCATCTGAAGCGTACTGCTGATGAACTTCCTGCAACGATCTTCGAAGATGCGGTTAAAGAAGAGCAACAGAAATGGGAAGACACTCTTAAGATGGACGGTACAGAAAATGCGTACGTTCTTCACAGAGAGCTTGGCGAATGGATGACTGACAACGTAACGGTTGTTCGTTTCAATGATAAGTTGAAGCAGACAGACGAAAAAATTGTCGAGTTACTTGAGCGCTATGAAAACATTAACATAACAGATACACAACTTTGGTCTAACCAAGGAGCTATGTTTACACGCCAGTTGAAGAACATGCTATATTTAGCACGTGTAATCACATTAGGTGCATTAAATCGTGACGAGAGCCGTGGCGCGCACTATAAGCCAGAATTCCCGAATCGTGATGATGAGAACTTCTTGAAAACAACAATTGCGGAATTTGACGGAGTATCTGCACCAATTATATCTTATGAAGAAGTAGATACTTCTATCATTCCTCCACGTATCCGCGATTACTCAGCGAAGAAAGGAGATTGATAAAAAGTGAGCGAACAACAAACAGCAAGTGCAACTGCAACTGCTACAAAAACTGTCGTGTTTGACATTCAACGTCAAGATAATGCCACTTCAAGTCCTTATACTGAAAGATTTGAAGTTCCATATCGCCCGAATATGAACGTAATCTCGGCTTTAATGGAAATCAGACGTAACCCTGTAAATGCAAAAGGTGAGAAGACTACGCCAATTAACTGGGATATGAACTGTTTGGAAGAGGTTTGTGGAGCATGTTCAATGGTAATCAACGGTCGTCCTCGTCAGTCATGTACTGCATTGGTAGATCAGTTGACACAACCTATTAAACTTGAGCCTATGCGTACATTCCCAGTCGTTCGTGACTTAATTGTTGACCGTGAATTCATGTTTGATTCGTTAAAGCGTATCAAAGCTTGGGTTCCGATTGATGGAACGTACGATCTTGGTGAAGGCCCTCGTATGCCTGAGCGTAAGCGCCAGTGGGCATATGAATTGTCTAAATGTATGACTTGCGGTGTATGTCTAGAAGCTTGTCCGAACGTTAACGACAAGACGAACTTCATGGGACCTGCATTGATGTCACAAGTACGTTTATTCAACGCCCATCCAACGGGTTCAATGAACAAAGATGAGCGTTTGGCTACAGTAATGGGAGACGGCGGAATCACTGAATGTGGTAACGCACAGAACTGTGTAGTGGCTTGTCCTAAAGGAATTCCTTTGACAACTTCTCTTGGTGCAATTGGTAGAGCAACAACGATCCAAATGTTCAAGAACTTCTTCGGAAGTGACCACCAAGTAGATTAATCTCTATAAACTAAGCTGTCCAAGAAGTCGTAAACCTACGACTTCTTGCGACAGCTTTTTTGTTGTTTATTAATGGATTGGGAGAACGGTGTTGGGGATTAGCACTTCGGAGGGGACGCTTTCCTGAGGGTTCATGATGAGCCGACTGTTCACTGCGCTCTCTTAGTCGTCTCATCTGTCGAACTGATCCTCCAGGAGTCGCCCCTCCTACGTGCCAATCCCTTGCAGTGTAAGTGGGTGATACTTTTTGTTGTGCATTAAAGAAAGTGTTGTAATGGGTATTGAACTGTAGAACTTGAAACTAAAGAAGTTAAGACAAAACAATAATTCTCACACTACTTACAGTGAGTCATCTAAGTACTAGCACTAATAAAGTAGGATGGAAGCTCCAGCTGGCGGACCCATGAGAAAGCGACCGCCAGCTAGAGCTTCCATACCTAGTACTCACAATCTTACTCGCTATTCTCAAGCACTAGCTAATGAACTTAAACCCGTTCAAACACAGTAACATTTTTTATGTCATTTGACGTTCATACATATTTTGATATAATGAAAGAATGAATAGTCATTCATTTGTAGAAAAAGGGGGATATGTAAATGAGAGCAAGTTATATCGAAGATGCAGAGCAATGGGAAAAAGGGTTTGAATTTCACGCTGATGTCTCTGTACGATTTTCGGAAACGGATATGTATGGACATCTAAACAACACGAAGGTATTCGCGTACTTTGAATACGCACGCATCGAGTATTTAAAAGACCTGAATCATATGGCGAAATGGTTGGACCCGAAAGGTTTAACAATACCAATCGTCGCGGATTTACAATGCGACTTCGTCAAACAAGTATACTTTGACGAGAAGCTTCGAATCTATGTGAAGGCTAATTCTATGGGCAATAGTTCCGTAGACTTGCACTACATGGCAAAAAATGAACGTAATGAAATTGTCTGTACGGGTAGAGGCGCAATTGTTCAAGTGGGAAGAAAAGACGGTAAACCTGTTGCTTGGACTGAAGAAGAAAAGTTAGTGTTCTTGAAAAACTCTTAAAAGCCTACACAGCCGCCCTTGCGCTTACATATCTTAAGGTGAAAGCGTAAAGAGGAGGGGCGCATCTTGGATGAAATGCAAAACCGTTCTTTATTAACAAACCGGGAACGACAAATTTTCACTTTGCTAGTAGACGATTTTACAACAAAAGAAATTGCTGGACAGCTGACTATTAGTGAGAAAACCGTAAGAAATCATATTTCGAATACGATTCAAAAACTTGGCGTATCAGGCAGAGCACAGGCTATTGTTGAGTTACTACGTTTAGGAGAACTTCAACTGAACTAAAAGTACTACCCCCCTAGGATGATTGTCTAATTTTGTGCAAACCGTGTCGGTCACTCTCTCTCTAGCAAAAGATCGCTTGTAAAATTGTTGCGTTCATCAACGAAAACGGTACAATGAAAAGATAGGATTCATTTCAGGGAGCTGATTTTTTTTGAATGAACGACAAAACATATCAATGGATATCGCAAAGATGGAAAAAGATCTGCGTTACATTGCATCCATTATCAAGGAGCAAGGACGAAAAATATTAAAAAACTCTACGATTACACCTCCTCAATTTAGCGCTTTACAATGGCTGCTGGAATATGGAGATATGACAATTGGCGATCTATCCAATAAAATGTTCTTGGCTTTTAGTACAACGACTGATTTAGTAGACCGAATGGAAAATAATCAACTAGTAAAGCGAGTGCGAGATGAAAACGATCGTCGTGTTGTTCGCGTTCATTTATTACCTGAAGGTATACGTATCATTGAAGAGGTTATACAGAAGAGACAAGAGTATTTACAGGATGTCCTTGTGAACTCAGATGAACAAGAAATTCAGCAGTTTTCAGGATTGCTAGCTAAATTGCACGAACAGATGATAAGAGATTGAGGGATTACATTGAATGCACCTATTGGAGTAATTGATTCAGGAGTCGGCGGGCTTACAGTAGTTAGAGAGTTACGCAAATATTTGCCGAATGAACCTATAATTTATATCGGCGATGATGCACGTTGTCCGTATGGTCCTCGGCCTGCGGAGGAAGTGTTGCGATTTACGATGGACATGGTAAATAGTTTAGCGCAAATGGGTATAAAAATGCTCGTTATTGCGTGTAACACTGCGACTGCTATTGCGCTTGAAGAAGTACGAAAACAATTTGACTTTCCTGTGGTTGGAGTTATTCAACCGGGGGCCAGAGCCGCTGTTAACGCATCGCAAACAGGTGAAATCGCTGTGCTTGGTACAATAGGCACCGTGAAGAGTAAAGCATATGAAGAAGCAATACATGAGCTGAGACCACAAGCAATTGTTCATTCGCTTGCGTGTCCGGAATTTGTACCAATCGTAGAGAGTGGAGAATATCGTACACAGGCGGCAAGAGATATTGTAGATCAGACATTATTGCCTTTGCACAGCCATTCGTTTGATTCTGTTATACTTGGTTGTACGCATTATCCATTATTACAAGATCATATTGAAGCCCATTTCTCTCATCAGAAAAATGTTATTTCTTCAGCAGTGGAGACTGTGATTGACGTGGAGCGTATTCTTGAAGCGGCAAATATGCTGTCTGTTTCAGCTGAAGAGCCTATATTTTATACAACAGGCTCGATGGATAAGTTTCAAGTCATTGTTGAAGATTGGCTTTCCATTCCTCAACCTGACGTACGCTTATTAACGTTTTAAAATAGAAGGCAGGACTCGAAAACAGTACGTTGTTTTCGGGTTTTTTGTTGTGTTTATGGTAAGATAGGTTGAATGTAGACTTGATGAACTGGTCACAACAAATATATGAACCATAACGGAGGAAAGCGCATGAGACATGATGGAAGAGCTACAGAAGATATTCGTACAGTAACAATTGAGAAAGATTATTTGATTCACCCAGAAGGTTCCGTACTGATTTCAGTTGGAAATACAAAAGTGATTTGTACAGCGACGATTGAGGATCGAGTGCCGCCATTTATGCGTAATAGTGGAAAGGGCTGGATTTCTGCTGAGTATTCCATGTTGCCGCGTGCTACAGGACAACGAACAATTCGTGAATCATCCCGTGGTAAAGTCGGCGGTCGTACAATGGAAATACAGCGTTTGATTGGACGGGCTTTACGCGCGGTAGTTGATTTAGATGCTATTGGTGAGCGTACGATTTGGATCGACTGTGATGTTATTCAAGCAGATGGAGGAACACGTACATCTTCTATTACAGGTGCATTCGTTGCATTGGTCATTGCTGCGAATAAATTACAAATCGAAAAGAATCTGCCCGTATTCCCAGTTCGTGACTTCCTTGCTGCTACAAGCGTAGGGAAACTGGCTGACGGTCAATTGATCACAGATCTGGACTACGTAGAAGATTCTTCAGCTGACGTCGATATGAATGTGGTAATGACGGGACAAGGGCAATTCGTGGAACTGCAAGGGACAGGCGAAGAAGCTACTTTTTCTCGCGCAGAAATGAATGATTTATTGACGCTGGCTGAATCGGGAATTGAACAATTGATTGCGATTCAAAAAGAAGTGTTAGGTGAGTTGGCGGATAAGATCGGACAACAGGCAGGCGAAGTGCAATGAAAGAAGTGTTAATTGCAACGAATAATAAAGGTAAGGCGAAAGATTTTGAAGTTCTCTTTCGCCCTTTAGGTATCACTGTACTGACATTGCAAGATATAGAAGAATCAATTGATGTAGAAGAAACGGGTACCACTTTCGTTGAAAATGCCGTTCTAAAAGCGGAGACTGTTGCAAATTTACTAGGAAAAGTAGTAATTGCAGATGACAGTGGGCTAGAAGTTGATGCACTCAACGGTGAACCGGGTGTCTACTCTGCACGCTATGCAGGCGAGCCTTCAGACGATGAAGCGAATATCGATAAGTTGCTAGCTAATCTTGTGGAAGTACCTGAAACGGCGCGTCAAGCTCGTTTTCGGTGCGTTTTGGCGATTGCGGGTCCTAATATCGAGACAACTACTTATTCCGGCAGTTGCGAGGGCGTCATTACTGATCAACGTCAAGGAACGAATGGATTCGGCTATGATCCAATATTTTATGTACCTAATAAAGAAAAGACGATGGCCGAATTATCTGCAGAAGAGAAAAGTGCGATCTCTCATCGCGGTGCGGCATTAGCTCAGCTAAAAGAACAGCTACCAGAATTTATCACGAGGTTAGGTGAAATAAAATGAAGCTAATTGTTTTAAGTGATTCACATGGCGACGTAAATACAGTGAAGCAGATTAAATCATTGCAAGCAGACGCCATATTCCATTGTGGCGACAGTGAGTTATCGGCAGAAGATCCATTGCTTAATGGAGTTCATATTGTTCGTGGTAACTGTGACGGTGATGATCAGTTTCCAGCAACCATTGTACAGAAAGTGGGCGATGAGACTATATTCATCGTCCACGGCCATGAGCACAACGTCAAGCGCTCTATGCTCACTCTTTCTTACGCAGCAGATGAACAACAAGCAACCATTGCTTTATTCGGACATTCCCATTTATATGGCGCAGAGATGATCAACGATGTATTGTTTGTTAATCCGGGAAGCACGACTCAACCACGTGGCGGCAGGGTAGCGACATACGCCGTCATCGAAATAGCTGATGCGTATACCGTGAGTTTTTATAGCATGAACCACGACTTAATAGACCAAATTATATTAAATAAATAGTTTTATGAAATAGTGTTGACTTCTCTTTGTATTATGCATATAATAGTTCTTGTGCCTGTGGTTGCAGGTGTTTGTCTCAGTAGCTCAGCTGGATAGAGCAATGCCCTTCTAAGGCATCGGTCGGGGGTTCGAATCCCTCCTGGGACGTCATGAAAAATGTATTGGAAGATAATATAAAAAGCGCTGTAAACGTTGAAAAATGACGTTCGCAGCGCTTTTTATTGTGAGGTAAAACAGCAATTAGTATTTTTGAAATTTAACCACGCGGGCATTGCTGTCCATAATCCCCATATAGATTTTACTTTTGAACATGTTTATGCTTACAAACTTCATTGTGTAAAAGAATTGGGGAGTTAGGCAACCCAGCTATTTAGATGAAAACGATGACAAGGAGCCTATCCCTTTGTCACCGTTTAATATAACGGTAAATGTTCCCCGCTAGCTGAATGTTAAATAATTGCTGGCCATCAGTCAGATCGGCTGAAAGAATTTCTTCAATTCGTTTCAGGCGGTAGTTCAGTGTGTTGGTGTGGACGTGAAGGGCGACAGCGGTTCGTTTGATGTTTTGATTTTGACGAAAATAGGTAAGTAATGTTTGCAACAAGTCCCCTTTGCGGGTTTGTTCATATTGAATAAGCGAGCCGATGACTTCGTGGACGAAATCCAGTAGTTCTTCTTCTGAATTTTGTAAGATGAAGCGCTGGATACCGAGATCTGTGTAGGACAGGGCACGTTCTTCGAAATGGTAGCTTTTCATGAATGTGATGCATTTTTCAGCTTCATTAAATGATTCATGGGCGGCGGCAAGGTTTGATTTCATTCTGCCGATGCCGATAGTGATGTCGAGTTCGCTGTATGTTTTTTCGATTTCCTGTTGCAAGTGTAAGGCGAGTCGTTTAATATCGCCTACTTGGTTTGTTGCCTGCAGTTTAGCAGGGTAGGAGAATAAGGCACCAAGTTTGTTGTGATCGATGAGCGCGGCATCTTGCGAGTTTTTTCCTAGGAAGTATTTGTTCGTCATTTGCAGCATATTGTTGATGACGTTTTCGCTGATAGCACCGTGCTGCAATTTGTCTTTGTTTTCGACGTTAACACTGACGGCGATGTAGTTGCGGTTCAAGTCGAATTGTAGATTTTTTGCCTGCTTTCTTAATGTTTCATCCATTGCCTGACCGGATAAAATTTTTATCATGAATTCGCTCTGTAGACGCTGCTGTGTTTCAGAGACAGTTTGTACTTTGACTAGCTCGAGCATGATAACAGTGCAGATGTGTTCGAGCGCGTTGATTTCGGCTTGTCCGATTGGATCTTTTGAGACGATGATGAGCGTGCCAAGCGTCTTCATTTTCGATTGTAACGATAGCGCGATAAATTGATAGTTTTCGCGGCCTAGCGTGATTTCAGAGACGCTGTACGGGCTGCCGGGCGACTGCTCGTTATGTTTCGCAAAACGTTGCGCCTCGCTTTTCATCTCTTCTGTAACAGGCGTGCGGCAGGCAGAAGCGGTCAATTCGCCTATTTCATCGAATAAGAAAATATGCTCGCCAATTGTTTCGTAAATATAGTCGATAATGGATTGTATTCCTTCTCCGTTGACGACGAGATTGGCAATGTTGCGCTGTGTTTCAATCGAGCGCGACAGCTGCTGAACGGTCTTTTTTTCTTCATAATATATATTCGACTTTTCGAGCGCAATGGCGGCTTGTTGTGCGATCGCCTCTAACAGCTGCATATCCTCTTTTTTGAAATTTAGCGATTTATCGAATGAATCAAGCGTAATGACGCCTATGCATGTTCCTTTCAATAAAATTGGCGATGAAATGATCGAAGTGAAATGGAAATTACCAGGAATCGATTCGTCGAGCAACGTTCGGTTGCCAGGAGTGAGTGTATCGAGCGCCTGTTTGATTTCTTCTTCATTTTTAAACACTAACCCTTTTTTCGCTTGAAATGTCATGCCTGTCATAGATTCACCGTTGCTTAATTCAATCGATTTAAAGATTTGTGGATAAAACAAGCCATGCGCGGATTTGGCCATCAAGCGCTGTTTCTGCTGGTCGAAAACCCAGATTGAACCGCCTCCTGCTGCGTCTACTGCAGAAATTGCTTCACCAATTATCAAGTCGAAAATCGTCTCAATTTCTAATGAAGAGTTAATAACAGTGGAAACATGTACGAGAGATTTGAGCTGACGGTGAGTTAACGTGTCTTGCATAATCTATCATCCTAACCTTATAGTATTTATATTTTTTGTGTAAAACACACAAATTCTTTCAGAAGATCATACATAGAATTGATTTTTCTTATTGTTTATAATTATAAGTGAACTGGAAATAAAATGAAAGCTGGTCTATTGAAAGTATACGTATAGATGAAAGCGTTTGCAATTTAAGCATTAGCAAAACAATGTGTGGCAATGAAAGAATGGAGGGTATTGGATATGAATTTTGATTTGACAGATGAACAACAAATGGTGCGTAAGCTCGTTCGCGAGTTTGCGGAAGCCGAAGTGGCACCGGGATCGGATGAGCGCGATCGTACAGGAGAATTCCCTAAAGAGATTTTTGAAAAGTTTTCCGAGCTTGGCTTGATGGGACTGCCTTTCTCGGAAGAATATAGCGGTGGCGGAGCGGATACGACGAGTTTTGCGATTGTTACAGAAGAATTGAGCCGTGTCTGCGCTTCGACAGGCATCACGTATTCTGCGCATATTTCACTTGGCGGAGCGCCACTTCATTTATTCGGCACACCGGAGCAAAAAGAGAAATATCTCACGCCGATTTGTACGGGCGAATCGTTCGGGGCGTTTGGATTGACTGAACCGAATGCTGGGTCCGATGCTGGCGGTACAGAAACGACAGCTGTACTTGAAGGCGATGAGTGGGTCATAAATGGTTCGAAATGTTTCATTACGAATGCGAGTTATGCGAAACATCTTGCCGTAACGGCGATTACAGACCGTTCGAAAGGTACGAACGGTATCAGTGCATTTATCGTGCCAACTGATGCGCCAGGATTTACAGTTATCGCAAACTACGAAAAGATGGGACTTCATTCTTCCAACACGACGGAATTGATTTTGGAGAATGTTCGTGTGCCAAAAGAAAATCTTCTTGGTGAAATTGGAAACGGTTACAAACAATTTTTGGCGACGCTTGACGGCGGACGCATTGGCATCGCAGCGATGGGTGTGGGCATCGCACAGGGAGCGTACGAGAAGGCGTTAAATTACGCGCAGGAACGAAAGCAGTTTGGTAGAAGCATTTCGAACTTCCAGGCGATTCAGTTCAAACTCGCGGATATGGCGATGAATATCGAACTGGCACGCAATATGGTGTATAAAGCTGCTTGGCTGAAAGATCAAGGTCGTGCTTTCAAAAAAGAAGCGGCATTTGCAAAGTTATTCGCCTCTGAAATGTGCATGCGGATCTGCGATCAAGCAGTGCAGATTCACGGTGGCTATGGCTATATTAAAGAATACCAAGTCGAGCGTTTCTTCCGCGATGCGAAACTCTTAGAAATCGGTGAAGGCACGTCCGAAGTTCAGCGCATGGTCATTGCAAAACAGATCGGCTGCTGATTTGTGAAAAAATTTTTATGAATTAACAAAGGGGCGATTGAATGGATATTGAACGAGTTTTACAATTAGCGGCAAATAGTAAACTTATTTATCCTAGTGAAGAAAAGGCGCGCTCGACATCGATCGGCAGCGCAGAAGCTTTCCAAGAACTTCTCCGGCAGTCCCAAGAAGATCCGGCTGCATTTTGGGATCAGCAGGCCCGTGAGCTCAAATGGTATGAACCGTGGACAGAGACGATCAGCGGCACACTCCCTGATTTCAAGTTTTTCGTTGATGGTATTACGAATCCGAGTATCAATTTACTCGATCGGCATATTCAAAATGGTGCTGGTAACCGGACAGCGCTCATTTGGGAAAGTGAGAACGGCGATTCGAAATTTTACACGTATTCGATGCTTCTTGCGGAAGTGAACCGTTTTTCCAATGTGCTTCGGTCATTTGGCGTGAAAAAAGGTGATTGTGTTGCGATTTATCTGCCGAACTTAGCGGAGTCAGTCATAGCGGTGCTCGCTTGTTTCCGTGTCGGGGCGATCTATAACGCAGTATTTTCTGGTTATTCTGAGCGCTCTTTATCCGATCGGCTAGCAAGCTTTGAACCGAAAGTCATCGTCACGGCAGATGCGACAATACGCCGAGGCAAAGAAATTCGCTTGAAAGAAAAAGTCGATCAAGTGGTGCCGTCTACTCCTTCAGTTGAAGCAGTCATCGTTGTCAATCGTATGGGCATTGATATCGATATGCAAGAAGGCCGGGATTACTGGTGGCATGAGTTGACGGAAAAAGCGAGCATCCATTGCGAACCCGAACGCCTTGAAGCAAATGAAAGCGGCATAGTTTTCTACACGAGTGGCACAACAGGCAAGCCGAAAGGGATCGTGCATTCAGGGACGGCATTTGTAGTGCAGAACTATGTATACGCAAAATATCATCTCGACCATCGCGATGACGACGTGTTTTGGTGTACAGCGGATATCGGCTGGTTGACGATGCATATTTGGGGTATCGTCGGATCTCTTGCGAACGGCGTCACGACAGTCGTTTACGAAGGAGCAATTGATTATCCAGAGAAGACACGTTTTTATGAAATCATTGAAAAATATCGTGTCAATAAACTATTTACCGCTCCAACAGCGTTGCGTATGTTGAAAAGCATGGGCGAGAAGCCGATGGAGCAGTTTGATTTAACATGTCTTGACGTGATCGCACTCGTCGGCGAGCCGTTCGATGCGGAGACATGGCACTGGACATATGAAGTGCTTGGCAAGAAAAAAGTTTATATTAACAACACGTGGGGGCAGACCGAAACAGCCGGCTCACCGATTGCAGGAGCAGCATGGCTGACGCCGATGAAACCCGGCTCTTCCGGCTCACCATTTTTAGGCGCAGTGTTGGATGTCGTCAATGAAGCGGGCGAACCCGTGAAAGCCGGACAGCTCGGCAACTTGATCATTAAACAGCCGTTTCCGATGCTGTGCCGGACGATTTGGAGAGAGCCAGAACGTTACTACGGTTCATACTACAGCCAAGTCGATGGAAGCTACTATGCAAGCGATCTCGCGCTGATCGATGAAGATGGCTATATTTGGGTGGTTGGCCGTTCCGACGATGCGTTCAACGTTGCAGGTCACCGTTTGAGCACGATGGAAATGGAAAGTGCCGTGCTTGAATGTGCAGGCGTAGCGGAATGCGCGGTCATTGGTGTGCCGGATGAAATTAAAGGAGAAGTGCCTTTCGTTTTTGTCCGCCTTTCTGAAGATGTAGCAGATGGGCGAGAAGTTGTAGAGTGGATTAAAGAAAACATCATCCGCCAGATCGGAAAAATAGCCCAGCCGAAAGAAATCGTTGTAACTGACTCTCTGCCAAAAACAGTGAGTGGGAAAATTATGCGCCGCTTAATTAAAGAAATCGTTACGACAGGCAGTGTCGCAGGCGATGTGACGGGGCTTGAAGATCCGTCGACAGTTGCGGAACTTCAGAGTGTCATGGAAGCAAAACCTGCGGGACAAATAAAATGAACAGTGGAGCGGGCCTCTTTACAGCTAGCCTCCTCTTTTCCTAAATTGTTGCACATAAAAGCTAGACTACATGATTAATTGAAAGGGTGAACATCATGTTTAAGAAAATTTTGATTGCGAATCGCGGGGAAATAGCGGCCCGTGTCATGCGTACATGCAAAGTTCTAGGCATTCAAACGGTCGGAGTTTATTCGGAAGCGGATGCGGAAGCTGTCCACGTTAAGCAGGCGGATGAAGCATATTTGCTCGGAGGACCGCGTGTAACGGAAAGCTATATGAAAATCGATAAAATTTTAGAAGCAGCACATAAATCAAAAGCAGAAGCGATCCATCCAGGCTATGGTCTGCTTTCTGAAAATGCGGAATTTGCGCGACGTTGCGAAGAAGAAGGATTCGTGTTCATTGGGCCTTCACCTGAAGTTATTTCTGAAATGGGCAGCAAAATTGCTTCACGCAAGGCGATGGAAAAAGCCGGTGTTCCAGTCGTACCAGGTGTCACCCGTTCGCTAGCAGACGCGGAAGAAGCAATCGAAGTGGCGGATAGTATTGGCTACCCAGTTATGCTGAAGGCATCTGCAGGTGGTGGCGGAATCGGTATGCAAGTCGTCTACGGCGCTGACGAAATAAGCAAAGCGTTCGAAGGCAATAAAAAACGAGCTACTGATTTCTTCGGAGATGGTGCAATGTATATTGAAAAATTCGTTGAAAAACCACGCCATATTGAAATTCAGATTTTAGCGGACAATGAAGGAAATACAGTGTACTTATGGGAGCGCGAATGCTCAATCCAGCGCCGCCACCAAAAAGTCGTGGAAGAAGCACCGTCATCATTCATTTCGGAAGAGACGCGAAGAAAAATGGGCGAAGCGGCGGTTAAAGCAGCTAAGTCCATCGGCTATAAAAATGCCGGAACAATCGAGTTTTTAGTCGATGCAGATCAAAACTTCTATTTTCTTGAAATGAATACAAGGCTGCAAGTCGAGCACCCGATTACGGAAGAAATTACTGGGCTTGACTTAGTAAAAGAGCAGTTGGATATTGCAGCTGGGAAAACACTTTCATTTGGGCAGACAGACGTTAAACGTGACGGGCACGCAATTGAAGTGCGAATTTACGCCGAAGATCCGAAAACATTTTTCCCTTCGCCGGGAACGATCACGAAACTGAAGCTACCAGAAGGAACAGGCATCCGCCACGAATTGGCAGTTCACGGTGAGTCAGTCGTCACACCATTTTACGACCCAATGATCGCGAAACTCGTAGTCAAAGGCAAAGACCGGGACGAAGCAATCGAACGACTGCAAGAAGCGCTTTCGAATTACCATATAGAAGGTATAAAGACGAATATTCCTATGCTTCAGGAAGTAGCAGCGCATGAAGCATTCCGTTTGGGAGATACGACGACCGAATTCGTGGAAAAATATTTGGTGAAGAAAAAACAAAAGCAGACGAAATGACTTTGGGAGGAATTAGTATGACTGAAATTACAGCAAGCATGGCAGGAAGCGTTTGGAAAGTACTCGTCAAAGTAGGAGACGAAGTAGAAGAAGACCAAGACATTGCAATCTTGGAATCGATGAAAATGGAAATACCGATTGCTACTGATTTTGATGGAGTCGTAAAAGAGGTAAAAGTGAACGAAGGCGAATTCGTCAACGAAGGAGACGTCATCGCAATCATTGAATAATTCCTGTAGAAGGAGATGAAATGATGAAGTGGCCTGAAACGATTACGATTAAAGAAGTAGGACCGCGCGACGGACTGCAAAATGAAAAAATCTTCATTCCGACAGAAGACAAAATTGCCTGGATTAATAAGCTTTCCAAAAGCGGCCTGTCATCGATTGAAGTGACGTCTTTCGTCAATCCGAAATGGATACCGGCACTCGCGGACGCAAGTGTTGTGATGGCAGGCATTAAGCGGGAGCCTGGGATCACTTATTCAGCACTCGTCCCAAACCGCCAAGGGCTTGAACGAGCATTTGCTGCGAATATCGATGAAGCGGCTGTGTTCATGTCAGCGAGCGAAACACATAACTTGAAAAACATTAATAAGACGATCGTGGATACATTGCCTGTATTAAAAGAAATTGTCCAAGATGCGAATGCAGCGGGCAAGAAGACAAGAGGCTATGTGTCTACAGTGTTTGGCTGTCCATACGAAGGTGTGGTTGATACAGAAGCGGTCGTCCGCGTATCGGAATCGCTGTTTGACATGGGTATTGACGAATTATCGTTAGGAGATACAATCGGCGTTGCAAATCCGAGGCAAGTCCAGGAAGTACTTGACGTGTTACTGAAACGTTTTCCGGTAGACAAATTGGCGATGCATTTCCATGACACGCGTGGGACAGCTTTAGCGAATATCCTAGCCTCGCTTGATATGGGCATTACGGTGTTCGACAGTTCAGCTGGCGGTCTCGGAGGCTGTCCTTACGCACCCGGTGCTTCAGGCAACGCCGCGACGGACGATTTATTGTATATGTTGCACGGTATGGGCATTCATACCGGTGTCGATGAAGAAAAGATTTTAGCGGCATCCGCGTTTATTCAAAAAAAAATCGGCTATGCACTTCCTAGTAAAAACTTGCAGGCTGCCGGTGCGCATGATAAGCGAAGGACGTGAGTGAATGGGGAATAAAGTGGTAGTAAAGAGGCGCGACGACGGAATTGCGGTCATCTTATTGAATCGTCCCGAAGCGGCGAATGCATTGTCAGTCGAGATGCTGAACGAACTTTATAGTGCGCTGCTAGAATGTCGCTACGACGGGGAGATCCGGGCAGTTATTATAACAGGCGCCGGTGAAAAAGCATTTTGTGCGGGCGCTGATTTAAAAGAACGCTCAGGAATGAATCCGATTGATGTCCGCAAGACAGTTTCATTGATCCGCCAGACAATTAACAGTATTGAATCACTGCCGCAGCCGGTTATCGCTGCAATTAACGGAGTTGCGCTTGGCGGTGGTACAGAACTGGCGCTGGCATGTGACATCCGTATTGCAGCAGATACGGCAAAGTTCGGATTGACGGAAACTTCGCTCGGTATTATTCCGGGAGCCGGAGGTACGCAGCGACTGCCAAGATTGATCGGCAAAGGACGGGCGAAAGAGCTTATTTTCACTGCGCGCAGAGTCGAAGCGGCAGAAGCATTGGAAATCGGGCTGGCTGAATACATTGTGGCACCTGATCAGCTGATGGATAAAGCACTTGCCGTGGCAGGACAAATCGCGGCGAACGGACCGCTTGCTGTTGCGCAGGCGAAGTTCGCGATTGACCACGGTTATGACGTCGAACTGCAGACGGGACTCGCCATCGAACAGAACGCCTATGAAGTGACGATTCCTTCCAAAGACCGGCTTGAAGGACTGCAGGCATTTAAAGAAAAACGTAAGCCCGTATACACTGGCGAATGAGGAATGATCATAAGGGAGGCAGGACGATGACTACAGATACGAAATCTTTGCAGCAAGCATTGAATGAAAGAGTAGAGCAGATAAAAGAAGGTGGAGCGCCAAAATACCATGAAAAAAATGCAGAACAAGGGAAAATATTCGTTCGTGATCGCTTGAAATTACTATTCGATTCAGATCTCGAAATCGAAGACGGCCAATTCGCGAACTGCATGGCGGGCGATCTTCCTGCTGACGGTGTTGTAACAGGCATGGGGAAGATTAACGGCCAAGTCGTTTGCGTCATGGCGAATGATTCCACAATTAAAGCAGGCTCATGGGGCGCACGGACAGTGGAAAAAATTATCCGAATCCAAGAAACTGCTGAAAAATTGAATGTACCGCTCATTTACTTAGTCGATTCAGCAGGCGCACGGATTACCGATCAAGTTGAAATGTTCCCGGGTCGCCGCGGTGCTGGTAGAATTTTCTACAATCAAGTGAAATTATCTGGACGTATTCCGCAAATCTGCGTATTGTTCGGCCCATCAGCTGCTGGCGGTGCATATATTCCAGCGTTTTGCGATATCGTCATTATGGTCGATAAAAATGCATCGATGTACCTTGGATCGCCGCGCATGGCGGAAATGGTTATCGGTGAAAAAGTAACGCTCGAAGAAATGGGCGGCGCGCGCATGCACTGTTCAACTTCAGGCTGTGGCGATGTGCTAGCAAAAAACGAAGAAGACGCAATCGCAGCGGCGCGAAGATATTTATCGTATTTCCCGGCAAACTTTTCGGAAAAGCCGCCTGTACATGACGCAGTGTCTCCGAAACAGCTGGATAAAACACTCGAAGAAATCATTCCTAAAAATGAAAATGCTCCGTTTAATATGCACGACTTGATTAAAGGAATTATCGATGAAGATTCATTTTTTGAAATTAAGAAACTGTTTGCAGGCGAGCTCATTACTGGCCTTGCGCGCATCGATGGAAAAGCAGTCGGCATTATCGCGAACCAACCGCGCGTAAAAGGTGGCGTGCTATTCCACGACTCTGCTGACAAATCAGCGAAATTCATCAACCTTTGCAATGCATTCCACATTCCGCTGCTGTTCTTAGTCGACGTGCCTGGATTCATGATCGGAACAAAAGTAGAACGTGCAGGTATCATCCGTCATGGGGCGAAAATGATTTCTGCGATGGCAGAAGCGACAGTGCCAAAGATTTCTGTCATCGTACGCAAAGCATATGGCGCAGGGTTGTACGCCATGGCAGGCCCGGCATTTGAACCAGACGCCTGTTTAGCACTGCCGACCGCTTCCATCGCTGTTATGGGGCCGGACGCAGCTATCAATGCAGTCTACGCAAATAAAATCGCTGCGCTGCCTGAAGAAGAGCGAGCAGCTTATATTGAAGAGAAGCGTAACGAATACAAAGAAGATATCGATATTTACCATTTAGCTTCAGAATTGATTATCGACGGCATTGTCCCGGCGGACTCACTGCGCGATGAGCTGATTACGCGTTACGAAGCATATGCAACGAAATATATCCAGTTTACAACCCGCAAGCATCCGGTTTATCCGGTATGATGCAAGGTGACGTGTACCGCGTCACCGTGAACTGAACCCCAAATGATAGACACTTTAAAAAGTGACTCCATTTGGGGTTTTTATATGTCACTTCTTCTGTATACTAAAGGTAACTATTCGGATCAAAGTGTTTTAAGTGAGTGAAATATTTTTCAATGAACATCAACGTAAAATGTTAAAATTAAATCCAAGTGTTCACTATGTCTCAGATTGGACTATTCAACACATACCCGAATTATATTTTTTCACTGTCAAGGAGATTTGGTCCCTCACAAATATTTCTCTAACTTCCGGCAGAAGACCCCTGTTAAATAGAATGAATCGTTCATTGCCCCCATGAGTAAGCGTAAGATGAATGTCGGTTGGTACTAGCCAAAGTATATATTCATCTGCTATAATTAGAACATACATTCCCGTTAATAGAGATGATATTATTAATTATATTAAAGGAGGTCACGTTATGGTTTTTTCAAAATACCTGGCAAGTATCGATCATCCCGACCATCGTGAACGGATGGAGGAAGTACTGAAGTGGGTTGCTAATGAATTTCCCGATTTGGAACCAATCATCAAATGGAATACACCAATGTTTTCTAATCACGGCACTTTTATAATTGGTTTTTCCGTAGCAAAGCAACATATGAGCATCTCACCCGAATACGCAGGGATCACGAAATTTGCAGATGATATTGCGCAACACGGCTACAGTGCAACTAAAGGCTTGTTTAGAATTCAGTGGAATAAGCCAATCAATTACGAACTGCTTAAGAAAATTATTGAGTTTAATATAGAGGATAAAATGGACGTTACGAGCTTTTGGCGGAAATAGACAAGCGAAACTACCCACTGATATTTTAATCATTCTGGCAAAACCATTGAAGAGCAAATAGAGAATAGCTACTCTCAAAGAATTGTTAAATAAACGTCTTCTAATCACCCTTAAACCGGCAATTAAGACTCTAAGAAATTGTCTTGATTAATTTATTTAGTAATTCAATTTTACTAGTAATCCATTCTGTGAAATGCTACCCTCCGAGAGTAGTGAGGGATAGAAGGCGCAAGAGGAAGACATACTAATTACTACTGATAAGTTAAAAATGGGTATATATCAAAATCTAGCTGCTTTTAATTATCGGAGTAAGAACGATTGGATATAAATGGGGAACATGTTCTGTACTAAAAGGAGGAGGGAAAAGATGGGAAGAGTAGTTCACTTTGAAATTCTCGTAGACGACATGGAAAGGGCACAAAAGTTTTATGGGGATGTATTCGGATGGACCTTTCAGGACTGGAGTGAGTATGCAGGAATGCCTTACTACGGAGCAGTGACTGGTGATAGTGACCTTGGAGTGGATGGAGCATTAATGCAACGTCAAGGTCCACGTCCAGAACGTAACCAACCACTAAATGGCTATGCTTGTACTATAGGAGTCGATAATTACGATTTAACGGAAGCAAAAATTATTGATGGTGGAGGCAGTGTTGCATTACCTAAATACGCGTTGCCAGGAATGGCTTGGCAAGGCTATTATTTGGATACCGAGGGTAATGTTTTTGGGCTTCATCAACCAGATAAAAATGCAAAATGATAAGGTTTTTTTGTGGGGAATATAATCTTAAACTAAAGAGACGTTTTGTTCTGCAATGATTTTAATGGATTTATTTGCAGATCAACTACATTAGTTTTGATTAAATTAAAGGAGTGGTAGAATATGGCTGTTGATATTTATTTAACGTTTAATGGAAATTGCCGTGAAGCTGTTGAATTTTACACAGAGGTTTTTGAAACAGAAAAACCTAATATTATGACTTTTGGGGATCAATCACCAAATCCAGAATACCCTCTTCCAGAAGAAGCCAAAAACTTAATTATGCATACTCGTTTAGCTATCGAAGGTAGCACTGTGATGTTTTCAGATACGTTCCCTGGTTCTCCTTTCACGCTTGGCAACAATATAAGCCTAGCTTACCAATGCACCGAAGTGAAAAAGTTACAAACGATTTACGAAAAACTAAAAAAAGGTGGAACTGTTGGGATGGAGCTCCAAGAGACATTCTGGGCAAATCTTTATGGTAGTATCACTGATAAATTCGGTGTGATTTGGCAATTGAGTGTAAACAAAGAACTCGCAGCTTATTAATAGCGCTAAATTTAAACTGCTTAATAATTCGTGATTTATTTGTATTGATTAGCTGTTTCAACTATATTTCATACATTCATTAATGAATGAAAAAAATTATGTTTACGATAAATTGCTATTGAGCAATACAATAATTAAGTATAAGGGGTGTAAGTATGAGTAAAGTTTCATCTACAAGTTTGAAAATGATAAGAAATTTTGAAGTGGCACCTGAAATAGTATTTGATGCTTGGTTAAAACCAGAAATGATGAGAAAATGGTTCTTCACGTTGGAAGGAACGAATAAAGTGACTCGAAATAATCCTCAAGTGGGCGGTACTTGGGAAATTATTGACCACAGAGGAGGACAAGATTACCGTGCGATTGGCGAATACCTTGAACTTGATTCTCCTAAAAAAATCAAGCTCACTTTTAAGATGCCAGAAATGAGCGATTTAGAAGATACGCTAACAGTTGAGCTAAAAGAGCTAGAGAAAGGCTGCGAGATGACATTCTTACAATTGATCCATGTTGCTCAAGAATTGAATTCGACAGATCCTGAGATTAAAATAGCACTTGACGAAATGCGTGATGGTACTGAAGTAGGCTGGAATTATATGTTTATGGGACTGAAGGAATTAGTTGAAACAGGTGAAGTTAGCTACAAAGGGTAATACATGTTGAAATAGCTAGTTAAAATAGTTTAATCAAAAATAAAGTTAATGTAAAGAAAGGGAAGTTATATATGAAAGACGTCAAACCTTTTTTAATGTTTCAAGGCGGTACCGCAGAAGAAGCTATGAAATACTACACTTCACTCATCGAGGATTCAGAAATTAAAAGTATTATTCGATACGGAGCGGAAGGGCCTGGTGAAGAAGGTACAGTCATACAAGCGGTATTTTCGTTAAAAGGACAAGAGTTCATGTGTATCGACAGCCATATCGATCATGAGTTTACGTTTACGCCATCATTTTCTATTTATTTAACATGCGATTCTGAAGAGGAAATTGACAGACTTTATGAAAAAATGATGCAAAATGGTACAGCACTCATGCCTTTAGATAACTATGGCTTCAGTAAAAAATTCGGATGGCTGAATGACCAATTCGGAATTTCTTGGCAGTTGAACTTACCAGAGTAATGTAAAAGGAATTTGAGATATTTCACAATCGGCTGCTTAATTGAAAGCCTAGACATACTTTTTATTTTGTAGACAAAATAATGTACAATTAAACGCTGACCCCATTTATTTAATATAAATGAGGCCAGCGTTTTTCAATTAACAATATTACGAGAGCGTCATGAAGATATTTACAGTTTCAAGAAATTTTCTACCGTTTTGTTTCGAAAAGAAGATATGTTAGATGCTTAGCGATAATAATATATTAATAAACGAAATATATTTATTGTTAATCGATAAATTAAGTGTTAAAGTGAAATTTACAATATAGAAAATAAATGAGGTGCGTTTTATGAAACGAGGAACAACGCTATTCTTAAAGTTAGCTGTTATATTTATAGGAATTCCAGTTCTAGCTTTATGCATATTTTTATTGCCGCAGTTAGCGTATGAGGCAAGCGAAGCTGCAGGTAGAGGTTGGGATTTTGCATATGTGGTATATAGTATTTTAGCAGTCATGTATATTTCGGTGATTCCATTTTATTTCGCATTATATCAGACCTTTAACTTATTAAACTTTATTGATAAAAATCAAGCTTTCTCTGAGATATCTGTTAGGGCTTTAAAGAAAATTAAATACTGTGCGATCATAATCAGCGGCTTGTATGCAGTAGCTCTTCCATTCGTCTTTATCATGGCGGAGATAGATGACGCTCCGGGTCTCGTTATAGTCGGAATGATCCCTATCTTTGCATCCATAGTGATTGCCGTTTTTGCTGCTGTTTTGCAAAGGCTTTTAAAAGAAGCGATAGATATAAAAGAGGAAAATGATTTAATAGTCTGAGCTGAGGTGAATAACATGACAATTATAATCAATATTGATGTAATGTTAGCTAAGAGAAAAATGAGTGTTACAGAACTTTCCGAGCGAGTTGGAATTACAATGGCCAATATTTCAATACTGAAAAATGGAAAGGCGAAGGCCATTCGACTTTCAACATTGGACTCGATTTGTAAAGCTTTAGAGTGTCAGCCTGGCGATATATTAGAATACAAAATGGAGGAAGATACAGTAAGTCCAGATTAGAAAGTAAGTGAATGTAATAATTTTATAAAAAATTTTAAAAATATAGAGCACTTCCGTGGAATATGGAATGTTCTATATTTTTGTCTATAATAAAATAAATTTATATCACTGTCAGTCTAGCTTTCTTGAAACTATGATTTCTAGGTAGAGAAAAATAGGTAATCGCGATATGATAGGGATAGCTCAAACTTTATTATACTTTGAATAAAGTTTGTTATTCGTACAGATCAACGAGTGGGTAGAGGTTAAGGGGGAATTAGTTTGGATATTTATCAGGAATTTTCAGCCCGACATTTTGGGGCATATTTAGATTCGGAAGAGTTTCTGGATTATATGCTGCGTCAGTGGTTGCTAAAAGGGCGTCACTTGGATGTTTGTCATGTCATCGACCATCCTTCGTTTACGAAAGTAATTAACGAATGCAGGGATGATGACCGATATGCATTGCTCGTAGAACTATCTGACTTGTATGAGAGTGAAATTACGCTAGCGAGTCAATATAATGAAACGTTGCTCGCACTAGCTTATGGTGAAGATTTCGATCCTTTTGAGCTGGATCAAGACACGAAGGCCAAAGGAGATTGGAGATATCATCTGTGGTTCTATTTCTTCAATAATGAAGGACATGTGGCAGAGTCTTGGGAGTTATTCAATAAAAAGATCTATCCATTATGTGCAACATTGATTCATACACGTGCCGATCACATGCAGACACTAGCGAGATATTTTAATGAGCTTTGTGTTTTAATGGAAAAAACAAGGAATCCGGATATTTTGGAAAGTGTTACGAAAAAGACCATCATGAATCTGTATGATCTATTTCTGCAAGTCGTCCATAACGATACATTGATCGACTTCGCGACAAAGCGGAGTTTTTGTGAGCGTTTGATTCATATGATGAAATATAAGGACATGCATAGCGTCGGGCTGGAATTCTATATCACGTTTAACGATCTATTTGATTTGAATGATATTCCGACTGTCATTAGTCTAGTGAATCTTTCCAAGTCTGCACATGATTATCACGCCGTACATGTTCTTCATGGTGATATACAAGCAGTTCAATACCGTATTGAAAAATATAAAGGGGATATCGTTTCCCAATTAACAAAGATTTCCGAGTACATTTTACGAATGAAGAATGTTATTGAAGAGCAACATGGCGGGAAAATCAATGAAGATTCCTTTATCCAGGCCGATTTCAACTTCTTCTTTTATGAATGTAAAATTGAAGAAATGTGTACAGTGAATTTTTCTGAATTACCGTTTGAAGATCAAGACGTGATGTTAAGAAACTTATTAAATGCAATGATTTGTTTTTATAAAGCAGATAAAACATTGACGTCTGAAGAAGGGAACACGAAGGAACCTGCGCTAAATTTACTAATTGGCTGGGAACTGGGCAATGAAGGCATGAAGTTGAGAAATCGTGTTCTGTCATTAATACCTGACGAAGGAATCACGTACCGTGAAATCATGATTTCCGATGCGTTGATACAATTGGATGAATTCTTGACAGAGTTTTACTTGGATGACTTATCCCATGAAGTAGAAGCGGTCATACAAAAGGCAGAACAATACGATCTGAAACCAATCGACCAAAAGCAGGCGATGGTTTTGTTGGAAGAATCCTTTACATCATTGCACTCCCATAGTGCGTTACTCTTCACAAAATCAGAAGAAGAACGTTTTGAAAAAGCAGGATCTCAATTATCACGTTTAGTAAAATCACAAGAAGTGAAACGTCTATTGCCTTCTGCTGAAGCAAAGTGGCATGAATTGACTAAAGACATGCCACTAGACAATCAGCAACCGAGTCAGAAGCTCGCTTTTGTTATCGCGGATTATGTAAAAGCAGTAGAAGAGTTTCTCAGTCATGTTCTGATTAAAGCGAAAGCAGAAAAAGAGAATATGCCTTTACTAGATGTAGTGATACCTGAAACAGGATTAACTTCTGTTGAAATCGGCAGTGAGCAATACTATCACTATATTACGCTCGGAAGTCTTTATCATTATTTAAGAGAAAACGGTACAAGCTTGTTAAAAACGGATGCAGATAAACTAAAAGTTGTAGAATATATGACGCGTTGGGTACATACTGTTCGTGCTTCATCTTTTGACAAGAACAGTGAGTTATCAATTGAAAAAGCTCACGTTTTGAGAAGAGAAACATTAGTCGTTCTAAGACGTTTACTGGCAGATATGTCGAATTAATCCCTACACTTTAAATTAACTTCGAGTCTAAAATGAATTTATTGACTATATACCCGCAGGGGTATATAGTTTATTTAAGGTTAATTACAAAACAAGGGGATGGCAAAATGAAATTTGTTATCATTGGCGGAGTAGCAGGGGGAGCATCCACAGCTGCGCGAATTCGACGTATGGATGAACAAGCGGAAATTATTATGTTTGAAAAAGGACCGCACGTATCTTTCTCCAACTGTTCTTTACCGTTTTATCTCAGTGGGATTGTGGAAGATAGCGATAAGCTCGTATTAATGGATCCAGTAGCATTTAAAAATAAATATAATATCGAAGCGCGTGTCAGACAAGAAGTAACAACGATTAATAGGAAAGAAAAAACTGTGACCATTTTGAATATGCTGACAGGTGAAATGTATGAAGAAAGCTACGATCGACTAGTGCTATCACCTGGAGCGAGTCCAATAGTGCCGAATCTAGAAGGTGTCAATTCAAAACATGTCTTTACAGTTCGCAACGTGGAAGATATAGAGCATCTGCAAAATTATATTCAAACAAAAGATATCAATAATATTGCGGTAATTGGCGGAGGGTTCATCGGAGTCGAAGTAGCAGAAAACTTAAAGCTCGCTGGACGAAATGTATCGTTGATTGAATTTGCCAATCAAATCATGATGCCTTTTGATTATGATATGGTTCAAATTCTGCATAAGGAAATGATCGATAAAGGAATCGATGTAATAGTTGAAGATGGTTTAGCTAAAATAACTGATACAGACGTTACGTTGAATTCTGGTAAACAAGTAGAAGCACAGGTCGTTGTTTTGGCCATTGGTGTTCGCCCTGAAACAAGACTAGCGGAAGAAGCAGATTTGGAAATCGGTGAGCTTGGCGGAATAAAAGTAGATGCTAATTACCGAACAAGCGACAGTTCGATCTATGCTGTTGGTGATGCGATTGAAGTCTACCATCAACTTCTTCATAAACCAACAAGACTGGCTCTAGCGGGACCTGCACAGCGTCAGGCGCGTGCCGCGGCGGATCATATGTATGGAATTCCTCATCAAAATAAAGGTGTCATTGGCTCTTCGAGTATACAGATTTTCGACTTGGCAGCAGCCTCTACAGGTCTCAATGAAAAAATGGCGACACAAGCAGGAATCCAACATGACAGCGTGTATATAATCGCTGCTGATAAAGTTTCATTAATGCCTAACAGTAATCCACTTCACTTCAAATTAGTGTTTGAAGTACCAACAGGAAAAGTATTAGGGGCTCAGGCAATTGGTAAAGGAAATGCGGATAAGAGGATTGATGTCATCGCAACTCTCATTTCAATGGGTGGAACGCTGGAAGATCTAAAAGAACTAGAGTTGACCTATTCGCCTATGTATAGCACAGCTAAAGATGTCGTCAATCTCGCAGCACTTGTTGCATTGAATATATTGTATGGTCGTTTTAATCAAGTTCATGTATCCGAAGTGCGTGAATTGGTAGAGCAAAACGCTGTAATTATTGATGTGCGTGAAGAGAATGAATTTGCGAATGGTCACTTAGTGAATGCGATAAACATACCACTCAGCCAGCTGCGCGACCGCATGAATGAAGTGCCAAAGGATGTACCGGTCTATGTTCATTGCCGATCTTCACAACGCAGTTATAACGTGTTAATGGCGTTGCAAAATAGTGGTTTTGATAATATTGTCAATATCTCAGGTTCATTCCTAGGCATTTCTTTGTATGAATACTTCAATGATGTAGTATCGGATAGGGAGAAAATTTTGACAGCTTATAATTTTAATTAATTATACTTTGCAGCCTACGTTCCTTTAAGGAATGTAGGCTTTTTTAATGAATTTAAATCAGTAGTAGCTCGTATTATATTTTGATATAATAATCTAGTGAAATGAGGTTTATGAGGGAGCTATAAAGGGCACAAGCAAAGTAGAGGAAAGTAAGGAGATCACTTTATGAAAAAATTTGCATTATATGCATTTTGTTTGTTCTTTTTTGCAGCAGGAATTGGACACTTTGCATTGGAGTCATTCTTTACAGGGGCCATGCCCGAATGGATACCATTTAGAAAAGCCATTGTTTACATATCAGGTATAATGGAAATTGCATTGGCTATCGGATTATTTTTGAAGAGAACGCGCTATGTTACTGGTTTTTTAATTGCGGTATTTTTAGTTCTTGTATTACCGGTTAATATTTATATGGCACTCACAGCAGAAAATTATGATTTGCCTGCAGCGGCATTGTGGATTCGACTTCCATTACAATTCGTATTAATTTGGTGGGTGTTGAAGGTTCGAAAAGTATAAAAGCGAAAGAACACGCAAAACCAGTGATGGTTTTGCGTGTTCTTTTATTGTGCTTCTAGATAAGCATTCCTTATCGTCAAATATTGACCATCCGTTACGTTAATAGACGTTTCACCTTCTACTACATCACTTACGAGAAGGTCTATCATATCTTGTCTGCTGTTTTTACTGATTTCATAAAAACCTATATCGTTTTGATCATCCACCTTCAAAGTGTGTGTACCGGCGGGGATATCTGTTCCTACTTTATATTGTCCATCTTTGTATATTCCGTTAGCTGGTTTAATATCAGGTGCAGAAGCTACAGGATACATTTCTCCACCTTTTAATGTGAAGTATTCTCCTTGCAATAGTGTTACATACGTGTGGGAACGACCATCTAGTGCAACGTTGAACACTATACTGTCAGGATTCCCCGATTGATCTTTTGTGTTTTCGAGTAGCGTAATGCCGTTAGAAAAAACGAGATATTCACCTGGTTCAATATCAGCCCCCACCTGATAGGTACCATCTTTTATTGGTGTCGTAGCTGCCGAAGTAGGTTGTTTTTGTGGTTCGGGTGGCTTAGGTGCAGATGTTGACGGTTGTGCTTTTGGTGTGCTTTGAACGTTTTTAGATGAATCTGTATCAGGATTTGTTGATTGTTCCTTTTTTGATTCTTCGCGATTTGGCACTTCTTTATCAGGGGCTTCAACTTCAGACTGATCTTTCTTAGACTCTTCTTGAAGTACAAGTTCCTCACTAGATTCCTCAAGTGTGTCCGGTGTCGAAGTGTCAGTAATCATAGGTTCTTTCATCACAGTTTCAGTTGTCTCTTTGTTGCTTACGATCGCTATAATCAACGCGAACAATAATACAGCTGCACCAACAGCTGCCCAACTTAATTGTTTTTTGTTCATATAGTATGTAACCTCACTTTTATCATGATGTCTATATGATACATGATAGTCTATGGTGGAATCTACTTATAGGGTATTTTTGGAAAGCTGAAAATATTAGTACGTATAAATTAATATACAGTCAATTCCAACTCAATAAGTGAGAAATTCTTAAAGGTAAAAATCTTCACTAGATTTTCTATAAATGAATATATTTAAAAATAATAGTATTATGTAAAGTGAAGAATTGGCTAATGAAGCGTTTAAACTGTAGTGATTTATTGAGTATACCCGATCATTTCATTACGGGACTCCTTACACAAAAAGAAGAGAATGATTTTATTTTTATCACGAGAAAAGAAATCAGCAATCTAGCCGGATTAATGGTATACTAGCCAAGTATAATTTACAAGCGAGTAGGTGAAAGATATGATAGAAGTAAAACTTTCTCCAATTGGCGAAGGCGAATTCAATAGGGGTGTGTTCGCGAAATGCGATATCAAAGAAGGGCAGCTATTACACGAAGCGCCTGTGATCTCCTATCCAAACGAACAACATCAACATATCGAGAAAACGGTTCTTGCTGATTACGCTTTTGAGTATGGAGCTAACCATACAGCGGTACTACTTGGCTACGGAATGTTATTCAATCATTCCTACGAACCGAACGCGACATATGACATTAATTTCGACAATCACACATTTGATTTCTTTGCGTATAGAGATATTAAAGCTGGAGAAGAGATTTTGATCAACTATAATGGCGATGTGGATGATGATGAGCAATTATGGTTCAATGAAGATTATGATGGTACGGCCAACGATTAATAAATCATGAGAACGCTTTGATGCGATGTATAGTCAAAGTGTTTCTCGTTTTTATCATGTCTCAGTAGCTCAGCTGGATAGAGCAACGCCCTCCTAAGGCGTAGGTCGGGGGTTCGAATCCCTTCTGGGACGTCAAATACGTGTCTATGATTTTAGTGCACTTGAGAAGTTAGTATGTAAATCTAACTTCCTAAGTGCACTTTTTTGCATTTTCATATAATGCGCTTTATGTTTGAATCCTCGGTGCTTTTGCATGATACAAAAAAAGAAGCTGTCTTTTATAGACAACTTCTTTTTAGTATAGAATTATTGATCTTATGTTGTGGAATCTCAGTAGTTTCTTGTATTAGAAGTATATTCTTCTGTTTCTTCTTGATAATCCATATTCTGGTCTTCTTCAAGATTTTCAACATACTCACCATTTTGCTCGTTTTCATCCTCTAAAGATAAAAACTCCCGCAATGCTTGTCTGTTTTGTTCTAGATTAATATCAAGTACTTGCCCTACATCTGTACGTAAGTCACCGAATGAACCTTCGACTGGAATACGCAGTGATTCCATTTTATTATCTTTACCACCGGTTAACATACCTTTACCGATTGAGAAGATCGTTTTTTTATCGATGTTTGTATTGATATAAGGCTCCATTACGCCTAATAACTTAGGTAAATTGACGATTGTTTGGAAACTAATCGCTTCATCTTTAAGCTTCGACAAAGCTTCTTGCTGCCGTTCCACCCGTCCATAATCGCTATGGATATCGTGACGGAATCGCACATATCCAAGTAATTGGTCACCATTTAGTTTCTGTTGACCAGGATAGAGCGTCAAACCTAAACCATGTGACATTTCATAGGGAATATCCACTTCAATTCCTTCAGGAGCAATTACATCAACCATTTTTGAAAAACCTTCAAAGTTTACGATCGCATAGTATTGTACGTCTACATCAAAATTATGCTTAATAGTTTTACGGACTAATTCGGGTCCACCAAGAGCATAGGCCGCATTAATTTTTTCCATGCCGTGATCGGGGATTTCAACGTATGTATCACGCATGAGAGAGACTAACTTCACTTGATTGGTTGTTTGGTCATAGTGACCGATCATCAAAGCATCTGAACGAGTGTCTTCTTCGTCGCCTCTTGCGTCATCACCGATCAGCAACACATTGATTTCACCGAACTGTGATTCTCCACCTTCAAAATCATCAAAAGCCGAATCACTATCGGAAAATGTATTACTGCTATCGCTAAGTTCTGTATGTATATCATTGGTTTTGTCATCATTCGCAAAGGATAGGCCGTTTGAATATTGCGCAGCCACATATCCGCCACCCGCTAATAGTAACAACGTGAATATCATGAAGATTACGCGTTTATATTTTCTTTTAAGTTTTTTCTTACGACG
The DNA here is from genome assembly GCF_002743245.1 of Sporosarcina sp. P26b. Lineage (NCBI taxonomy): Bacteria > Bacillati > Bacillota > Bacilli > Caryophanales > Caryophanaceae > Sporosarcina > Sporosarcina sp. P26b. The sequence goes on from NZ_PDYW01000001.1 coordinate 372,400, forward strand.
CTTTTCTGTCTCTCTGTTTTCCAATAGTGCCACCTACTCATCAGATTATGAATTTTTTGTTAGTACGCTTGAAGCAATTTGAACTGCTATCGCATCATCTAAATACCCGACCGCGAATATATAATCGGGAATAACGTCCACTGGAACGATAAAGTACAATAATGCGCTACCGATAATGGCAAGATCACGTTTTGCAACATCTTGCATTTTGAACCGTGTAAATAATTCCTTCATTTGATCGACGAACGGACCTACTCCGCCAGCCAATTTTAACTTCTTGTCAAAGTCATGTAAAATTCTTTCTCTTCCTTCATTCGTCTGGACATACGCTTCGTAACCTGCCAATTGGAGTTCTACTTTTTCAATGGAGATATCAGCAGATAGAAGTTCTGATGTATCAACCAGTTGTTGAATGGTTTCGTCATAAGCTGTCCGCTTTGCGTTTTTTTGATTAACTGGATAGCCTGCCGCTTGAAGTAGTTTTGCTAATGGGATGTCTAAAATCGTCGCAAATTTCTCCAGATGATCAAGTGTTGCTTTTCGTTTGTCGTTGATGATTCGGGAGATCGTCGCAGTATCAATATCTGTAAGTTCGCTTAGTTTACGCATGGACAATGAACGTTCTTCTAATACTTCACGCAATAACTGCCCTATACTCAAACCAAGGCTGCCTTCTGACATGATACTATCCCTCCTTTTCCAAGACAACGCAAAAATTTCTTCGCTCTCAAAATAATAAATGCTTGTTGACAAATTGTCAACAGTTATAGGCGAAGAACTACTTTTTGTCGGAAAATGTCGGCATTTACTCATTTTAAATTTTTTCCGAGTCTTATTCAATACGTTCTACCATGTATTCATTTTATACTAGGTATATGAATAGGAAAAAGGAGGAATCACCATGTTGAAAAAGTTCATTATGTTGTTGGCAATTGTTGCCGTTTTAGGTGCTTGTTCGTCTTCTGATACAGCGAGTAGCGCGAATGACATTGCTTTACAGGACTTTGATGGAAAAACCGTCAGTCTTGCGGATTATGAAGGCAAGAAAGTGTATGTAAAGTTTTGGGCTTCTTGGTGTCCTATCTGTTTAGCAGGTCTCGATGAAGTGAATATATTAGCTAGAGAATCTACTGATTTCGAAGTGCTGACTGTAGTAGCACCTGGTTATAATAATGAAAAGAAACATGATGACTTCATAAAATGGTTCAAAGGTGTTCAAAATGTGGACGATTTACCGGTGTTATTAAATGATGGTGGCAGTCTAGTGCAAGACTTCAATGTAAAAGGGTATCCAACATCTGCTTTCATTGATACAAAAGGAAAACTAGTCCGCTCACAACCAGGACACTTATCGAATAAACAAATCATCGATGCTATGGCACAAATTAATTAATGAGGGGAGTCCTTTATTATGAAACTGAAATATATACTTAGTTTATTTTGCATCTTGCTGCTTGCAGGATGTGGCATAGGAAATTCAGATTCATCCACTAGTCTAGGTTCACTGACTGTATCCTCAGATTCTAAGTATCCAGCCAATCCGAACGAAGATTTAACATTTGATGAAGAAAATCTTCAGGATATCTATTTGGCTGGAGGTTGTTTCTGGGGTGTAGAAGCCTATATGGAAAGAGTGTATGGTGTATATGACGTGACATCAGGATTTGCGAACGGCACAACGGAAAATCCGACATACAATGAAGTCATTACAGGCAAAACAGGTCACGCGGAAACAGTGCATGTGCAATTCGATCCAGAGCGTACAGACTTGAAAACAATTGTGGAGCACTTTTTCATGATTGTAGATCCGACATCTTTAAATAAACAGGGAAATGACCGTGGTACACAATATCGCTCAGGTATTTATTATACGAATCCCGACGACAAAAAAATCATTGATGAAGTCGTTACGACAGAACAAGAGCGTTATGACGAGAAAATTGTTACAGAAGTAGAGCCATTAACGAGCTATACTTTGGCAGAAGAATATCATCAAGATTACTTAGAGAAAAATCCAGATGGGTACTGTCATGTAGAGTTCGATACACTTGAAGATCAAGACATTCCGTCTGTAATTGACGCTGCGGACTATCCGAAGCCGAGCGATGAAGAATTGAAAAAGAAATTGACGAAAGCTCAATATCAAGTGACACAAGACAACAATACAGAAGCGGCATTCTCGAATGAGTACTGGGATACATTTGAAGACGGCATTTATATAGATGTCGCAACAGGGGAACCTTTATTCTCAAGTGCGGATAAGTATGACTCGCAATGTGGTTGGCCGAGTTTTACGCAGCCGATCATACCAGAAGTTATGACGGAACATACAGATAAAAGTTTCAATATGGTGCGAACTGAAGTGAGAAGTCGTGCGGGCGATAGTCATCTTGGCCATATCTTTCCTGATGGACCGAAAGATCGCGGCGGATTACGTTATTGTATAAATAGCGCAGCGATCGACTTCGTACCTCTAGAAGAGATGGAAGCTAAAGGATACGGCTATCTGACAAGTTATGTGAAATAATGTACACTGAATATAACAAAAGGAAAGGGGCCTCCTTGGCAACCTTTCCTTTTTACACGATAAAAAGAAGGGACCGGGTTCAATGAAAGAAATGATAGCGAAGTGCAGGTCGGAAGTCGAAGGGATTTACAATAAATTTGATGCAAGCCATGATCTCGATCATATTGACCGCGTAATGAAAAATGCAGAGAAAATCTTAATGACAGAGCCGGATGCTGATGAACTAGTCGTTAAACTAGCTGTTCTGTTACATGACGTAGAAGATACGAAGTATGAAAAGATGCATGAGGCAACGACTGTGGAATTACTTGAAAGAATAGGTGCGACGCAATCGATTACGAATCAAGTGCTGTCTGCGATTGAAAGTGTTTCATTCAGTGGAGGCAACGCAAAAGAACTTACTTCAATTAATGGAGCCATCGTTAGGGATGCTGATCGTTTGGATGCGATCGGAGCAGTAGGAATAGCGCGTGCATTTGCATTTGGAGGTGCGCGTGGTAGAAAACTCTATGACCAACAAGAAGAAGCACGAATGGATATGTCAGAGTCGGAATACCGCAAAAAAGAAACGGCCACAGTAACACATTTTCACGAGAAGTTACTATTGTTGAAAGAGTTGATGGTAACGAAAGAAGGGACACGGCTGGCGGAAGAGCGACATGAGTTTATGGTAGTTTTTTTGAATCAGTTAAAGAAAGAAATTGAATGAAAATTAGATTGCTTATACTGAACTTGATAGGATAGAATGAAGTCACTAGAAATAATAATCTATTCGATAGAGAAATAGGTGACGTCTTGGACAGAAATAATCGATTATTCATCATTACACTCGTTGTCATCGCCTTGTTTACATTAGGTGGATTCGCCGTGCAAAAAGGATTCATTACATTTTAATATAATCACCAATATTCGTAGCTCATCGGTCATACTAGATCGAGGGCTATTTTTATTTGGATTTAGCGAAACTTTGATTTAATTTACTTCTCTAAAACAGAAAACATCCGGTTATCTATGTAGATGTCCGGATGTCTCCAGATTCATTTTTTTATCTGTATAAGTTCTTTTAACACATAATCTATCTGTTCCTGCATTTTAGCCAATTGATCTTCTTCAATCTTCTCTTCTTCTAATGCGAGATAGGCAGCTAATGTTGTAATCGCTTGGCCGAACAAGCCGATGGATTCACCGAGCAATGCCAATTTAGCAATCTGTTTTTCATTTTCACTCATAGAGAACTCTCCTTAACTGTTTTCTTATAAGTTATGATAAAATCTTTGTTCTCGTTCAACTAAGTAATTAAGCCATAAATGAAGTATGAATAGGTACAGGTGTTGCATAGAAATGATAGTACTGTAAAAAAAGGAGAGTGTTTTGTATGTATAACGAACAAGAAACACGAACTATTACTGTCTTTGGCGAAGGTGCGGTGAAAGTTTCACCTGATACGGTTCATATGGTGTTATCTGTTACCACAAGAGGAATGGAACTTAAGGATATCCAACAAGAAAATGCTAGTCGTATGAACCAAGTCATCCAATCACTGAAAAAAGTAGGAATAGAAGAATCATCCATTCAAACAATAGATTTTCAAATTCGACCAGTCTATGAATACGTCAATGGCGAACAACGATTTCAAGGCTACGAAGTGATCAACTCCATCCGGATTACAAGCAACGAACTGTCACGAACGGGTGAACTAGTCGATCTCGCAGTCAAAAATGGTGTCAATCAAGTGGGGAGTATTGAATTCACTATGCAGGATCAAGATGACCGATATCAACAAGCTTTGGCGCTAGCCCTTACAGACGCTGAAACAAAAATGATTACAATTGGTACTTCATTGAAGTTACAAAATAAGCCGATTCCAATGAAAATTGAAGAACAGCATACGTCTCAGCCAGTTGCATTTCGAGCGATGGCCATGGCGGATACAGGTAGAACGCCGATCGAATCTGGTACTATTACGATTAGCGCAAGTCTACAAGTGAAGTATCAAATCATCTAATAAATTAGCTAGTATGTCATTTGGCAGTCTGCTACTATGATGAAAAAGGCTTTCGAAAGAGGCGGTACACATGGAAGTGCATTTCATTATTAATGAACAGGCTGGTGACGGTAAAGGGGCTAAAGTGTGGGCGATCCTGCGGAAGAATAGTAACTATCCATATCATCTGACAGAGCGGCGTGGTCATGCGATAGAACTGGCAAAGCAACTGGCTGGACAAACTTCTGAGTCATTGTTGCTTATCGTGATAGGCGGGGATGGCACGATTCACGAAGTGCTAAATGGGGTGGTAGGTTATCCTCATGTAACCGTCGGGGTCATGAAAGCAGGATCGGGTAATGATTTCGCCAGGGAGTTCCCTGCGTTTACTAGTTTGCAGGAAATTGAAAACTATATCGCAACCAAACCGATTAAGCGAAAAACGGTAGACTTTGGATCGGTTCAATTAGACACTGTTCATCAACGCTATTTTGCGAGTAATAGTGGATTTGGTTTGGATGCGGATATTTCATTGGCAGCTAGTCGATCTACTATTAAAAAGACATTGAATAAATGGAAGCTAGGTAGCGTAGTGTATGCATTGACGGTTGCAAAGAGTCTACTAGCTTTCAAACCTTTTAACGCGGAAATTCGAATAGATTCGGATACTCGCGTGTTCCGTAAAGTTTGGATGATCACAGTGAGCAATCAAAAGTATTACGGTGGCGGCATGAAAATTTCTCCGCATTCCATTTACGATGATGGAGAGTTTGAGCTGACAGTCGTTCATTCCATATCCACGCTGAAATTCCTCACCGTATTCTTAACTGTCTTTAATGGAAGTCATACGAAGTTAAAGGGAGTTTCTACTTATAAGAGTGATACGTTCATCATTGAACCCGATCGAGTAGTAGGTTGCCACACTGACGGAGAGTATATTGGAACCACTTCAGACCGACCCGTTATTTGCAAGGTGGACGAGCGAAAGTGGTATGTGGCGGATCAGTCGTCAGTATAACCGTCTTCCTTCATTCTTTGCTTCAAGCTGGAATCGTTTTAGAATGCTGTGCTATAGTGAAAGTAACAAAGCAGGCAGGTGAGTACAGTGCAAAAGAAACGTAGACAAGTCATTAAAAAAGGAAATATGGTAGTCTTTCCCGGAACACTCGAGCGTCTTCACCGAGATGGTAGAGAGGCAATGGAACGTGATTTGCATGAAGATGCGATCCGCCATTTTGAATCTGTATTGGAAATTGACCCCGAAGATTATTCTGTTTTCGACGGTATGGCCATTTCCTTATACGAAATGAAAGAATATGAACGAGCGAAAGAATTTGCCTTGCTTGCTATGCAAAATCAAGCAGGCGATTACATAGAATTACTCGAGCTTTATCTTTCAATTTCGATCCAACTCCAGCAATATGATGAAGTGGAGCTGACGATACAAGGTCTTCTAGAAAAAGAAATGATTCCGAAAAGTAGCTTGCAAAAGTTTCAATATTTACGCGAATTAAATGGACGATTATCCGATCGCTATGAAGAACCTTCTATTGAGGAGCCTTCTATTACAAGTAGCCATTTTTATAAGATGGGATCGATGGAGCAACAAGAATTTTTATTGTCGTTGCAACATCAGAAACTGCAACCGTATATTCCGCTGCTGGTGGATGTCATCGAAGCAGAGGATACATTACCTGTTGTGAAGACATATGCCTTACTTTTACTGCAGCAAACGGGTTATCAAGAAACATTAGCTATTCGCAAGTATCACTTTGAGACGGAGACGAATCCATCGAGACTTGTGTCCCCTGAAGAAGATCAATTTATTGGGGAGGTCCAGTTTCTTGCAAAGGCACAATTTGAGAAAGATCCTACAGCGAGTGAGCTAGTAGTGAACCTGATATTGAAATACAGTGTTTTGCTGTTTCCGTTCCACTGGGGTCCTTATACGGCGGACGAAGTGGCGGGCGCATATGTAGCGTATACGAAGCAGTTATTATACGGTAAGCCGACAGAGGAATCTTCATTGCTAACGTTCATACGTTCGGTCGATGAAGAAATGGAAAGCTAACAGTGATTAATTCTTGAAAGATGAATAGACTATGTTATACTAAAATGGTTGTCAACTGCTTATCTGTATTCAGTAACGTTGTTGCTTGTAATAGGCACAACAAAATGAGCTGATTCAGGTAAAGCCTTCAAAGAGTGTCGAAGATTTTTTAGGAAGTACAGAAAAAATTTAGATACAATCATGCGAAGGTATAATTGATTAAAATAAAAATAAAAGTATTGCAAATGATTTGGAGGTCATACATATGACAGTTAAATGGGAAAAATTAGAAGGCAGTGAAGGGAAACTTACGTTTGAAGTTTCCGTAGAGCGTTTCAACGAAGCACTAGATGAAGCGTTCAAAAAAGTAGTAAAGAAAGTACAAGCACCTGGTTTCCGTAAAGGAAAAATGCCACGTAAGATGTTCAACCAAATGTACGGTGAAGAATCACTTTACAACGATGCAATCGATATCGTGCTACCTGGAGCATACTCTGCAGCAGTAGACGAAGCAGACGTTGATCCAATCGCTGCACCTGAGATTGACATCGAAAAGTTAGAAAAAGGCGAGCCGGTTGTATTCACAGCAGTTATCGCACTTAAGCCAGAAGTGAAACTTGGCGAATACAAAGGTCTTGAAGTGACTCGTCAATCAGTTGAAGTAACAGACGAGGAAGTTGAAGCACAGCTTGAACAACGTACAGCAGCACTAGCAGAAATGGTAGTCAAAGAAGACGGCGTTGTTGAAGATGGCGATACAGCTACAATCGATTTCGAAGGATTCGCTGATGGCGAAGCATTCGAAGGCGGACAGTCAGAAAACTACGAACTTGAAGTTGGATCTGGTTCATTCATTCCAGGATTCGAAGAGCAAGTAGTAGGCATGAAAACAGGAGAAGAAAAAGATATTGAAATCACTTTCCCTGAAGAATACCATGCTGCTGAACTAGCTGGTAAACCTGCTACATTCAAAGTGAAAGTTAACGAAATCAAGTCTAAAGAAGTACCTGAACTTGATGACGAGTTAGCAAAAGAAATCGACGAGAGCGTTTCTTCAGTAGAAGAGCTACGCACGAAGTTGAAAGAAGAAGCTGAAGAAGTGAAGAAGAATGATTCTGAAACAGCTCTTCGTGACGATCTAGTAGAACAGGCTGCAAGCAACGCTGAGATGGAAATTCCACAAGCGATGATCGATTCAGAAACGGATCGTATGATGCAGGACTTCGAACAACGTCTACAAATGCAAGGCATGAACTTGGATCTTTACTTCCAGTTCTCTGGTCAAGACGAGAAAACACTTCGCGACCAAATGAAGGACGACGCTCTAAGCCGCGTACGCGTTTCATTAACACTTGAAGCAATCGGTGCTGCTGAAAACGTTGAAGTTCCTGAAGAAGATATTAATGCAGAACTTGAAAAGATGTCTGAGCAATTCGGTATGGACGTTGAGCAAATCAAGACTACTCTTGGTGGCACATCTGTACTTGAAAACGATCTTCGTTTCAACAAAACAGTTCAACTACTTGTTGACAGCGCTAAAATCGTCGACTAATCTTTCTATATAGATAAAACAAGGTACGGTTTGCCCGTACCTTGTTTTTCTTAAATAAAAGACTTCATGTATAGAGTTTTCTAAACTCCATAAGCTAGAGCGTAAATAACCATACATATCAGGCTGGTTGTGTTGGTCGTTAAGTTCTAATTAGTTGATTAAGTCAAAGTAATCTTGTAGTATATTCACTTGAATAGGGGTGAGCATAATGTTCAAATTTAATGATGAAAACGATAACTTGAGCTGTTCTTTTTGCGGGAAATCTCAAGAGCAAGTCCGCAAACTAGTAGCTGGTCAAGGTGTTTATATTTGTGATGAATGCGTTGAACTTTGTGCGGAAATCGTGGAAGAGGAAGTCGGTCTTGAAGAAGGCTTTGAACTAAAAGACGTTCCAAAACCAAGAGAGATCCAAAGTATCCTCGATGATTATATCATCGGGCAAGATCGTGCAAAGAAATCACTTGCAGTAGCAGTATACAATCATTACAAACGAGTGAATTCAGGTAGTAAAATTGATGAAGTCGAGCTGGCTAAATCCAATATCGTCTTAATCGGACCAACAGGTAGCGGTAAAACTTTACTCGCTCAAACATTGGCTCGTATTTTGGATGTACCATTTGCGATTGCAGATGCGACTTCATTAACTGAAGCAGGTTACGTTGGGGAAGACGTAGAGAATATCCTCTTGAAATTAATTCAAGCAGCGGATTTCGATATCGATAAAGCTGAAAAAGGAATTATCTACATCGATGAAATCGATAAAGTAGCTCGTAAATCCGAGAACGCATCGATTACACGTGACGTATCTGGTGAAGGTGTACAACAAGCCTTGCTGAAGATTTTGGAAGGAACAGTTGCAAGCGTACCACCACAAGGCGGTCGTAAGCATCCTCATCAAGAATTCTTGCAAATCGATACAACGAATATCTTGTTCGTTGTGGGTGGAGCATTTGACGGCATTGAAGATATCGTTAAACGCCGTATTGGACGTAAAGTCATCGGTTTCGGTTCTGAATCGAAGCAAGAAATCAATGAACAAGATAGTCTATTGGCTAAATTGATTCCTGAAGATCTACAATCATACGGTTTGATTCCGGAATTCATCGGTCGTTTGCCGGTTATCGCAACTCTCGATACACTAGATGCGGATACATTGTATCAAATTCTAACTGAACCGAAAAATGCGATCGTTAAACAATACCAGAAGATGGTCGAACTTGATGATGTTGAACTTCAATTTGAAGATGACGCATTAATCGAAATCGCGAAAGAAGCAATTGCTCGTAAAACGGGTGCTCGTGGACTTCGTTCGATTATCGAAAATATCATGTTGGACGTAATGTATGATCTTCCTTCACTTGAAGAAGTAAAGAAATGTATCATCACTAAAGATTCTGTCACTGGTACATCTACTCCGATCTTGTATAAAGAAGACGGATCAATTTACGAAGCAGATAACGAAAAAAATACTGCATAACGCCGAAATGGCAAAAAGGCCGGCTCCACCGATGCGTATCCTATACGTTCGGCAGTCGGCTTTTTCTTACATAAGATTTTATTTATGAACTATATACATACTTAGACATAATTTATTTGGAGGTGGCTTATCATGCCGACGATTCAAAAACAGAACATCCCATTATTGCCACTTCGCGGAGTGATTGTATATCCGACGATGCTTTTACATATCGATGTAGGTCGAGAGCGTTCGATTTTTGCTATTGAACATTCTTTAGCAGGTGATCATCAAATTTTCCTAGCAACGCAGAAAGATTTAAGCTTAGAAAATCCAGAAAAAGATGATTTACAAACGATTGGTACGTTAGCGAATATCAAATCGATGACGCAATTGCCAAATGGTACCTATCGGGTATTGATTGAAGGGATACATAGAGCCAAGTGGTGTGGTTACGAGGAAGCGGATCTATATCCCGTTGTGAATGTGGAATGCTACGAAGAGAACGATGAAAAAGATGCTGAGGCAGAAGCGCTGATGCGTTCACTCGTTGCACAGTTTAAACGATACGCGAAAAACAGTAAACGTATTTCCGATGAAACACTCGAAACAGTTGAGAGTATTCAAGAACCGGGAAGATTAGCGGATATGATCGCATCGAATTTACCGTTAAAATTAACAGCGAAACAAGAAGTGCTTGAAATGATCGATGTACCTGAACGTTTGGAATGGCTAATTAGTCGTATGTATAATGAACAGGAAATCATGGAGCTTGAACAAAAAATTAATGAACGCGTAAAAGAAGCAATGGAACGTACACAAAAAGAGTTCTATTTACGTGAACAATTGAAAGCAATTCAGACAGAACTGGGCGATAAAGACGGTAAAGGTCTTGAAGTGACGGAGCTGAATAAGAAAATTGAAGAAGCGAATATGCCTCAATCTGTAAGAGAAACAGCAGAGCGAGAACTAGAACGCTATGAAAAAATTCCTTCTATTTCCGCAGAGAGTGGTATCATCCGTAACTATATCGAGTGGCTGATCATGCTGCCGTGGACCGATGCTACAAAAGACCAATTGGATTTGAAGCGTTCTGAAGAAATATTGAATCGTGACCACGAAGGCTTGGAAAACGTTAAAGAACGGATTCTTGAGTATCTAGCGGTGCGTCAGATGACCAATTCACTCCGTGGTCCTATCCTTTGTTTGGATGGACCTCCAGGGGTTGGTAAAACATCATTGGCACGTTCAATTGCCGAGTCATTAGGACGCAAATTTGTCCGTTTGTCTCTAGGCGGCGTACGGGATGAATCAGAAATTCGAGGTCATCGTAGAACGTATGTAGGTGCTATGCCCGGACGTATTATTCAAAGTATGAAGAAAGCGGGTACTGTGAATCCAGTTTTCTTACTCGATGAAATTGATAAAATGTCGAATGATTTCCGAGGTGATCCATCGTCTGCTATGTTAGAAGTGCTGGATCCTGAACAAAACAGCACCTTCAGCGATCATTATATTGAAGAACCGTATGATCTCTCAAGTGTCTTATTCATCGCTACATCGAATGATCTGGGGGCTATTCCTGGACCGCTACGTGATCGCATGGAAATCATATCGATCCCAGGTTACACGGAGCATGAAAAACAATCGATTGCCATCAATCATCTGATTCCCAAACAAATGAAAGAACATGGCCTGAAGAAATCCCAGCTACGTTTCCAAGATGAAGCCGTACTGGAAGTTGTTCGTTATTACACGCGAGAGGCGGGTGTGCGTTCATTGGAACGTGAAATCGCCAGTATCTGTCGTAAAGCTGCTCGTCAGATCCTCGCAGGTGATAAGAAAAGCTTGACTGTGAGCCCGAAAACATTGGAAACATTGCTTGGCAAAAAACGCTTCCGATTCGGACAGGCAGAAACGGTCAATCAAGTCGGAGCAGCAACAGGGTTAGCCTATACATCAGTAGGTGGAGATACATTGCAAATTGAGGTATCCTTATCACCAGGTAAAGGTAAATTATTGCTGACTGGAAAACTTGGCGATGTTATGAAGGAATCTGCACAAACAGCATTGTCGTATGTGCGTTCTAAAGCTATGACATTTGATATAGATCCAGATTTCCATGAAAAGTGGGATATCCATATACATGTTCCAGAAGGCGCCACACCAAAAGATGGACCTTCCGCCGGTATAACAATCGTAACGGCACTAGTATCCGCATTGACGGAACGCCCGATACGCCGTGAAGTCGGTATGACAGGTGAAGTGACATTGCGTGGACGAGTGTTGCCTATTGGTGGACTGAAGCAAAAAACACTAAGTGCCCACCGTGCAGGTCTTCGCACGATCATCATCCCGTCTGATAATGAACGTGATCTAGATGATATTCCAGATAGTGTAAGAAAAGAATTAACATTTAAACTCGTGTCGGATGCTCATGAAGTACTCGATATCGCTTTGGAGGAAAAGAAATGAAAGTCCATAACGTTGAAATGATTATGAGTGCCGTTAGACCTGAACAATATCCAACAGAAGGCTATCCTGAATTTGCGTTAGCCGGTCGCTCGAATGTAGGGAAGTCTTCATTCATCAATAAAATGATCGGACGCAAGAGCTTAGCTCGTACGTCTTCAAAACCAGGAAAGACCCAAACGCTCAATTTCTATAAAATTGAAGAACAATTATTTTTCGTTGACGTACCTGGTTACGGCTATGCGAAAGTGTCTAAAACAGAAAAAGAAAAGTGGGGCGGTATGATCGAGCAATACATTACGTCACGTGAAGAGTTGCGTGCGGTAGTGCAAATTGTCGATTTGCGCCATCCACCAACAAAAGATGACTGCATGATGCATGATTTCCTAGCCCACTATAATATCCCTACAATTGTCGTTGCGACAAAAGCCGATAAAATTCCTAAAGGTAAATGGGAGAAGCATAAGAAAGTCGTTCGTACAACATTTAACATGGAAGTCCATGAGCCGCTGATCTTGTTTTCATCCGAAAAAGGAATGGGTATGGATGAAGCATGGCGTGAAATTGAAAGTCGCATGTAAATAACGCGATAGTTTCGGGGGGAATTGCTACATTATGACTTCAAATGATGTTCACAATTTACATTCCGACTAAAGCGCTATGTATGTTATAATGAATGTACGAAAAAGATTCCGAAAGGTGTGAGCACCTAATGTATACAGTCGTTGTCGGTGTTAACCACCGAACCGCCCCTGTCGAAATTAGAGAGAAGCTATCATTCGTCGAAGCTGATTTGCCACAAGCGATGCAAACATTGCAACAGCAAAAGAGCATCTTAGAAAACATCATTATTTCTACTTGTAACCGTACAGAAATTTATGCGGTGGTCGATCAGATTCATACAGGACGATATTATATAAAGAAATTCCTTGCCGATTGGTTTTCGATACCTATTGAGGAATTCTCCAGTCACTTGATTATTCATGAAGAAGATGGTGCAATAGAACACTTATTACGTGTAACTGCAGGCATTGATTCCATGGTACTGGGTGAAACGCAAATACTAGGACAAGTTCGCAGTAGTTTTTTTGCTGCACAAAATATTGGTACAACAGGTACCGTATTCAATGAATTGTTCAAACAAGCGATCACAACAGCGAAGAGAGCACATACCGACACAGCAATTGGTGAAAATGCCGTGTCAGTTTCCTATGCAGCCGTAGAACTTGGGAAAAAGATTTTCGGTTCTCTCAAAGATAAGCATATTGCCATTCTTGGAGCTGGTACGATGGGTGAATTAGCAGTCAAGAACTTGCAAGGAAGCGGTGTTGGGAAGATTACTGTAATCAACCGAACATTCTCTAAGGCAGAAATTCTAGCGGCGAAATTTAATGGTGAAGCGAAATCTATGCAAGAGTTGCAGTGTTTGTTACTCGAAGCGGATATTTTGATCAGTTCAACTGGTGCTACTGAATATGTCATCGATTATGAATTGATGGATTTTGTAGAGAGACTACGTAAAGGCAAGCCGCTATTTATGGTGGATATAGCTGTACCACGTGATCTTGATCCAAAAATCGGTGAACTGAGCAGTGTATTCTTGTACGATATCGATGATCTTCAAGGTATTGTCGAAGCAAACTTGGCCGAACGTAAGCGTGCAGCTGATGAGATCGGTTTAATGATTGAACAAGAAGTAGTTGCATTTAAAGAATGGTTGACAACACTTGGTGTCGTGCCAATGATTTCTGCATTGCGTAAGAAGGCAAGTCGCATTCAGAGTGAAACAATGGCTAGCATCGAAAATAAAATGCCGGATTTAACAGAACGTGAAAAGAAAGTTCTGAACAAGCATACAAAATCGATTATCAATCAATTGCTGAAAGAGCCTATTTTACAAGCTAAAGAATTATCTACTGATAAAAAAGCAGCAGAGAAACTCGCACTTTTTGAACAAATCTTTGGGATTTCTGAAGATGTCGTAACAGAAAAGGAACAGCTGGCATTACAGGCAAAAGAACGTCTCCAAAAACGTGCTGATGAAAAATCAGATGTCGTTGATGTGACGAACTTAAATTATCAACACTAATCCCTGGTGGTTCTGTATCTGTCTTTCACAAGAACGATACAGGTCCACTTTTTTTAATGCAGTTAAATAAGCAAGAAATGTATAAATACTCGTGGCACTATGAGAAATATGCTTTCTATGGATGCAAATATTTGCAGTAACACCCTCTCATTTGAGACAATATAAACGAACACTCCTTACTAGCAAAAGAGAGGTTTTCGCTTGAAAGGCAGAGAATAGCATATGGTTGATTTAACCGTCGCAAGACTTCAGGAATTCATGATTGTTCTTTATGCCCTCGGTCTTGTTTTTTACTTAATTGATTACTTTAAAAAGTCAAAAGTCGTGCAACGTACTGCTTTTTGGCTCATCGTTTCTGTATGGGTTACGCAAACGATTATTTTATCTTTTTACATTTTTGAAATGAAACGTTTTCCCGTGCTATCGCTAGTTGAAGGAATTTACTTTTATGTATGGTTACTAGTTACACTATCCATCGTGTTCCAGTTGATTTATAAAGTGAATTTCATGGTATTTTTTACAAATATCATTGGTTTTGCTTTTTTAATGATTCATGTGTTTTCCAATCTAAAATATACAGCGTCCACTGTAGGTGATTCGCTTATTTCAGAAGTGTTATTTGTTCATATTACATCAGCAATCCTCTCGTATGCGGTGTTCGCATTAGCATTTGTTTTCGCGATATTATATTTGATTGTATATAACGTATTGAAAAGTAAGAAACTTGGTAAGCGGTTTTCTAGTCTGCCGAATTTGCATCAAACGATGATGGGCATGAAAATGTCGATCTACACGGGCATCCCGATTTTATTTGTTAGTTTGTTGTTTGGTGTGCAATGGGCATATGTAGCGCTAGAAGACTGGTCTCCGTTTGATGTGAAAATCATGGGATCATTTGCGGTATTGCTCATCTACTCGTCAGTGGTTTTTTACAACTACAAGGGCAAGCTCCAATCAGTGGAGTTCGCTTGGATGACGATATTTGCATTTCTCTTAACGGTCGTTAATTTCTTTTTGGGCAGTACGCTGTCACAATTTCATTTATGGATATAAGAGAGGAAGAGTTTTGTGAGAAAAATTATTGTAGGTTCACGTAGAAGTAAGCTGGCATTAACTCAAACGAAATGGTTCATCGAACAAATGAAGCAAGCGGGTGCACCATTTGAGTTTGAAGTGAAAGAGATTGTGACGAAAGGCGATCAAATATTGGACGTCATGTTGTCAAAAGTTGGCGGTAAAGGATTATTCGTAAAAGAGATCCAGCAAGCATTATTTGATAAAGAAATTGATTTTGCCGTACATAGCATGAAGGACATGCCGGCGGTAATTCCTGACGGCTTGACTGTCGGTTGTATCCCTAAACGTGTAGATCCGCGTGATGCGTACATCGCAAATGACCATGTTCGCTTCATGGACTTACCAATCGGAGCGGTTGTCGGTACATCCAGTCTACGTCGTAGTTCACAGTTGTTGATGTTACGTCCGGATATTGAAATTAAGTGGATACGCGGCAATATTGACACACGTCTTCGTAAACTCCAAGATGGTGAATATGATGCAATTCTCTTGGCTGCTGCAGGACTTAAGCGTATGGGCTGGGATGATAACATCGTCACAGAACACCTATCGCTCGAAGATTGTATTCCAGCAGTAGGACAAGGTGCATTAGCAATTGAATGTCGTGAAGATGATACAGAATTGCTAAATGAACTAGCGAAATTAACAGATGAGAACACATGGATTGAGCTACAGGCTGAGCGTACGTTCCTTAACGAAATGGACGGTTCTTGCCAAGTACCAATCGGAGGATTTGCAACGTTTGATGGTAATGAAGTGGAAATGACTGGTTTCATCGCGTCTCCGGATGCAGTTCAAGTATTCCGTGAAACGGTGAAAGGAACAGATCCTGTTGCAGTCGGTAAAGAAGTCAGTAGAATTTTACGTGACCAAGGTGCTGCTGAAGTTATCGAGAAAGTGAAGGCGGAGATGGATGCGTAACGCATTACCGTTAGCAGGAGAAACGGTTATTTTCACCGGCACACCAAAATCTTCGGAAGCTGCTGAACTCGTGAAAAAGTACGGTGGCATTCCGATTTCGATTCCACTTATTCAAGTAGAAGAAATACAGAAGAAGGCTGATCAGCAAAAGTTGCAACAAGCAATGAAAGCTGATTGGCTCATTTTTACGAGCCAATCAGCAGTTGCTGCGTTCCGTGCGAAAATGTTGCGGTTCAATGTAACGGCTGATGCGTACAATGGAAAAGTTGCTGCGGTCGGAACTCGAACAGCCGCTGCGCTAGATCAACTTGGTTTTGCTGTGTCTTTCATACCAAGCGTATTTAGTGCAGATGTTTTCGTCAAACAGTTTAATCCGAAAAAATCAGAACGGTTGCACGTGGTCTTTTTGAAAGGTACGCTTGCGGGTAGTCTGATTCGCGAGGAGTTGCCGTTTCATGTATCGGAATGGACAGTCTATGAGACAAAAAGTGCAACGAGTGAAATAGATAAATTGAGTCGTTTTATACTTCATAAAAATCAGGTGTCTGTTTTGTTCGCAAGCCCGTCAGCGGTGGAAGTGTTCTCTTCACGTATTGCACCGAAAACGACGTGGTTCGGCTTTACAGTTTGTGCGATCGGACATGTTACGGAACGTGCATTGTTAAAAGTAGGTGCACCTGTTCACGTCAAACCTGAAACGTATACATTAGTCGAGCTAGTTCACGAATTAGCCAAACGAAAGGGAGAATTTAAATGAATCCAATAGAATTTAAGCGTCATCGTAGACTTCGTACACACCCAACAGTGCGTGCGATGGTAAGGGAGACAGAAATTAAAGCAGCGGATTTCATTTATCCTATCTTTGTTACAGAAGGCGAGAACGTACGTAATCCAATCGCTTCGATGCCAGGAGTAGATCAGTTTTCAATTGATTTATTATTGAAAGAGACGGATGAAGTAGTTGAACTAGGTATTTCATCGATTATTTTATTCGGTATCCCTAATGAAAAAGACGCTACCGGATCTGAAGCGTATGACGATGAGGGAATCATCCAACGTGCTACACGTGCTGTAAAAGAACGTCATCCAAAATTAGTTGTAGTGGCGGATACATGTTTATGCGAGTATACAGATCACGGTCACTGTGGCGTTATTCACGATAATGATGTAGATAACGATGCAAGCCTTGTATTGCTTGCGAAGACGGCAGTCAGTCAAGCGAAAGCAGGAGCAGATATCATTGCGCCGTCGAATATGATGGACGGATTTGTTGCGGTCATTCGCCAAGCACTTGACGATGCAGGATTCCAGAACATTCCGATTATGTCGTATGCGGTGAAATATGCATCTGCTTATTACGGTCCATTCCGTGAAGCAGCGCAATCCACTCCACAATTCGGCGATCGTAAAACGTATCAGATGGATCCAGCAAATCGAATGGAAGCTATGCGTGAAGCGGAATCCGATATTCTTGAAGGTGCAGACTTCCTTATTGTGAAGCCGGCATTGTCTTACCTTGATATCATTCGCGACGTAAAGAATCATGTACTATTGCCTGTCGTGGCGTACAACGTCAGTGGAGAATACGCAATGGTCAAAGCAGCTGCATTAAACGGCTGGGTAGATGAGAAGAAAATTGTACTAGAAACGTTAACAAGTATGAAGCGTGCAGGCGCAGATATCATCATGACGTATCATGCAAAAGATGCTGCTCGCTGGTTGGAGGAGAAGTAATATGGGACATAAATCATATACGAAATCTGAACAAGCATTCAAAAAAGCAGTTGATTTAATGCCGGGTGGCGTCAACTCACCAGTTCGTGCATTCAAATCAGTCAATATGGATCCGATCTTTATGGAAAGTGGTAAAGGGGCGATCATTAAGGATATTGATGGCAATGAATATATTGACTACGTTTTATCTTGGGGTCCTCTAATCCTAGGACACACACACCCTGACGTAGTATCAGCAATCCAAAAAGTAGCTGAAACTGGTACAAGTTTCGGAGCACCGACTCTTCTAGAAAATGAATTAGCTGAGCTTGTCATCGACCGTGTTCCGTCAATTGAAATGGTACGTATGGTATCTTCAGGTACGGAAGCGACAATGAGTGCACTTCGTTTAGCACGTGGCTATACGAAGCGTAATAAAATCCTTAAATTCGAAGGTTGCTACCACGGACATGCGGATTCTTTGCTTATTAAAGCGGGATCGGGTGTCGCTACATTAGGTTTACCAGATAGCCCTGGAGTACCTGAATCGATTGCGCAAAACACGCTTACGGTTCCATATAACGACCTGGAAAGTGTTAAATTGGCTATCAAAGAGTACGGAGACGACTTGGCTGCGATTATTGTAGAACCTGTTGCAGGAAACATGGGTGTTGTAGGACCGGATAACGGCTTCCTTAAAGGCTTACGTGATTTGACCGAAGAGAACGGTTCATTACTCATCTTTGATGAAGTGATGACTGGATTCCGTGTTGGTTATAAATGCGCACAAGGTCATTTCAACATCAAACCGGACATTACATGTCTAGGTAAAGTAATCGGTGGCGGACTGCCTGTAGGAGCGTATGGCGGTTCACGCAAGATTATGGAGCATGTTGCACCAGCAGGAACTATTTATCAAGCTGGTACATTGTCTGGTAATCCGTTAGCGATGACAGCGGGAATTGAAACATTGAGAAAGTTAACGCCGAAAACATATGAACATTTCATTAAGCTTGGCGATCAATTGGAAGAAGGTTTCCGCGCAGCAGCGAAAGCTAATAATATTCCGCATACTGTCAATCGTGCAGGTTCGATGATTGGGTTCTTCTTTACAAATGAACGCGTCAATAATTACGATAAAGCGAAAACATCTGATTTGGAACTATTCGCAGAATATTACCGTCTGATGGCGGAAGAAGGTATTTTCTTACCACCTTCCCAATTCGAAGGAATGTTCTTGTCAGCGGCTCATACAGAAGAGCATATCGCGAAAACTGTGGAAGCATTCCATACAGTGTTTGCTAAATTGAAACGATAATTAGGAAAAACTAATCTTAAAATAATAACTTAATTCGGTGAGGGAGTAGCTTATGCTACTCCCTCTTTTCGGCTTCCAAAATTCTGGTTCTATAATCAACTATTAAAAATTCTGTTATATTATAATTATTAACAATGAGTAGTACATTATAACTTATTTCAAAGGGTAGAAGGTCGTACCTTTATCTGTTAATATTAGATATAAAGAACTGTGATTAGAGTTATGTTCTTCAAAATAAAAATAAGGAGCAAATGCCTTGGTGATTTGGAAAGAACATTTATCAGAAACTTTAAGAGTATGGAAGCAAGATATAGAATCATTAGATCAGAAGTGGGAAGGTCTAAACCTTTCAGAGCTTCTAAATTATATGCAAGCGGAAGAAAATACAGTGATAGGGATATTTGGGGAATTCAAAGTCGGTAAATCTACTTTTCTTAACGCTTTATTAGGCGAGAAATTAGCGATAGAAGGTGATAGACCAACTACTGCAGTCGCAACTAAGTATACATATGGTATGAAAAATAAATATGAAGTCCAATACAAAGATGGGACATCAAGAAGTCTAAGTAAAGAATTATATAGTAAACTTTCTATAGAAATTCCTGAAACAAGGTCTGAAAGAGATAATATAGAATATTTTAATTGTGAAATACCCGATGAACGATTGAAAAATAAAGTCATTATTGACACTCCAGGATTTTCATCTATCAATACTCATCATGATGACGTATCAAAGAAAATTATTGATGAAGTCGATTTCGCTATTGTGCTAGTAGATAGAAATGCAGCCTCAACAATAGAAATGCTGAAGTTATTCCAAAAAAATAAAGTTCCAGTACATGGAATTTATAATGATAGAGACAGAAGTAGTATGCAAGTTAATGATGGAGAAGAAGACGATGGAATCATCATTAATTTAAAAAATGCACTAGGTAAACTGATTATTTCTTTAGATTGTATATCAGCTCTTGATGCATATGAAGGAAAAGTAAAAAATGACCAGGAATTATATCGAAGTAGTAATTTCGAAGTTGTTGAAGATTTAATAAAAAGTCTTCATCTAACGCAAGACCAGAGAACTAATAGAGTGCTTTCTAAATTAGTAGAATGCTTTCAGTACTTTCACACGACGCTTAAGAAGGAAAAGACAAAATACCCAATTACTTTTTATGGAAGTATAATGGGTGAATTATTAGACGGAAATTTACCAAGCACCTTTAAAAAACATCTTCAACTAAAAAAGAAGATAGAAGTTTTCGATAGACTTTGCTTAGCATTAGCGGATGTTTTGTATGAAGATGTTAGGTACCTAGATCACACTTACCATGAAGAATTAAAAGCAACCTTACTGGAATTTGGTTTAATTGGTCAACTACCAAAGTATAATTGGAATAGTATCAATAGAATCAATGATATTCATCAACAGATAGATAATGAAAGTATAAAATTAAAGTCTTTTAGAGAAAATGTATCAAGAAGTTGGCAGAAAGAAAGTAAGTTTGCTTTTCTAAGAAAGCATGCTTTGGAAATGATCTTCACAAAGCAATATGAATTTAATAATAAACGTACAGAAATTATTGAATTAGAAAATGAAGCGGAATTCTTATTAGCAGAAGCAGAAAAGGATTTAGAAGCCTATGCGAAAAGTCTAACAGCTGCTATTCACTCTATTTATGCAGATGTCTTAGACTATAGGGATGAAGCTGAAAAACAATGGTATGAATTATGGAACGAACAAAATCAGCAGTTATCAAAGATTTCACTTCCCAACTTAAAGGGAATAAAAAAAATACAGCATGCATGTGATGTATTTATAAATGAAATGCCAATGTTTTTTGGACAAGAATACGAAGAAATTAAATTTAATTTCGAATACCAAAAAGCTAAATACTTATTCGAAATTATTCAGGAAGAATCTTTTGATATGCCTATAGATGTAACCGTCAAGTAGAATTCAACAGTTTTCGATAAATAACTTTCAACAGTTTTCATCAATTAAGACTCAACACTTCATTCTTTAAAAAGGGTTTTTCTGTATTTCATCCGAATGCTATCCT